>NZ_SMLV01000130.1 GCF_009711525.1 Fulvivirga lutimaris
GGCATTGTAACTCAGTCCTTTGCCTAAAAGCACCAATACTTCATACTCACGCTGGGTTAGCTCTGAGTGACCGTCTTTCACAGATTTCTTAACTAGGTAATTAATGACTTTTTGGCTCAGGTAACTATGTCCGCTATTAACTATATCGATAATCTGCACCAATCTATGAAGATCATCTCCCTTTGTGATTATAGCTTCGGTTCCTATTTCAAGAATTTGGGGTATAAAATGCATTTGTTGATCATTTAATATCAACAACAATTTAGGAGCAAGCTTTAGCGCCTTAAGCTCATTCCTTAATGCTGTAAATGACAACATATTTGAGTCAAACTCTAAAATCACAACACCTGAATTAACAACCTTCAAAAACTGACGGTAATTCTCATGTTCAGATATTTGGCAAACAAAATATTTCAATGAGCTTTCAAGAAGTAGTCTCATCGAATCTGAATAACACTGATCTTCACTCAGTATCAGTACCTGACGCTGCATTGAATTTAATTCTCGAGGTGCTAAACTGGTTTGATGAAATTTTGTAGGAAACATAGTTGTTAGTTATTTATTCTACCATTGCATTACACATATTACAACATCCATATTGTTAACTGAGTGTGTTTCAATAGCAACAAGGCATAATGACAGAATACGTTTGAGTTTTAAATAAATGACCTATTTCACCAATTATACCGGTATTACTGCATCAAGTCGTCTCAAAGTATAATTTGAGACTTATTTTCATCTAATTCTAGATCGGATATTCCATTAGACAAATAAAAAGTCAATGGAAGTTTCTTTGTGAAATCAATTAATAACTTATAATTGATTTTTATAAGGAATGATGATTTGTCACAAACACACAATTGTGTATCCAATTAATTAATCCTTACGTATGGTTGGTCATAACTAAGAACAAGCTTAGCATGTATTTCAAATTAATAGATATTATAATCCTATCTGGAGCAATTCAAGGCCTGGCACTTAGTGGTTATTTAGTACATAAAAAAGCTAATAAGTACTTAATATGGATAATTTTCATGACTACAATTATGCTTTTGGGCAGAGGTTTTTATTTTCATTTCAGAAAAACCTCTTTGCCATTCCATTTCGTGTTTTTGCCAGATGCTTTAATCTTTTTATTTGGCCCAGTCATATATTTCTACACCAAATCAATCTTAGGCCATTCAAATTTTAAAAAGCTATATCACTATATACCAATCATTATTTATCTAATCACTGTAGCATATGTATGCCAATATACCAGTAAGGAATTAGTTCAAATGCAGTATGATGGTAGCTTGACGCTATGGTATTCATTAACTGAATTTGGTGGTATTATTTCAGGGCTGATATACATCTCCGTTTCATTTTTCATGATCAGGTCAAATAGAGGACTAACATCTAAAAGAAAGAAATTCAAATTTTTAAATGCTTTCATAATTCTGATGTATGCTGATGTAATCCTATGGCTTGTAACTTTCTTATATAGATACTTTGTTAGTCATCGTTTATTCATTGATTATAATGCCATTTGGTTAATAACGCCCCTAACGGTACATATCATTGCATACTATGCTATTAACAGTGTTAAAAGTATAGCTCCAGCCACTAAAGGTGATGCTGCTCAACTTTCAAATGACAACCAGTTGTCAAAACTTAAGGAGGAGTTAGAAAGGCTAATGAAAGAAGAACATGTTTATAAGGAACTGAATTTAACATTGGATGAGCTCGCCTCGAAACTTAAAACCACAAGCAATAGGCTTTCTTGGTTATTAAACGAAGTGTACCATGAAGGCTTTAACGATTTTGTTAATAACTACCGGCTTGAAGCTTTCTTAAAGTCGATTGAAGAAGGCGCACATCACAAACTCACAATCTTAGGTTTAGCCAATGAAAGTGGCTTTAATTCCAAGGCTACCTTTAATAAGGTTTTTAAAAACAGATTAAACACAACACCAAGCAATTATATAAAATCAAGAGAGGCACAGTAAAAGTCTCCTAAGCTGATAGGTGCTATTTGCTATCAAGTATAAAAGGGTCATAAACTCCAAAGGCGAGCAATGCTCGCCTTTGAGTTGGACTGTCATTGAAGTTAAAATTTCAATGTACAAAGTACCATCTTTTCTATGAACACCTCAAGGTCAGTGACGCTCTGAAATGCTCAATAAATGTAGTAAGATGATAGCAGAAAAAACATGATGAAAATCAGGTTTTTATTTTTTTCCACCAATCATCAATAACTCATTTAGATTTATCTCAGTGATATATCTTTTATCACCCGCAGATGTTTCATAAGATCTGTGCACAAGTTTACCCTCAATGGCTACCTCCTGTCCTTTTTTCAGATAGTCACCCGCTATCTCTGCAGTCTTACCCCAGGCTACCACATTGTGCCATTGTGTGTCTTCCACCTTTTCGCCTTGTGCATTTTTAT
>NZ_SMLV01000035.1 GCF_009711525.1 Fulvivirga lutimaris
TATATTGATGTCATCAAAAGCGAAACCATCATCTGGAATAGAGGCATTGTCATACTGTTGAAATTTAATCACAAAGGTAGCAGACAATGTTAATCCATTGTCTATTGCCAGTTGATCTACATCAAGTTTAATGTTAAGCCAGGTATTATCTGCATAGTCTTCACCACCAAATATTGCTACTTGAGTAAAAGACGCACCTGCATTATCTGAAAAATATAAACCTTCAAGGCCAGTTTGATTCTCATCACCAAACTCCTTCCAGAAAAAGCTAAGATCAACATCTGTTTCTGAAGATAAATCCAAGTGCAACCATGCTTCATTTTGAACAAATGTTCCACTGGCGTTTGCATCCATAGTTAAATGTTCAGATCCTTCTATAGGACTATTATCAGTAGTTACCTGAATACGACTTAAGGTGCTGTTACTATTAAATGTTAACCATGACACATCAAGCCCACCTTCAAAACCAGTTGAA
>NZ_SMLV01000080.1 GCF_009711525.1 Fulvivirga lutimaris
CGATCTGATGAGTCTGTTCAGTTTTTTGCGGATTTAGTAGATCAGAAGAAAAGGGACTTGGATGAAAAGTCTGATTTGCTTAAAAATTTCAAGCAAGATAATAAGTTCTTTGATATTGAAATGGAGTCTCAGTCTCAGTTAAATCAGATAGCTGAACAGGAGACGAAACTAGCTGAAGAAAATAATGAAGTGCAAAGTTTGGAAGTATCCTTACGGAACATTAAATCAAAACTGAATCGAATTAATGGAGGTGGAAATCCGAATGCTGATGTTCAACGCATAAACAAAAATGTGCTTCAACTAAGAAATAGGATACAAGCATTAAATGAGAAATATGTAATGAGCGGTGCCAGTGATCAGGAGCTTTTAGATTCTCTTACTAATTTGCGCCAGAATTTAAAAATTGAGACCGAGAAGCTATCCAGAATGCAAGTTTCGGATAGCGAACAACCTTCTTTGGCCGAACTGGAAAACCAAAAAGAGCAGATCGAGACTGCTTTAGAAATAGCTAGATCTAAAGTGGCCACTACCCAGCAAACACTGAGCTTATTAAAGTATAGAAAGTCAGACTTTGCTAGTAAAGAAGCTGTAATAGCCAACCTTCAAAGAGAAGTTAATGTAGCTTCAGAGGAATATTTAAGCGCGCAGGAAAAATATAATAATGCAAGAAACGAATCTTTGGCATCAGGTAAAGGTATTAGGCAAATCATGCAGGGACAGCCGGCAAATGACCCTGAATCTAGAAAGGTTCTTATAACTACATTGTTTGCAATTGTAGCGAGTGTTGGCCTAACAATATTTACGATCGTTTTAATAGAGTATCTAGATTTTTCTATCAAAACTCCGGAGAGATTTAAAAGTATAGTAAAGTTGCCATTGATTGGACAAGTTAATACTATACATAAAGCTAAACATTATGATCCACCTAGAGTATTTAATGAATCAGGGGATCAGGAAAGTGATGCATTCCGACACTTGTTAAGAAAGTTTAGGTATGAGTTGGAGAACTCAGAACACAAGAAATTTCTAATTACAAGTGCAAGGGTAGGAGCTGGTAAGTCCTTCGTTATAATTTCACTTGCTTATTCATTAAGTCTAATTCATAAAAAAATCCTAATTGTAGATACTAATTTTAAGAGTAATTTTCTTACTAAAAGTCTAAAAACAGATGAGCGAGTTAAGCTTTTAGACGATGCCAACTTAAAGTTATTGTCAGTTGATACTAACAGTAG
>NZ_SMLV01000098.1 GCF_009711525.1 Fulvivirga lutimaris
AATGTCTATTAGTTTTATCCTTCATAATTTGGTGTAAGAATGTTCTGGTTATTTGAATGACAAAAACTTTACTATTCTACTAATCAAATCTAATATATCCTTTACTGATCAACTAGTCTTGAGCCGAGACGAGAAAGACCTAAATCCACTTAAGATAACTGAAGACACATGTTAACTAGATTATATTATATTTGAGACAAGTATCCTCCAGCCGTACCTTTGGTAAGGCTGGAGGATACTTGTTTGTCTTACAGAGATACACAACTATGCTAATTATTAGAATTTAAGAATAGAACAAAGGAATGCTCTTTAACTCAATTGACTTTGCCATTTTCTTACCGATTGTTTTTTTACTCTATTGGTTTGTGGTAAATAGAAATTTGAAGTGGCAAAATTTTTTAATAGTTGCAGCCAGTTATATATTCTATGGATGGTGGGATTGGAGATTTCTATCATTGATACTCTTTAGTACAGTTGTCGACTATTCAATTGGACGTCTCCTCAGAACACAAGAAAATTTAGCTAAAAGGAAAGCCTTACTTTGGACAAGTATATTGGTCAACTTTGGATTTTTAGCTTTTTTCAAATATTACAATTTCTTTCTTGATAATTTCATTTCGGCTTTCTCGTTATTTGGAACCACAATAAATGCACAAGGTTTAAAAATAATTTTACCCGTAGGTATTAGTTTTTATACATTTCAAACCCTCAGCTATACAATTGATGTATACAAAAGAGAGCTAGAACCAACAAAAGACTTCATTGCATTTACTGCATTTGTAAGCTTTTTCCCTCAACTAGTAGCCGGGCCAATCGAAAGAGCAACCAACCTATTGCCACAGTTCTATAAAAAAAGATCTTTTGAATATGACAAAGCAATTGATGGGCTAAGACAAATTTTGTGGGGATTATTCAAGAAAATTGTAATCGCAGACAATTCTGCACATTTAGCAAATCAAATTTTCAATAATTCAACAGAATATGATGGAAGCACCCTAGTTCTAGGGGTTTTATTCTTCACTTTCCAGATATATGGAGATTTTTCTGGTTATTCTGACATTGCCATTGGTACATCAAGGTTATTTGGGTTTAACTTAAAACAGAACTTTGCATTCCCTTATTTCTCAAGAGACATTGCCGAGTTTTGGAGAAGATGGCATATTTCTTTATCAACTTGGTTTCGTGATTACTTATATATCCCTCTGGGTGGTAGTCGTGGGGGTAATTGGAAGAAAGTAAGAAACACCTTTACAATATTTGTAGTTAGTGGGTTTTGGCATGGCGCCAATTGGACATTTATAGTTTGGGGCATGCTTAATGCCTTGTATTTTCTTCCCTTATTATTACTCAAAAGGAATAGAATAAACACCGGCACTGTTGCACAAGGGAAGCTCTTACCATCATTTAAAGAGTTGTTACAAATTGGGACCACCTTTAGTTTAACTGCCTTAACCTGGGTGTTTTTTAGAGCAGAAAATATAGACCATGCATTAAGTTATTTATCAACTATATTTTCTAAATCACTATTCGAATTTCCTAATTTTCATGGCAAATTACATGCACTCACAACATTAATACTTATTACACTTTT
>NZ_SMLV01000056.1 GCF_009711525.1 Fulvivirga lutimaris
GCGTATCGCTGAGATGTTGCCATTGTATTGAGGTTGGTGCTCCAACTCCTGGTTACCATTAAAAGTCCTTAATGATACTGCCACTGACCCAAGTGATTTCTGTGTTCCTACAAGGCTTTGAACACGGTAATAATAGTTCGTATTGTTAGCCAGGCCTGTATCGGTATATTCAAGGGTCGATCCGCTTACTGTACTGATAACGGTGTAATCACCGGCCATTGATAATGACCTGCTTATCTCGTAGTTTGTCGCATTCGCTGTAGCAGTCCACGATATAGTAGTTGTACTTTCTGTTATACTCGATACGGTCACCACAGGGGCTTCTGCGGTAAGGGTAACTGACACGGACGGACTCCAGCATGATGAGGTATTGCTTTTGCTTCTTAGATAATAAGTGCCTGTCTCTGTAACTTCATAGGTACTACTGGCATTACTCTCATCAGTGCCATTGGCATTAGTGCCTTGCCAGTACCAGGTCTCTCCTGTTGCTGGTGTGCCGCGCTCCAGCAATGTATTGTCATACCCATAATCCGACACACTCAGTGTGGGGGTTGAATTAGCTATACCTCCAAATTGAACATCTATAGGCAATGATGCACCCCAGGTGCCTGAGCTGGTGTATCTTGATCTTATATAGTATCTATCTGCGGTTTGTGGCTGATAGTCAATATTACTATTACTAGTGCTTACCCCTAAACTATCTGTCCCTTGCCAATACCACTCCTCACCTGCCAATGGTGTACCTCTAGTAAGAGTTATGTAGCCACAGTCATCTTCTATGTCGGTGACACTAGGTGTTCGTGGTAAGCCAGTTAAATCTTCTCGATCATTGACACATAAACTAAAGGTTCCCTGGTATGAGGTCTGATTTCCA
>NZ_SMLV01000431.1:0-18838 GCF_009711525.1 Fulvivirga lutimaris
GGTGATGAAAATGCAAAACTCTCTTATGAACCATTTTTTATCAATTTTGGGTTTGCGTTTAAATTTGGGCAAAGAAAAACATTGTAATGAGACTAATAACTGTTTTACTCATTGTAGTAGTATCCATTAAAGGGATATCACAAAATAAAATATTATCCATTGAAGCGTCTTCTAAGGAATCACATGCGGCCATCTATTCAAAAGATGATAAGTATGTTTTGGTGGCAGATAAGGGAAATGTAAATGTATATCTGCCTGGAAGTGATAAGTTATACTTAGAAATTGAAACACCTTATTCGCTGATATATGATATCGAATTTGATGAGAAAAATCAGCATGTTTATTTGGCAGGTAGTTATGGGTCCTTTGAGAAGAATCATCCAATTGAGGTTTGGGATTTAAAAACAAAAAGTAAATTATTCTATCTTGAAGGGCATCAAAAGGAATTAAGAGCTATTTCACTCTCTCCAGGTAATCGTTTGCTAGCCAGCGTAGATGTAGATGGAGTACTAAATATATTAGATTTAAAATCCAAGAAGATTGAACACACTATTAATAATAAGAAAGGTTTGCTGGATGTGGAATTTAGTCCTGATGGGAAATATCTAGCCTATTGTGGAGCAAATAAAAAAGTGACTATACTTAATTCATCGAATTATTCCGAGGTGAATAGCTTTAATCAAAAAGACTGGGTGAGGGAGTTGGCTTTTAGCCCTGATGGAAATTTCTTAGCATCTGGAGGGCATGATGGAATCCTTTATATAACGGATTTAAAAAGTCCTTCATTTATAACAAGAGTACTAAATGTTGATGGGTGGATTTATTCAATGGATTTTAGTAAGGACAGTCAATTTTTAGCCGTTGGCACCAGTGAGAAATTAGTTGAGATTTGGAATGTAGAAGAGGAGATTGTGCATACCACTCTAAGCAAAGTGGGGAATGGAACAGTTGTAAGCGTGAATTTTAATGCGAAAGGCGATCAGCTACTGACTTCCAATAATTTGTCGTCATCCGTAGATATTTGGGATGTAACACCATTGAATATTTCTCAAATTTTCAACTTTAAGGATGAGTCAGATAAAACACCTCCTCAAATATTTGTGTCCAAACCGGCTAATATTGTGGATAATAGAGTCAGGTATTCAGGGGATTTAATTCCAATTACTGGTTTGGTAATGGATGAATCAGGTGTTCAGCGTTTGCGTATTAATGGAATAGAAACACCAATGAAGGATAATGGTAATTTTGTAATTAACCTGCCCTTATCTCAAGGAGATAATTATGTGACCATAGAAGTTACCGATATTAATGAGAATATTGCCTTAAAAAAGTTTATTGTAACAAGAAAAGATTTGGTAGGTGGCAACTATAACGCTGCCGAAGCCAAGAATTATCTATTTGCAGTTGGTATTAATGACTATGAATACTGGCCAAAGCTTTTTAATGCAGTTAATGACGCTAATGCTGTAGTAAGTGTTTTAATGGGACAATATGACTTTGATTTTACCGACATAGTAATTATAAAGAATGAGCAAGCAACTAGAAATAATATTTACAAAGGTCTTAGAAGTTTGATTGAGAAGATAACCCCTAAGGATAATCTGATGATTTATTATTCCGGTCATGGCTATTTTGACGAACTATTGAATGAAGGTTATTGGGTGCCCGCTGATGCTAAGCTTAATAGTACAGGTGACTATTTGTCTAATTCGGATATATTAAAAATTATAAAAAATATTGATTCTCAACATACATTTTTGGTGGCAGATGCATGTTTTTCGGGTTCTTTGTTCGGAACTTCGAACCGTGGATATGCTGATAATGTAGAGCAGTATAAATCGCGTTGGGGACTGGCATCAGGAAGATTAGAGGTAGTTTCTGATGGGGCATCAGGATCAAATAGCCCATTTACTAGTACACTTGTCAATTATTTAAAGGAAAATAATAAGGAAAAGTTGCCAGTAAGTCAGATAGTTCAATATGTTAAAATCAATGTGGCTGAAATCTCAGATCAAACTCCAATAGGAAACCCTTTGAAAGGGGCAGGTGATGAAGGAGGAGAATTTATATTCTATAGAAAGAATTAATTAACAAAAAAAGCAGATTCAATTGAATCTGCCTTTTTTGTTTAGATATATTTAAGAAATTATACTGCAAAACTTTCTCCGCAGCCACAAGTTCTGGTAGCATTTGGGTTTATGAATTGAAATCCTTTTCCATTCAATCCGTCAGAAAAGTCTAATGTAGTGCCTAATAAGTAAAGCAAACTCTTCTTGTCTACTAATATCTTAATGCCATTGTCTTCGAAAACTTCGTCCTTTTCTTCAATAGCCGAATCAAACTTTAGGTCATACATTAACCCTGAACATCCACCGCCTTGAACTAAAACTCTTATATTATGATCATCACTCTTTCCTTCCTGAGATCTCAGATTGATGATTCTTTCTTTCGCTTTTTCTGTTACACTAATCATATTTCTTCAAAATTAAGCTACAGGATTTAAAACAACACTGAAAACTGTAATAGTATTACTGTCTCTACCATAATAAAGCTTATCTAAAGCATCATATATACTGCTCGCTCTAAAGTAGGAAGTATGTAATTCCTTAGTCTCTCCATTTGCAATCCATTGAATAGTATAAGGACTTTCTTTTTCCTTATAGTTCTCAACATACACAAGCATTTTTTTCAGCGCATCAATTTTATCAAAACCCAGTTCTGAATGAAATAAAAATGACTGATTATGTCTTGGGTTTATCGTAATAAGATCGAGCTTGGTCTTACCTTCAAACTTGCTGTATTCAAAAATAAGTGCATTGCTACGGAGCCCAAGGTGACTTTTTATCTCCTTTTGAATTCTTGCTGCCTCAACGTGCACATCTGTTACTGCCTCCATTATATATTTCTGGATTAACTTCTGTTAAAATAAATTTAGTTTAAAACTTTCGGCATCACCAAAAAGTTTCAAACTTTAGACAAAGTTACTGATTTGATTGATATAAGTGAATTTAAGGATTTATGTTAAAAGTTGAACACATAGGAATAGCCGTTAAAAACATTAGTGAGTCTAACGAAGTATTTGGTAAACTCTTCAATAGAGCACCTTATAAATTGGAAGAAGTTGTTTCTGAAAATGTAAAAACCTCATTTTTTCAAATGGGGGAGACTAAAATCGAACTGTTAGAAGCCACAAATGAAGAATCCGCCATAGCCAAGTTTATTGATAAGAAAGGTGAAGGCATTCATCATATTGCCTATGAGGTTGCCAACATTCATGAAGAAATGAAAAGACTCGAAGCGGAAGGTTTTCAACTAATAAATAAGGAGCCAAAAAAGGGTGCCGATAACAAATTAGTTTGTTTTCTTCACCCTAAATCCACAAATGGGGTATTAATCGAACTTTGCCAGGAAATTATTTAACGTCTTTTGTTATTAGACTTAGGTAGAGGGGCCCTATCATATTGAATAGAGTTATAGTATTTCATTTTTTTCTTCCCTTTGGCAGTTTTGTACTGAGGTCTAGGGCCGCAGGCTGCAATCAATCCTATGAGCAGACATGCTACTACTATTTGTTCTATAAATCGTTTCATCACAGTTCCTTTTAATATAGAAACGTAAACTTAGATTTTTTGGATTTTAGATACCCTATAGATGTAGTTATGACGTACCTTTGGCAGTTAGATTGCAGTATTTTGCGGTAAATAACTTTCAAAAAACACTAAAATGGCGGAAAAAAGAACAGAATTAAGTGAACTAGGAGAGTTTGGATTGATAGATAGAATCAGTCAAAAGTTCAAGATTGAGGGAAAGAGTTCTGTTAAGGGGATTGGTGATGATGCGGCCGTTATTGATAATGGTGATAGCTATACTTTGATAGCTACTGATATGCTATTGGAGGGCGTTCATTTTGATTTGTCCTATATGCCTTTGGCACATTTAGGTTATAAGGCAGTGGCCGTTAATGTCTCTGATATTGCTGCAATGAATGGCACACCAACTCAGATTACCGTTAATATCGGACTTAGTAATCGTTTTTCGATTGAGGCTGTTGATGCACTTTATGAAGGAATTAGAATGGCTTGTGATAATTACAAAATTGATCTGGTAGGTGGTGATACCACATCTTCAGCCAGTGGGTTGGTAATATCTATAACTGCCATTGGTATTGTTGATAAGACGAAAGTGGCTTACCGTGGTGGAGCAAATTTGAATGATATAGTCTGCGTAACTGGCGATTTGGGTGGTGCATATATGGGTCTTCAGGTGTTGGAACGTGAAAAGCAGGTTTTTATGGCCAATCCGGATATGCAGCCCCAGCTGGAGAAGTATGATTACATTGTGCAGCGTCAGTTGAAGCCAGAGGCGAGAATGGACATGATCCATGAGTTGAAAGAGCTAAATATCCAACCAACGGCAATGATTGATATCTCTGATGGTCTAGGTAGTGAGTTGCTGCATATAGCAAGAGCATCAGAAAAAGGCCTTCAAATTTATGAAGACAAATTACCAGTAGATAAGCAGACCTATGATACGGGTTACGAACTGAAGATAGATTCAACCACAGCTGCTATTAACGGTGGTGAAGATTATGAGCTCCTTTTTACAATCAGTCAAGAAGATTTTGAGAAGGTTAAAAATCATGCCGACATTCACCTGATAGGCTATATCCATGAAGCTTCAAAAGGAACCAAAATGATAACCAAGGGCGAAAATATTGTTGATATTACTGCCCAAGGCTGGAATCATTATAAGAATTAATCTTCAGGGTAGGGGATGAATACAAAATTGGTGAATTCATTGTCTATAACGAAAAGACAGCAGAACTCGTCAGGATCTTTATAGTTGGCTTTAAAATCTTCCACCTTTTCTTCTCCGATGATTTCTCTTTGAGTGAACTCGTCTAGAAACGAAGCGTTATAGTTCCAATTGGTGGCTAGATCTTCTTTGGCTATTAATAACTGACCAATCGGTAATTCAAACTTTGAGATAGGAAATATAGGGTGATCGGAAAACTTTCTTTTCCTTATCTGGTAAGATGCTTCTTTCAAAGTGTCAGATACCACCACAAAATCCTGTGTTATTGAGCCTAAATATTTGCCGTTTAATTCCGGATCGTTATTCATTGTAATCTTCAGATTTATTCCATTGCAAACTTAAGTATTATCTTAATTAGCATTGAGCCATTGGGCTACAAAGCTTTGAAGATCTACAAAAAAGTCTTTGAACTCTTCCTCAAACTCATCATAATGTGCTCTTAGGTCAACTACAGCTTCATCCATTTTAGAATCAAACTTTGTCCTTCTGGACATGCCTCCTAAAGCCCGATTAATGCCTTCTACCTTAGAATAATTATACAGCCAGTTGTTTTCCATCATGTACGGGAGCATGTATTTTGCTCCTTTGGGTAAAATGTTATTGTAGCTATTAATCGAAGTATAAAACTGGGATGTAAAAGTTAACAAATCTGTTTTATGATAATCAGACCAGTTTTTGGCCAAAAAGTGGTCATAATAGATATCTACAATTACGCCAGAATAGTGGCGGTATTTCTCTCTGAGCTTATCCTTGCTTTTGGAGACCACAGCGTGCTGATCAGTATATTCGTCAATTGCCCTATGTAAATTAACACCTCTGGTAATTTCACTTTCAAAGTCATTAAGTTGATTTCCTTTTACAAAGTCGCCAATAAAATTCCCTACCATTAGAGGTTCATTACTTCCGGATAGGTAGATGTGAGCAAGGAAATTCATTTTAACAATGGTTTGATTTAAAACTAAGGTTTTATTTCTAAGGATTTATTAAATTGCTTAACGTTTATGTTTTCCAAAAGTCATTAGGTATGAAGGATAATCCACATCTCAATATTTTAGTAATGATGGCAAAGATTGATGGTGAGACTGATCATGCCGAGTTAGAATTAATAAGACAAATAGGTACTTCTAGTAATGTTTCATCAGAGGACATTGAAGAGATAATAGAAACAACAAAAACTGACCATAATATACCTTCATTAAGTAACCTTACCAAAGAACAGAAGATTGAGCTTATGACTAACCTTGTTCTGGTTATGAAAATAGATGGACGAATAGCGAAAGAAGAAATGAAGTTCTGTTTTCAAGTTATTAAAAAGATGGGCTACAACGAGGAGGCATTGTTTGATTTGGTTTCTACTACCTATCTTGACCCAAAGCAAGCCATAAACAAGGAAGAAATAAAACAGAGAGCTGAGCAATACCTTAATTAAAAAATTGACACCCTACGAACAGGCACTTTCTGATTATTTCGAAACAGAAGTTTCAGCAGATTTAATACTTCATAATAGCTACGGTGAACCGGAACTTATGCCTGTTGAAGTATTCTATCGATCAGAGGAGGATTTTACTGATTTAGATAACATTGCTTTGAGCTTTTGTCAAGGTCGCACGCTGGACATTGGCGCAGGTACCGGTGTACATAGCGCAGCCCTTCAGGCTATGGGCATTGATGTTACGGCTCTTGAAATTTCAAAATTTGCCTGCTCTGCAATGAAGAGTATAGGCATTAAAAATGTAATCAATAAAAACCTTTTTGATCTTAAGGGCGAAAAATTTGATACACTGCTATTATTAATGAATGGCTTTGGTTTGTGCGGTAAAGTATCAGAGGCCCCACGTTTTTTTAAAAAACTCAGATCGCTGCTTAGCCCAGGTGGAGTAGCTATAGTTGACTCGAGTGATGTGTCATATATGTATGACGAAATTCCTAAAGAGCCCTATTATGGCGAAGTGGAGTTTTGTTATGAGTATAAACACATTGTTGGAGAGTGGTTCAATTGGTTGTATATTGATTCAGACTTTTTAATCCAATTAAGTAATGACAATGAATGGCATTGTCAGATAGTTCATAAAGAAGATAATGACCAATATTTAGCAATACTAACACCCTATAACTATGATTAGAAAAATTACTCTTTTAGCCTTTATTTTAATCTCTGTTCAGGCCTTTGGGCAGAATACCTTAATCTACTGCGGTCAGCTGATCGATGGTATAAGTGACAAGCCACAAAAGGAAATGACCATCATCGTAAAGGATGACAGGATTGTAGATGTTAAAAAGGGCTACGAAACTGCCGGGCCGTCTGACACTGTTATTGACCTTAAATCAAAAACCGTAATGCCCGGTTTAATGGACATGCACATTCACATTGAAGGTCAGTCAAGCCCGATGAGCTACCTTAATGAATTCACCAAAAACAAAAGTGATATTGCTTATGATGCCGCTGTTTATGCCAAGACCACGCTAATGGCTGGGTTTACTACAGTTAGAGACCTTGGTGGTAGTGGAGTAAACATTTCTTTAAGAAAGGCGATTGATGCAGGTAAAGTTGATGGTCCTAGAATATATACTGCTGGTAAAAGCATTGGAACAACTGGAGGACATGCAGACCCAACAAATGGTTATAGAGAAGATTTGATGGGTGATCCGGGACCAAAAGACGGTGTAATAAATGGACCATATGAAGCTAGAAAGGCAGTAAGACAGCGTTACAAAGAAGGTTCTGACGTTATTAAGATTACTTCAACAGGAGGAGTTTTGAGTGTTGCAAAAGATGGATCAGGCCCGCAGTTCACAATGGATGAGTTGAAAGCTATTGTAGAAACAGCCAATGATTATGGTATGGTTACAGCTGCTCACGCTCATGGCCCGGAAGGAATGAAAAGGGCAGTAGAGGCAGGTATTAGCTCTATTGAGCACGGCACCTTGATGACACCTGAGATAATGGAGCTGATGAAGAAAAAGGGGACTTACTATGTGCCAACTATCACAGCAGGAAAGTCAGTTGAAGAAAGGGCAAAGATTCCCGGATACTTTCCTGCTATTATTGTTCCTAAGGCCTTAGCCATTGGCCCTAAAATTCAAAACACTTTTGCCGAAGCTTATAAAGCAGGTGTTAAAATTGCTTTTGGAACGGATGCCGCAGTTTTTGATCACGGCCAGAATGGGAAAGAATTTGGCTATATGGTAGAAGCAGGCATGCCGGCAATGGAAGCAATTAAATCTGCCACGATGGGAGCAGCCTCACTTTTGAGAATTACCGACAAGCTAGGTTCTGTTGAAAAAGGAAAACTTGCAGACATAGTAGCAGTTGATGAGGACCCATTAAAAAATATTAAGACCATGGAAAACGTCACT
This sequence comes from Fulvivirga lutimaris, assembly GCF_009711525.1. Taxonomy (GTDB): domain Bacteria; phylum Bacteroidota; class Bacteroidia; order Cytophagales; family Cyclobacteriaceae; genus Fulvivirga; species Fulvivirga lutimaris. Next base: position 8,173 of record NZ_SMLV01000431.1, read on the forward strand.
TTCGTGATGAAAGGCGGTAAGGTCTATAAAAACTAATTGTCGTTCAAAAAATTTTGCTGCTTGTATTTATAACTCAAGTAGGATAATACATTACCAAATTGATCAAGTGCCGGTTGTACATCATCCGGCACTTTTTTTCCGTTTATTCTAGCCAGTAACAGACCGTAAACGCCATTAATACAGATTTGAATCTCATCATTTATTTTCCCTTCTGACATAGCAATGAATTCCTGAATGGATGGAGATGCTTTTGAGTAAATTTTCTTAAACTCTTCATCCGAGCTGAGAAGTTCATTCTTAAGGGAATTTAAGTTTTCTACAATTTTCTGTGTTTCTGAAAGATGCCCTGATTTCTCAATACCTTCGTTCTTCATTTGATCCAGAATTGTCTGATACCATGCAATTAATTCCTCTTTGGAGGCATCACCTTCAGGAATATGTTTTATCACATACTGGCTGATATTTTCTATATCCATATCAAAAACCCTGATAAGGTCTTCTGTTTGATACATATGGATGATATACTCAACAATATTATTTTGTTTTTTATGTTCTGCGATGCTCATACTAAGGCTAAAAATATATGTTTAACGACTGTATTCTTTAAGAATCAATAATTCTCTACTTTTGCACTTCATTTTTCGAAGATAAGGGAATAGGTTTAGATGAAAAACATTAGAAATTTTTGCATTATCGCTCACATTGATCACGGCAAGAGTACCTTGGCTGATAGATTGCTGCAGGCCACTGATACTGTTAGCGCCCGCGATATGCAGGAGCAGCTGTTGGATAACATGGATCTCGAAAGAGAGCGAGGTATTACCATTAAGAGTCATGCCATCCAAATGGATTACAAACTTAATGGTGAGGAATATATTCTAAACCTAATTGACACCCCGGGACACGTTGACTTTTCATATGAAGTTTCACGCTCAATTGCAGCTTGTGAAGGAGCATTGTTAATTGTTGATGCTGCTCAGGGTATAGAAGCTCAAACTATCTCTAATCTTTATTTGGCATTAGAGCATGATCTGGAGATTATTCCAGTTTTAAATAAAATTGACTTACCAAGTGCTATGCCTGAAGAGGTTACAGACCAAATTGTTGAATTAATTGGTTGTGATCCTTCTGATGTTATACATGCAAGTGCAAAAGAGGGCATTGGTATAAATGAAATTCTAGAAGCTATAGTTAGCAGAGTGCCTGCACCCAAGGGCGAAGTAGATGCGCCACTTCAGGCTATGATATTTGATTCCGTATTTAATCCATTCAGAGGAATTGAAGTGTATTTTAGAGTATTTAATGGTACGCTAAATAAAGGAGATAAAGTTAAGTTCGTTAACACTAACAAAACTTATGATGCTGATGAAATTGGCGTTCTCAAACTGAAGCAGTTGCCTAAGAACTCTATCAGCGCAGGAAATGTAGGTTATATTATTTCTGGTATTAAAGTCGCAAAGGAAGTTAAAGTAGGAGATACTATTACCCACGTTGACAGACCTTGTCCTGCAGTTAAAGGATTTGAAAATGTTAAGCCTATGGTTTTTGCCGGTATTTATCCGGTAGAAACTAGTGAATATGAAGAACTAAGGACAGCCATGGAAAAGCTGCAGCTTAATGATGCTGCATTAATTTGGGAGCCAGAAACTTCAGCGGCTTTGGGTTTTGGATTTAGATGTGGTTTCTTAGGAATGCTTCATATGGAGATTGTTCAGGAAAGGTTGGAGCGGGAGTTCGACATGACTGTAATTACTACGGTTCCTTCAGTGCAATTTCATGCGGTTAAAACAGATGGTACTTCAAGAGATATTAATGCACCTTCTGAAATGCCTGAGCCAAATACTATTTCTCATATAGAAGAACCTTTTATACGAGCTCAGATTATCAGTAAATCTGATTACATAGGCAATATCATTAGTCTATGTATGGATAAAAGAGGGGTTATTAAAAATCAGGTTTATTTAACTTCAGATCGAGTTGAGCTAACATTCGAATTGCCTTTATCTGAAATAGTATTTGATTTCTTTGATAAGCTAAAAACGCTTTCAAGAGGGTATGCTTCTTTAGATTATGAACTGATAGGTTTTAGACAATCTACCATGGTGAAGCTGGATATTATGCTTAATGGTGAAAAGGTAGATGCACTTTCTGCTATTGTACACAGAGATAAGGCCTATGAGTGGGGCAAGCGATTGTGCGAAAAACTAAGAGAGTTAATACCTAGACAAATGTTTGAAATTGCCATTCAGGCATCCATTGGCACTAAAATTATTGCGAGAGAGTCTGTAAAGGCAATGAGGAAGAATGTTTTGGCTAAGTGTTATGGTGGTGATATTTCAAGGAAAAGAAAACTTCTTGAGAAACAGAAAAAAGGTAAAAAGAGAATGCGTCAGGTGGGCAATGTAGAGATACCTCAGGAAGCATTCATGGCAGTGTTAAAATTAGATTGATATAAGATGGCAGCTACAATATTGGACGGTCGCAAGATAGCCGATGAAATAAAGAATGAAATAGCAGTTGAAGTAGCTGCCTTGAAAGATGCAGGGAAGAGAGCGCCTCATTTGGCAGCTATATTAGTAGGGGATGACGGAGCGAGTCATACCTATGTAAACAATAAGATCAAATCTTGTAAAAAGGTAGGGTTTGAATATACTCTTTTAAATTTCCCTGAAACTATCTCGGAGGCCAAGTTGATGACAGAGATTGATCGGATCAATGCCGATGATGATATTGACGGTGTAATTGTTCAACTCCCATTACCAGACCATATTTCAGCAGCTAAGGTTACAGACAGGATATTGCCTCATAAAGATGTAGATGGCTTTACTAATGAGAATTATGGACGCATAACTTCCAAGAAGCCTGGGCTCTTGCCGGCAACACCATTCGGCATAGTTGAATTGTTGAAAAGATATAATGTACCTATGGAAGGTAAGCATTGTGTAATGGTAGGTAATAGCAGAACGGTAGGAGCGCCAATGAGCTCAATTATGTCTTATCATGAAAATGCTACAGTTACTGTTTGTCACATTTACACAGAAGATCTTGCTAAACACACCAAACAAGCAGATATTTTAATCGTTGCCACAGGCAAACCAGCATTAATCAAAGGAGATATGGTAAAAGACGGTGTGGCAGTTGTCGATGTTGGCATTACAAGACTTCCAAGTAATAACGAACGTGGTTACACCCTTAGCGGTGATGTTGATTTTGAGGAAGTTTCAAAAAAGGCTTCTTTTATCACTCCGGTACCAGGTGGGGTAGGACCAATGACAATTGCCTCATTACTGCTCAATACTTTGAAGGCCGCAACTACAGCTAGTACCATTACTACTAAAATTTAATACTGGTTATTCTCGTTATAGATTCATAGTTTAGAATACTATGAGGCTAATCATATTTACTTTTTCTTTAGTTGTCTTCACAATTGTCAATGCCTTTCAGGTTGAGGCTCAATTAAGCACAAAATCAAAAAAGGCTGCTGAGCTTTATACCGAAGCAGATAATTTCAGGGTACGTGGGCAGTATACTCAAGCCATTGACCTTTTAGAACAGGCTATTTCTAAGGATAAAAAGTTTTATGAAGCCTATTTCAGGTTAGGTGTCATATATAAGGCAAAGGGAGAGATTGACTTAGCGGAGAAACTCTTGCTTCAAGTTATAGAGTTAAACCCAGGCAATAATGGACCTTCTTTTTTTGAACTTGGAGAACTTTACCTAAAAAAGAATAACTATGAGGCCAGTATAATCTATATAAATAAATATCTGGCTTATAATCCAAGAAACAGACAGAGAGTTGCTGAAGCGGAAAGGATTCTGACCAATGCACAATTTGCAATTGACAATGCTGAAGAGATGGCTGAGTTTGATCCACATCCGCTAAGCGATACTGTTAATGCCTTTCCAATGCAGTACTTTCCCATATTATCAGTAGATCAAAACTCTTTAATTTTTACAAGGAGATTAGGTACATCAATGCAGTATGATGAAGATTTGGTAGTTTCTATAAAGGACAAGGACGGTGAATGGCAACTGCCAGTATCTATTTCTGAGAATATTAATTCTGAATTTAATGAAGGTACCTGCACTTTGTCGGCAGATGGTAGGACTTTAATATTTACGTCATGCTATGGCAGACAAGGATATGGTAGTTGTGACCTATATATAAGTGAGAAAACAGGAGAAGAATGGTCTGAACCAAAAAACCTTGGCCCAGTTATTAATTCTTCGGCTTGGGACTCTCAACCTAGTTTGTCAGCTGACGGCCGGAGGTTATTCTTCATTTCAAACAGATCAGGAGGAGTGGGGAGCAGAGACATTTGGCTGGCATCTAAAAATGAAAACAATGAATGGGAGAAGCCAGTAAATTTAGGAAGAGGTATTAATACAGTTAATGATGAAGTATCTCCATTTATTCACCCTAATAATAAAACACTTTATTATGCCACCAACGGACTTCCGGGTTTTGGAGGATTTGATATTTATTACTCAAATGAATTAGATGATAAATGGGAGAAACCAGAGAACCTTGGCCCTCCTATTAATAATGGTGAAGATCAGGTTTCGTTATTCATTACATCAGATGGTAACAGAGGGTATTATTCTAATGAGGATAATAAGTCAAAGGATAGGAAAGGTATTATATATGAGTTTGATGTTCCTAAATCTAAAAGAGTAGAGTATAGAACATCATTTGTTACAGGAATAATTAAAGACTCTCTAACTCAACAACCATTAAAAGCAAAAATAGAATTGTATGACCTAGATTTAGACAGGAGAGTGTCACTGGTAAATTCAGATTCAATTAATGGTAAGTATCTAATGGTATTGACAGAGGGTTCTCAATACGCATTATATGTAGAACGTCAGGGATATTTATTTCAAAGCAATACTTTCAACTATCAAAAGGGGGATAGCTCTAAATCTATTCAAAGAGACTTTCTTCTTTCACCTATTAAAGAAGGAGCCAAGACCGTTCTCAATAACATCTTCTTTGAAACAGATAAATATGAATTGACAGATAAGTCAAAGACTGAACTAAAGAAAGTAGTAGACTTTATGAATGGCAACCCTTCAATCAAAATTCAAATTGAGGGTCATACTGATAATGTAGGGGATAGCAATTATAACTTGGAGCTTTCAAAAAAGCGAGCAATCAGTGTTCAAACATTCATTGTTAATCAAGGAATAGTTCAAAAAAGAATTTCGTATCAAGGCTTCGGCTCGAAAATACCCAAAGTTCCTAATGATTCAGATCAAAATCGTCAACTTAACAGAAGAATAGAATTTAAAATAGTCGGATTGAGATAATTTTAATACTATCCCCCAAATTGGAGTATTGATTGTTTATTCGTTAGATAATTAATAGTCTTACCCCCGTCAAATAGGTTACTTTTTTCAAAACAATTCATTTGTATTTCATGTTTTTGTCCTAAGTTTAAGGCAAACTATTTTTAATTTTTAACCTAAACAATACAATATGAAGAAGTTTTTACTGCTTAGTTTCATGTTGATGTTCGCATTCACAGTTAGTGAATCGTGGGCTCAAGAACGCACCGTTTCAGGTAAGGTGACATCTATTGAAGATGGATCAACTTTACCAGGTGTAAACGTTGTACTTAAGGGTACAACTACAGGTACAGTTACCGATATTGATGGTAACTTTCAATTATCAATTCCTTCTGAAGGAGGAATTTTGGTATTTTCTTTCATAGGCTTAGCCACAGAGGAGATTTCTGCAGGCTCAAGATCAGTGATTGATGTACAGATGTCTCCAGATGTCAAGCAATTATCTGAAGTTGTTGTTACAGCTTTGGGTATTGAAAGAGAATCTAGAGCCATTGGTTATGGTATTGACGTAGTAGATGCAGAGGAGCTTACCAAAGCAAGAGAAACAAACATTGTTAATTCTCTTCAAGGTAAAGTTACAGGTGTTACTATAAGTAATACTGGTGGTAACCTAGGGGCATCTTCTAAAATTATTGTTAGAGGTGTAACTTCATTAAGTGGCCGTAATAATCCAATTTGGATTGTGGATGGTATCTTTATTAATGATGCTCAAACGAATACAACTTCCAGAATTTCTGGAAACAGAGACTTTTCTAACGGTGCTGCCATAGTTAATCCAGATGATATTGCAACTATCAGTGTATTGAAAGGTGCTGCTGCTACTGCACTTTATGGGTCTCGTGCTGCGGCAGGAGCGATCGTGGTTACTACCAAAAGAGGTAAAGCTAGTAAAGGTGGCGGAGCTACTGTGGTCGTAAATAGTACAGTAAGGATGGATGATCTTTTCAAGATTCCAGATTATCAGCAAGGTTATGCCATGGGTAGTGGAGCGAAATATGATTCATCATCACTTGGTTTTGACTGGGGTCCAAAAATTGTTGGGCAGAATGTGGATGCTCTCCCAATTACAGGTCAACCAGGAGCGTTAACTGCTCAGGATGATAATAGTATTAGAGACTTCTTCAGAACAGGAGTTTCATACATTAATAACGTATCTATTGGTGATGCAGATGAGCGCATGGATTACAGATTGAGCTTAACTTCATTGAACCAAACTGGTATTCTTCCAAACGCTGAATTAGATAGATTGAATATAGGTCTTAATGCGGGTGTTAAGCATAACGATAAATTAAAGACGAGGTTTGGTGTTCAATATGCAAGAACTACTTCTCAAGGTACAGGTGTAACTGGAGCTAATGATCCTAATATTATTGGTTTGGGTTCATTTAGTAGTACTGCTAATTATAACAATTTCAAACCTTGGATTGACGAAAGTGGAAACCAGATTAATCAATTGACTCCAACGTCAAATAACCCATTCTGGATTCAGAATGAGAATAAAAATGAAAGACAAGACGATCGTTTCATTGGTAACTTTGAAATGGTTTATTCTCCATTGGAAAAATTGGACTTGATTGCAAGAGTAGGGTATGACTTTGAGGTAGATGATCGTTTAATTTCAAACAGAAAAGGAACAGCTCAAAGGGTAGATGGAACCTATATCATTGATAAAATCCAAAGAAATGAATTGACTACTGATATGATTGCCAACTATCAAACTGATCTATCAAGTGATTTTAGTTTGAATGTTTTAGGTGGTTTTCAGTTTAATAGAAGAATTTTTGAAAGAGAGTCTATCAATGGTACATCATTGTTGATTCCAGAATTATTTGCTCCAGGTAATACTGAGCAGGTTGTTGCTTCAAGAGGTTTTTCTGAACAGAAACTTTTTGGATTATACGGACAAGCAGAACTTGGTTACAAGAACTGGGCAACTTTAACGGTAACAGCCAGAAATGACTGGAGTTCTACCTTACCATTAGATAATAATTCATTTTTCTATCCATCTATCAGTGGAGCATTTGTGTTTACGGATGCATTTAATATAGCTAATAATGTATTGTCTTTTGGTAAATTGAGAGCCAGTTATGCTCAGGTAGGTAATGATACTAATCCTTACCAATTGAACTTTAACTTCAATCCAATTTCTACAGCAACAGGACAATATAGTCTAAATGCCAATTTCCCATTCGATGGTAGGTTAGCATTTGCAAAGGATAATACTATCCCTCCTGCTGCTTTGCAGCCAGAACAACAAACCAGTTATGAGTTTGGTACAGAGCTTCAGTTTTTTGATGGAAAAGTTGGTTTAGATGTGTCCTACTTTAAGTCACAGAATAAGAACCAGATTCTGGCATTGCCTATTCCAGAGTCAACAGGATTTGCAGCTAGATTGACGAATGTTGGACAGGTAGATACAGAAGGTATAGAGATATCACTTTCTGCAACACCACTTGAAATCGGAGATTTTACCTGGAATACTATTGTTAATTTCACCCATACAGAGTCAACTGTTGTTGAGTTAGCTGATGACTTAGAAAGAACGCTAATTGCAAGTGCATTTAATAGTGTACAAGTAGTAGCTGTTCCTGGAAAGGAATTTCAATTATATGCAATTCCATTTGCTAGAGACTCGGCTTCAGGCCGACCATTGATTGACCCTAACACAGGTAGAAGAATAGCTGGTGAGGCTAAAACATTTGGTAGTGTTCTTCCAGATTTTACAATGGGTTTTGTGAATAATTTCTCATACAAAGGAATTACTTTATCAGCAACTGTAGACTGGAGATCAGGTGGAATCATGAAATCTTCAACTGTTGAAGGACTTCAAACAGGTGGTCTTACAGAAGAAACACTTCAAAATAGAGAAGGTACATTTATCGATGCCACTGGTGTGATTGCTAACCCTGATGGAACAATAAGAGAAAATGATGTGCCATTGAGAAATGCTCAGGATTTCTGGACTTCTATAAATGATAATAGCGTTGCAGAGCCGTTTATTTACGATGCGTCTTTTGTTAAACTTAGAGAGATCAGCATTTCTTATTCCTTCCCAACTGCAATGTTATCTAATTCCTTTATTAATGGATTGCAGGTAGGAGTTGAAGGAAGAAACTTAGCTTTACTTTATTCTAAAGTTCCTCATATCGATCCTGAGTCTAATCTATTTGGTTCTGGTGCTGACGGGTTTGGAGTGGAAAGAGCAAGTGTTCCTTCTACCAGAAGCCTTGGGTTCAATGTTAGATTAACTTTTTAATCCAAAAAATTGAGTAAAATGAAAAAACTATATATAATAATGATGATAGGTGTTATGACCATTTTTGGTACAACATCTTGTGATGAGTCATTGGACATTAATACAAACCCATTAGTGGCATCAAGTGCAGATCCAAACGCGATCCTACCTTATGTATTGGTTCAATATTCAAATAGAAAAGCGACCGAACTGGGAACAAGAATATTAGATGTTCCTCAACACGTATCTGCTTGTTTCAATAGTCCAAGAAACGGTGCTACTACAAGTTTCTTGACGGGTAACACATGGTTTATGATGTACAATCAAGTGCTTGGTAACTTGCAATTGGTTGAACTCGATGCTAAAGAGGCAGGTGCACCTTCTAATAATGTGGCAGCAATAGCCGTTATTTTAAAAGCTATGACATTCTACGAATTGTCTAGTATTTGGGGAGATGTTCCTTTTTCTCAAGCAATCAATGGACAGGAATTTCCTTTACCAACATTTGACTCCCAAGAGAATGTTTTCAGAGGAGTTGTTGATTTACTTGATGAAGCTATGACTTTGATTGATGGTATGCCTGCTACAGGTGTGTTTGATGTGTCAGTCGGTGACTTGATCTATGAAGGAGACATGGACAATTGGAGAAGGTTTGCTAACTCATTGAAACTTCGTGTTTTAATGTTGTTAAGAAACAAAGTAAATGTTGATGCTCAGATCACAACTGCATTATCTCAGCCATTAATTGAAGATAACAGTCAGGCGGCAATGTTGAAATATGTTGGAGGTCCAGGGCAGTCACATGCTTACAACCAATTAGTAGAAGCATTCTTTGGCATATCAAACGAAGCACAAGAGGTTTACGGTGTTGGAGAACCTTTATATGATGCATTGGTAAACAATAGTGATCCAAGAGAAGGCTTATTTATTGCAGATCCAGATAATGGAGGAGCGCCAGACAACGGTACTTTCCCTGCAGGTGAGGCTGTAATTGCTGATAATATCATTAGAGATAATTATCCAGATGTTTGGTTTTTGCCATCAGAGGTTAGTTTATATCGAGCAGAGTTAGCATTATTAAATGTTAGTTCTGATGATGCTCAGACGTACTATAATCAAGGAGTTACCCAAGCGTTGCAATTCTGGGGACAGGATATACCTGGTGTTGTGAATACCTTGTCTAGTAGTGAGATTTCTACCTATGTTTCATCTCTGGCAGCTCCTACGTTAGCTGATGTTCATGAGCAATTGTATTTGGAGTCTTTCTTGCGCCCTGTAGTGGCATGGAATACTGTTAGAAGAACAGGAGTTCCAGCGTTAACGCCTCCTCCTTCTGCTAACATTAGCACAATATTGAAGAGGTTTAATTATCCACCAGATGAGATTGGTTCTAATCCTAATACACCAACAAACTTACCAACTGATTCACCAATGTGGTTTGAAAAATAAAATATGAAGACTATGAAAAGATTATTAATATTATTGATTAGTGCAGGCATATTTTCTTCATGCGAAGACTATGATATTGCTGATCAGGGATTTGATTTGACAGAGCTACCAGGTTATGTAGCTTTTGATGCTCCAGGAACGAATGTTGATGAGGCTGTTGAAGATACAGACGAAGATGCAGGAAGTGTAGAGTTTGTAATAGAGACTCCTACAGGTAGCCTTACTGATGTTACCATCCAATATGTTTTTGGAGGGGATGCAGTATTTGGCACAGATTTTACTGTGGATGGAGCTACGGCTTCAGGTGGCAGTATAGTTTTGGCGGTTGATCCTGAAGATTTCATCAATCTTGATAATGTAACAATGACTATTGACTTGTTAACTGATGGAGTTGCTGATGGAGATAAAGTACTAACTGTTGAATTGGTTAGTGCTGTTAATGCTGGTGGAGAAACTTTGGCGGTAGGTCGCGGAGGCACTGGCTTCTTAAAGACAGCAACTGTTAATATCGCTGATGTAGATTAATTTGTGCGATACAAGTAACTGTTTTTGTAACTTTTCTAATGGGAGATAAACTTAAGCTCCACTAGCAGTTGCAAAAGCAAATGAATAAAAAAAAGGCCTCTAATTAGA
>NZ_SMLV01000431.1:18848-62346 GCF_009711525.1 Fulvivirga lutimaris
TTTAGTGAATCGTGGGCTCAAGAACGTACCGTATCGGGTAAGGTGACTTCCGCAGATGATGGAAGTAGCCTCCCTGGCGTGAACATAGTGCTAAAGGGCACTACTATAGGAACCGTCTCGGACATTGACGGTAATTATCAAATCTCTATACCCCAAGGTGGAGGTACGCTAACCTTTTCTTTTATTGGAATGACAGAGGTGACAGAGGTAGTTGGCAGTCGCTCAGTTATTAATGTGAATATGATTTCTGATGCCACACAATTATCAGAAGTTTTAGTTGTAGCATATGGTGAGAGTACAAAAGAAGCATTTACTGGTTCAGCCGATGTTATTGATTCTGAGATTCTGCTTACTAGAAATGTGACTTCACCGATTTCTGCCATTGAAGGTAACGCAACTGGTGTACAGTTCACTTCACCAGCAGGCCCAGGCGATTCTCCTGGCATCGTAATTAGAGGTGTTGGAACTTTGAATGGTTCGTCTACTCCATTGTATATTGTTGATGGAGTACAATATAACGCGCCAATTAACACTCTAAATCAAGATGATATCGCATCATTCACTGTTTTGAAAGATGCAGCTTCAACTTCTCTTTATGGTTCTAGAGCCGCTAATGGGGTAGTCATGATTACAACTAAAAAAGGAAAAAAAGATGGAATAAGAGTCAATGCTTCAGCACAAACTGGTGCGGTATCTAGAGGTCTTCCTTTTTATGATCAAGTTTCACCTGGGCAGTATTACGAGGGTATGTGGGAGGCACTAAGAAACACAAGCGCGGCCGGTGGAGATGCACAATATGCGACAGATAACATTTATGGACAATTAGGTTACAACCCTTTTAATGTTCCAAATGATCAAATTGTTGGGACTGATGGCCGTCTGAACCCGAATGCTAATGTTATTTACAATGGTTTAGATTGGTTTGATGCATTGCAGCGCACAGGAGTTAGAACAAATTATAATGTAAATGTTGCGGGTGGTGGTGAAGATCACTCGGTATTTTTCTCAGCATCGTATTTAGACGATGAAAGTTATGCAGTACGTTCCGGATTTGATCGATTAACCACACGATTGAAAGCTGAGTACAATATTAACGATCGTTTTACCATTGGAGGTGGTGCCAATGTAGCACTTACCGAAACCAGAGGCCCTAGTTCAGCGGGAACAGGTAGTATTGTAAACCCATTTAGTTTCTCACAAAATATGGGGTCCATTTATCCTGTTTTTGTAAATGACTTGCAGGGAAATATCGTGTATAGTTCACCTGGTGTTCCTGTGTATGATAATGGTGAGGGATATTCACAATATAATATTGGTTCTAGACCTACAAACCAGGGACGTCACGCCATTCAAGAGTTAATGTTAAACAATGAATATGATCAAGATAACACCTACGGTTTCAGATTCTTTGGAGATGTTGAAATTATTGATGGACTTAACCTGAGAGTTAACTATGGTGGAGACTTTGTTGATTATTTTGAAAATGAGTACGAAAACCCAGTAATTGGAGATGCTCAACCTGATGGGAGACTAAGTCAGACAAGAAGACGAGTTGCATCTACTACCTTCAACCAGATTCTGAGTTATAGCAAAACTTTTGGAATACATAATTTAGAACTTACGGCTGGACATGAAAGTTACGAGGTAGAAGATTCAGATATGAGTGGATTAGCTACTGTTCAATCTGCTAATGGCATTTACGAATTTGCCAACTTCTCTAATATTGTTCGTCTTAACGGGTCAACATTCGATAGGGCACTTGAAGGTTACTTTTTTAGAGCCAACTATGACTATGATGGCAAATATTATATCAGTGGATCTGTTAGAAGTGATGGATCTTCAAGTTTTGACTCAGAAAATAGATGGGGTACTTTTTATTCAGTTGGTGCATCTTGGAGATTGGATCAAGAAGCATTTATTAGTGATATCAGTTGGATAAACAAGTTGAAGTTACGTGCTTCTTATGGTGAAGTTGGTAACGATAACTTAGGGAATGACGCTAATGGAAACCCTCAATGGTATGTATCACAACCATTATTTGGTATTACTTCAAATGCAGCAAATCCTGCTATTTTGCTTTCTTCTATTGGTAACGCAGCTTTACAGTGGGAGACATCTTCAAATTATGACGTAGCCTTAGAGTTTGGTTTATTTAATAATTTTATAGATGGTTCTATTGAATATTATAGAAGAAACTCTACAGATCTTTTATATCAACTTCCAATAGCCCCAAGTAATGGAATTAATGAAGTTCCAGTTAATGCGGCTTCTATGTACAACGCTGGTATAGAGATCGGATTGACAGCTCATGTACTTTCTAAAGGAGATTTAAAATGGGATGTTACGGTACTTGGTAGCACATTGAAAAATGAGATTACCGACATACCTTCACCTTTTATTAACGGAAGTAAAAGATGGGACACAGGAAGATCGAGATATGATTTCTTTCTATACGAATCAGCAGGTGTAGATCCGCAGACTGGAGATCAGTTGTATTATCAATATGATTTTGATGAAAACAATCAGAGTGTACCAGTTCTAGATGGCGATGGTAATCATGCCACTACCACAGATTGGTCAACCACACAAAGAGGATATGTTGGTGCTTCTTCAGTGCCGGATTTTCTAGGTTCTATTAGTAATAGATTAAGCTACAAAGGTTTTGATTTAAGCCTATTAATCACTTATGGTATAGGTGGTGAAATATTGGACAATGCCTATGCTGGTATGATGCATTCAGGTAATTATGGTCGTTCATGGCACCCAGATATCTTGAAGGCATGGAAACAACCTGGTGATGTAACTGATGTTCCTAGATTGGAAAATGGAAATCCAGACTTAGTTCAAACACAATCAAGTAGATTTATTACTGATGCAACTTACTGGGCTGTTAGAAATGCAAGTTTAGGTTATAATTTCAGTCCTAATATGCTGGAAAAAATTGGCCTTAATAGTTTAAGACTCTCTGTTACTGGTGAGAACTTATTCGTGAAAAGTAAAAGAGATGGTTTGGATCCACAATATAGCTTGGCAGGTACAGCACCTGGAGATGACTTTGTGCCAGGCAGAATCCTTTCTGTTGGTTTGAACTTGTCATTTTAATCCATAAAAAATATTTAATTATGACACATATATTAAAAAAATCGTTTTTGGTGTTTTTTATCTTTGTCTTGGCATCATGTCAAGAGGATTTTCTTGAAAGAACACCCACAGATGCAATTTCTGCAACTTCTGCACTATCTAGTGTAGAAAACATGCAGCTAGTACTTAATGGGGTACATAGAGGTTTATACTCCCAGTCTCAAACTGTATTTCCAGGCGGTAATACCGCAAGAGCCAATAACCATTATTGGGTACCTCTTGGTGATAATATGACAGGGATTCTTATACATACTGCCAATGCTAATAATTTAGGATGGCGAGATGCTATGCAGTGGAATGAGCATACAGTTCCCACTTCACTTACTAGTGAATTAATGTGGTATCACCGCTATAATATCATTGCACATGCTAACCTTCTAATCAATGGTATTACTGAAGGTGGATTTACAGAAACTCCGGAATTATTTGAAGTTTTGGGTCAAGCATATACCTACAGAGCTTATGCCTATTTAGAATTGGTGCAGCATTATGCTCGAGGCTACTTGATAGGTAATCCTGCGTCAGACCCTGGTGTTCCATTGCTATTTTCAACAGAATCTCCTTTTACTAGTCAGCCAAGATCTACAGTTCAGGAAATATATGACCAAATAGAGGCTGATTTAGATGACGCTATTACTGCCTTTGCTTCCGGAACTGGAAGAACTGGTAGTGGTGCTGAAGCTAAGTCTCAATTGAGCGTTAATGTTGCTCATGGCTTAAAGGCTAGAATGGCTTTATCAATGGGCGACTGGGCTCAGGCAGCTGAATCAGCTATCGCTGCTAGAGACGGATTCCCTTTAATGGGAGAAGCGGATTGGCTTTCTGGATTTAATTCGAATACATTATCAGAGGTGATCTGGGGTAGCAATGTAATAGGTGCTGAAACTACATTCTTCCGTTCTTATTTCTATTTGGCGAGTAATACCTTCAATGGTAGTCAAATAAGAAATAATCCTAAAATTGCAGATCGAAGAATGGTTGATCGTATACCTGCTACCGATTTTAGGGGGCAAGTATTTCTTCCTGATGCACCAAATACCAACTCATCTGCTGCTAATGGTGAAGGTGGATGGGCTAATAACACAAACCCACTCTACACGACTGAAGAAGAATTTGATGCTGCGGAAGCAGCCATCAAAGCTCAATATGGTATGGTATCAGGTCACAACACCCACCCTTACCAGGCTTTTAAGTTAAAGCAAGCTAATCCAGGATCTATTGATCCTGACGATGTTATCTATATGCGCTCGGCAGAGATGTATCTGATAGAGGCTGAAGCTGAAGCAATGCAGGGTAACATTGCTGCTTCACAAGCGGCTCTTCAGGCGTTAGTTGGTACAAGAGATACAGGATTTGACGCTACTGCGTATGGTACTCAAGCCGCTTTAATGGATGAAATCAAGTTTCAAAGACATTTAGAGCTTTGGGGCGAAGGTTTTGGTTATACTGATCATATACGTTGGGACGAAGGTGTTGACCATGCTGCAAATGGTGGTTCAGGAGCTGCTGAAGTATTATATCAAAATGCTTTCCAGATAGAAAGACCTTCTGTTAATGACGAATGGATTTTCAAAATTCCACAAGCGGAGATTGACGCTAATCCTAACTTGTCAGGAGCCGATCAAAATTAAGAACTATCTTAATAAATCTAAAAAGAGAGGCTATTAGGCCTCTCTTTTTTTTATGATTCTTTAAAGGCAAACTGCAGTAGGTTAGGTCAATTTAGCCATCAGAATACTCCTAAACCCACTTTGACTTTATTTCTTTGTATCTGGTTCTGCCAATTGGAAGAAACTCACCGCTGTTAAGTTCAACTTCATATTTACTACCGGATTTTACTATGATCTCTTTTACCTCAGACATCTTCACAAGGTAAGATTTGTGAATACGCTCAAAAGTAGGAGACAGGAGCTGTTCTAATTTTTCAAGAGACTTATCATGCAGCTCCTTATTTCCATTCATTAGATAGAGCTCAGTATAGGCACCAGCACCTTTTATGTAAAGAATGTCTTCAACTGGTACTAGTTGGATGTTTCCTCTTTTCTTAACCGCTAGAAATTTGATAGAGCTGGCATCTGTTTTTTCCTGTGAAGTAACTCGCTCAAAGGCTTGCTCTAGTCTTTCTATGTTGAATGGTTTAGGTACAAAATCCAAAACCCCGTATTCAAAGGCAGTAATGGCCTGGTCCTTATAAGCTGAAATGATAATGGTATGAAAAGATTCAGAAACAGCTGATTTAAGCATATCAAATCCATTCTCACCGTTAAGGTTTAAATCAAGAAGAACAAGATCCAATGGGTTGTTTTCAAGAAACTCCATAGCTTCTTGGAGTGTGTTAATATGCCTTAGCGATTGAATAGCATTACCTAAAATATCTCGCGTCATGCGTTCAATTCTTTTGGCAATTCTAGATTCGTCTTCTATGATTAAGATATTCATCGTCCTCAATAATAGATTATAATCTCATTTTTCCAGCCACTGTCAGTCGCTTCTGAGGTAAAACTCCATTTTGACTGATAACTCTCTTCTAATCTGGCCTTTACATACTTAATTCCAGTACCTTCAATGGGCTCTTTTTTACTATTTTCTTTAGCAAAGGTCAAGAAAGTATATCTTCTGAATTCATTGTTGGCATCGTAACACAACTTAAACATTATAATATTATCATCCTGAGGTAGGCTATGGGTAATACCATTTTCAAGTAAAGTATGCAGTATGCCGGGAGGGATTTTTTCTGACGAATCTATTCCTTCATCTTCCCATACATAGTTTATTTCCTTGCGGTATTCCATTATCTCCAAATGCGTTTTACAGAGCTCAATTTCCTGATTAACAGGTATCAGCGTGTGGTTTTCCATCTGATTAACAAGATCAAACTCTTTGGCAAGAGCCTCAATAAATAAAACGCCTTTTTTCGGTGACTCCTCAACCCAATCTATCAACGATGTTAGGGTATTCATAAGGAAATGAGGCTGTATATTCTTTTTAAGCAACTCTAGCTGAAGGCGTGTAGATTGAACCAATGAGTTTTCATAAGCCAATCTTTGGTCTTTAATTCTTAGCGCCACTAAGTACAACATACCTAGCAGAATCAGGCCCAAGCCAGCATACAAACTGATAACAAAGCCAAAAGTCAGAAAGATTATCATTGATAAAAGTAATGTTGCGAGAACTAGTCTTGCACCTTTTATATGATTGTAAGCTCCATAAGTTACTACACAAAACGAAAAACACCACATACTTAACACCATACCAACGGCTTTGAAATCAAAAGCATCATGTCTGAATAAGAAAATGAATACTAAAACGGCAGCATATAGAATTAGCAACAACCTCTGCCTGGGATAGGGAAATTGCATACTAAAGTAGAGAGGAATCAAAAATGAAATACCTAACAAAAATGAGCTGATAATCTGTAATCTGATGACATGTACACTGTAATGTATGGGTATATAATCTGTGCTAAAAACTGTCAATGCTAGCGCAAAAATCAAGAAGCAACAGATGCTAAAAATGAGTGTAGGGTACTCTTTCTTATTATTCAGAAAAAGGAAAAGAAAATATAATGAGATGATGAGAAAGGCGCCTGCAAAGACATGCATGTATGAATTTTGAATTAGGCTATCAGTTAGTAAATTATCATAATAATCTAAGTTCAGACTCCATATACCTGTATGATCAGGAAAATAATAAAGACTCCCGCGTATGGCCAACAGATGTTCACCCTTTCTTGCCTGGTGTTCAGGAATGATAAAAGTAGCCCATATTTTACCTTCGGGTGCTCGTGTTGCTTCTAGTCCGGGGTTTCCATTTTTTCCAATCAAAATACCATCCCAAAAAACCTCATACTCTCCATAGATTTCTAACCTAATGCCATATGGGTTTGGTCTTTCAGGGTCTTGCAGAATATCGATTGGTGTTCTTAACCAGAAAACTCTACCATCATCTAAAATTGGATCTCCCTTTTTCCAGTCCTTATCATCCCAATCTTTTGAGGCCCATGTCTGTTGATCACCTATTTTATAGACCGTCTCATATTTCTTAAAAACAGGTGCTTTAGCACATGATATCATTAAAAATATCAAACTGATGTAATGAAAAAGCTGTCTAAGTCTAAAGTTCATTTAATAGGTTTTACTGATGCAAACTAACCATTATTAATGGTTTCTTGGAGCAGTTCATTTATATATAGAGCAGTTGGCAAATTAAACGATACACTTCCAAAACTTCCATAATAATATTGGTGTATAACTTCCAACAACTCAAATACAGTTTATGACAACTACAGTTCAACAAATCAAAAATGTCTATAAAACAGGATTGATAATCAAAATACTATTACTAATTAATCTCACAGCCTCTGGACAAGAAAATACAGAAGCTGATATCACATTTCCTCTGTTAGAAGGTCCTTATATGGGTCAAAAACCTCCTGGTAATGTTGCAGAGCCATTTGCTCCAGGCATCATCTCTAAAGAAGGCTGGGAGCTGGAGGGTGTATTTGCTCCAGATATGAAAGAGTTTTACTTCACTACTTCTCAGGAGGAGCCTTTCAGTCCAACAGTTATAGGCTTTCGCCAGGAAGGTAAAATCTGGAAGAAGTTTACAGAATATAAACGCAGAGGAGAAACCGCATTTTCACCTGATGGCAAGCGCATGCACACGGCTGAAGGGTTTAGAGACCGAATAGGAGATGGCTGGTCAGAGCGCAAAAGTCTTGGGCCAATGTTTGACCGTGAGGACTGGGGAATCATGCGTTTGACTGCTTCGGCAAAAGGTACCTATGTGTTTGATGATTATAAAAGTGGCGATACTATCAGAATCTCTACAGTTGTAGATGGTAAGCGCCAAGAACCGGTTAAAATGGGACCTGTTGTTAACTCTGGTAAAATGACGGCACATCCATTCATCGCTCCAGATGAAAGCTATTTGATTTGGGATAGCGAGCGAGAAGGTGGATTTGGTGACTCTGATCTCTATATCAGTTTTAAACAAAATGATGGCTCTTGGGGGTCAGCCATTAATATGGGCGCAGCAGTTAATACCGATAAGTGGGAAGCCTTTGCAAGTGTAACGTCCGATGGCAAATATATGCTATTTAACAGGGGAGTAGATTTAGAAAATGATAACGTAGATATCTACTGGGTGGATACAAAGGTTATTGAGGAACTGCAATATGAATCTAACCGGCCACCTTTAAAGGATCGCTATCTTGGACAAAATCCCCCAGGCTTGACTCCTGAAGTATTTGCACCTGGACTTGTTTCTACAGAGTCATATGAACTTTTTAGTGCATTTTCACCCGACATGAAAGAGTTTTATTTTGTCAGGAGAGAGGAGAATAATAAGTCAAGCATGAATGTTCTCAAATTTCAAGATAATCAATGGCATGAGTCTACAATAGGACCAAGAGTTGGAGAACCATTTATCTCATTTGACGGTAAGATCATGTATTTAGGTAAGCGCTACATGGAGAGAATTGATAATGGCTGGTCTGAACTAAAAAGCCTTGATAAACCCTTTAGTGAGTTCAATATTATGCGACTTACTTCCTCTTCTAATGGTACCTATTATTTTGATACGATTGGCGAAGAACCTATTCGCTATTCAAAATTAGTCGATGGTAAGCGAGAAGAGCCAAAAAAGTTAGAGGTGGACTTGGGAATATATAACGCTCATCCATGGATTGCTCCAGATGAGTCTTACTTGTTATGGGATGATCAAAGAGAAAGCGGATATGGCAAGGCAGATATTTACATCAGTTTCAAGCAAGAGGATGGCTCATGGGGACCAGCGATTAATATGGGTGATAAAATCAATTCTGAAGGAGGAGAATCATATCCAACTATCACACCAGATGGCAAATATCTCCTTTTCAACAAATCCATTGATGAAAGTAAGGCTGACATCTACTGGGTAGATGCAAAGATTATTGAGGAGCTGCGATATGAATCTAATCGGCCACCTTTAAAGGATCGCTACTTTGGAGAAGAACCTCCTGGTCTAACCCCTAAGCCTTTTGCTCCTGATTTTGTTTCTCCCGATGGACTTTTTGAAGAAGGTTCTTATACACCGGATATGAAGACATACTATTTCACCAGAAAGAATAAAACTTATGATAAACGTAAATTCTTTGTTATTCGATATGAAAATAATAAATGGGGTAACGAGTCTGAGACTGAAATAAGATGGCCTAATTTCTCAGAAGATGGCAATACGATGTATCTTGGAAAGGAGTACAGACAAAGAACCGAGACAGGGTGGTCTGAACTCAAGAGTCATGGAGATTTCTTAAAGGATCAGGCACATGGTATGGCTGTTTCACCTAAAGGAACCTTTTATTTTGCTGTTTACAAAGAGGAAGACGAGGGGATTAATGGTTCACTTTATTATTCTCGTTTTGTAGACGGTAAACAAGAAATACCAGTTAAAATGAGCTCTGAGATTAATACGGGTATATACATTGCTCACCCTTACGTATCATCAGATGAATCCTATCTGATTTGGGATGTTGAGAGGAAGGAAGGCTACGGACAATCGGATATCTACATCAGTTTTCGAGATACGGATGGCAACTGGCAACCAGCCAAGAATATGGGCCATCTAATAAACACGAGTATACAGGAAAGCAGTCCAAGAGTTACTCCTGATGGTAAATACTTCTTTTTTATAAGGGGTGAGTGGAAGGAGAGAACTGATGGCAGCACCTATTATGTAGGAAAACAGCATTGGGTTGATGCCAAGGTAATTGAGAACCTCAGGCCTTAGGATTAATAGAAATATGATCAGAATATTCATATCAATTATGCTACTAAGTGTCCTTTCAAGTGGTACAGTCTTCGGGCAGGAACCTAAAACAATTCCGGAGAGAATTAATTTTGTGTTACCGAAGATTCAAGTAATCCCTATAACAGATGCACAGCATGGAAGAAGTTATGACTTATATGTTAAACTACCAGAATCTTATTCAGGTGGTGAGGAATTAAGATATCCTGTAATCTATTATACAGACGCACTATGGCACATTGAAATGCTATCCGGCACCACCGAATACCAAATGGAGAATGTCATTCTGGTAGGTATATCATGGCAAAAGGATTTGGATAATAAGTTGTTGAAAGAAGCAGGAGCTCATGTAAGCAGATACAGAGATTATTCAATAAAACCATCGAGTAATCCTGAATATCAGGAGAAATACCAATTTGGCCATGCAAAAGATCATCTGGCATTCATTCGAAATGATGTGATACCTTATATTGAAAGCAATTATAGAACAGCGCCAAACAATAGGACATACTTTGGCTATTCTCTCGGAGGGGAATTTGGAGCCTATGCATTATTGACACAACAAAATACTTTTAACAATTACATATTAGGTAGTCCTTCACTCAAAGGAGAAATACCTTTCCTTTCTGAAATTCAACCTGTTAGCACATTGAGTCAAAATGCTTTAAAAGCCAATATTTTTGTTTCCTATGGTAATCTTGAAGATGAGTTAGGCAAACATACTGATGCATTTATTAGTCTCTTAGAAAATAAAAATGATGCAACACTATCACTAACCCATGAAATTATTGAAGGTACGCATCAGACGGCCTTTCCTTTAACGGTAGTGCGCAGTATAAGCTGGCTGTCCAACCTGATGAAAGAGTAACTACAATGGATAAGTAACCGATATTGATAGCAATTCGGATTGTAGAGAATGGAGGGCATAAGGTCCGGTTTCTGCTGAATGAAAATCTAATTCATCTAATGATTCAAGCTTAAGCTGTAGCGCATAAAAATATTTTTTAGTAATATGCATAACAAAGTACCAAGTAATACATTATAATAAAATGAAAAGAGCAAAAATTCAAATTTTATTTGTCCTAGCAGTAGCTATATTCCTTAGCAGCTGCCAAGGCAATGGCGAACAACACATAAACAAGGGAAAAACTGTAAGTAATAACAGCTCCTTTAACGCTTCAAAACTTGATAGTCTGTTCGATATACTCGATCAACAAAACAAGTTTATGGGAACCATATCCTTATCACATCATGGGAATGTTATTTATTCCAGATCTGTAGGATATGATGATCTTGAAAGTAATAAATTATCTACATCCGAGTCCATATATAGAATTGCTTCAATCTCAAAAATGTATACGGCCACTTTGGTTTTTAAGGCCATAGAAGAAAACAAAGTGAATCTCCACCAAACCATTGAAGAATTCTTTCCAACTATTGAAAACGCAGATAAGATTACAGTAGGTAATTTATTAAATCATAGAAGTGGTATCCACAGTTTCACCAAGGATAAGGCATTTTTTGAGTATCGCACAGAGCCCAAAACTAGAAAAGAGATGATTGAAATTATTGCTAACTATCCTATCGACTTTGAACCTAATAGTCAAAGTGAATATAGCAATTCCAATTATTACTTACTTTCAATAATTCTCGAAGAATTATATGACACGAATTATGAAAATATTCTTTCAGAAAAAATCATTTCTCCTTTAAAGCTTAATCAGACCTACTACGGAGGCAAAATAAAGTTAGATAACAACGAGGTAAACTCTTACAACTTTTCAGATACATGGGTAAAGCAAAAACCAACAGATTTATCTATTCCGATGGGTGCGGGTGCATTGGTGTCCTCTGCAGGCGATCTTAACAAGTTTATTGAGGCCCTTTTTGATGAAAAACTAATCACAAAAGAAAGTCTTGATTTGATGACTAACATAGAAGATAACTTTGGAATGGGAATGATGAATTTTTCCTTAAAGGACCATGTAGGTTACGGGCATGGTGGAAATATTGAAGGATTTAATGCCAAATCCCTGTACTTCCCAAAAGAGGATTTAGCTGTAGGTATAGTTTCAAACGGTATAAATTACGATATCAATAGACTGACAGTAGAGGTACTAAAATGCTATTTCAATGAACCATTTGAGCTTCCTAATTTTGAGCAGGTAGAAATAACTGCAAGTGAATTAGGAAAATACGTTGGCATATATGCAGGCGAAAGTTTACCAGGGAAATTCATAATATCTCAGGAAGGTAATATATTGTACGCACAATTAAATGACTTACCAAAAGAACCTTTGGTATACAAAGGGAAAGATAAGTTTACCAATGAAGAGATCGGAGCAAACTTTTTATTTAATCCTGAGAAAAACCAGTTAGGTCTGGAGCAAAGTGGTATTCCTGATATTTATATGTATACGAAGCAGTAAGTGCGCACAAAAGTTTAATGAATAAATAAAGTTCTGCTATTGAGGATTTTATTATTATAATATCCAAAAATGACATCAAAGTCTTCCATTAAAATATTAATAGGACTCACAAGTTTGACCATCCTATTTCATATCGCAATCTTGCTGGGTATCATGTCCCCAAAATTGGTATGGGGTGGCAGGGTAGACCTTGAAAGGGAATTATATATCATGGAAATCATGTCCCTGCTTGTAAGCCTTTATTTCCTAATTATCTTATTGATCCATAGCGGCTTTATCCGACCTATGCTCAATACAAAAGTGATCAGGGTTTCGCTCTGGGTTTTTCTCGTTTTCTTCAGTCTAAACACTCTCGGAAATGTTCTAGCCACCACAAACATTGAAAAGCTATTTGCGCTCCCTACATTAGTAATGAGTATTCTACTATGGATAATATTACGAAAATCATCGAGAACAGGATGAAATAGTATGTTTAATTGGCAATACAGTTCTTTTATTAATATTTTCAATTTTAATCAGAGTGGTTTACCATGTTCGGATTTTTCAAAATAACACCACGGCCTAATTACAATCTTTTTAATACAGAAATTGATAAGTATAGACATCTAATCAATTGGATTAAAATCAGCCTGGATAAGCACATGCTGGTTTATCATTTTGATAATACACAAAATGAGGCGGAGCAGCTGCTTAAAGCAGCTCAATTAGAGTATTCAAAGGATATAAACTCTGGAAGCAAGGTATTACTAATTGATGCTGAATCACTTTTAAAAGGAAGCTGGCCTTTGGACTATTGGGTAATAGTGCTGGAAATTTATCCAGTGACAAACCGTGAACAAACTTTGATGCAGCGTGCTAAGGAGCATTCCCATTCATTGGAATTTTATGCTGCCATTGACAGCCCCTTCTTTAAGCTTTTTGGTGGAGAGCAGCATGCAGCCTTCATACAAAAAAATAATGCTGATAAAGACGAGGCAATGAGTCACCCCTTGATTAATAGAGCCATAGTCAAATCCCAGAAAAAAGTAGAAGATAAACTTCAACTTGAAGTTACCGAGCGAGAGAGCATTGAGCAGTGGATTCAGGTTAATGGTATTGATAGGGAGTAATACGCATTAGCACCTTCAACTTGCTCATCTACATTATGATCACTGAAATTGCGAAAGACATCAAATGCTAAGTCAGGTAGATATAACTCAATTGTTTCCATTGGACCATCTCTGCAACGGCTAATCAAGGCAAGACAAAAGAAACGGACAAAGACTATATAGCTCTTACAGATATAGAGAACAGTTTAATCTCGGTTAAAGCTAATGTCTGATCAATTTAACGTACCTAAAGAATCAAGACATTTGTCATAACGGACATTGATCATCCTCATAAAATAGGCATCAATCATTATGTATTTTTGATTCACACCCAAATCAAAAGTCATGGATATTAAAACTGATTCAAAACACAAAATCGCTGAAGAATTCTTCCAGAAAGCTAGCGAAGGGTTATATAAGCCAGAAGAAGACGTTGTAGCTTACAGCGTATGTAAGAACGCATTTTATGCAGCAAAAAACTACCTCATTAGTTTTCTTGAAGAGCAAGGAATAGAAAATAGCGAAGACGATAGCCTCGAAGAATTGCTTAATAAGTGCAGGTCAGTGAATGATAAATTTGCAGACCTTCATTTGTCACCTATGTATCATCCTACTGATACAGAAGATGTTTGGATGAACGTGGATGCAGCTAGCGATTATGTAAAAATGGCTGAGAATACACGTCAGGTAATTCTAAAAAAATAATCCAGAATTCAATTCTAATGGACAAACCTAATAAACCCAAATACCCTGGTGTGCGCTCAGCATTGGATGGTAATACTGCTGCCATCATGTGTGAACGAGAATCATCAGATGCAGCTGGAGCCTATCCTATAACACCTTCTACACAAATGGGTGAATACTGGGCAGAAGAAGCAGCAAAAGGTCATTTAAACATCTCAAATAGGCCCCTTATCTTTATTGAACCTGAAGGAGAACATGCAGCAGCAGCGGTAACAGCTGGTTTATCAATGACAGGACTACGGTCTTCTAACTTTTCATCTGGTCAGGGTATTGCCTATATGCACGAATCATTATATGCAGCCGTAGGGAAGCGACTGACCTATGTATTGAATGTTGGAGCCCGGGCTATGACGAAGTCTACCCTAAATGTGCATGCAGGGCATGATGACTATCATGCCATTGATGACACAGGTTTTTTTCAAATGTTTGCAAAAAATGCTCAGCATGTAGCTGACCTAAATGTTATCTCGCATAGAATTGCTGAATTGGCCTTGACTCCTGGTGTAATAGCACAAGATGGTTTTCTTACCACACACTTAATAGAGTCACTTTTAATTCCTGAACGTGAATTGATCAAAGAGTTTTTGGGAAGACCTGATGATATAATTGACACGCCAACACCTGCACAAAACATAATTTTTGGAGAAAAACGCAGAAGAATACCTGTAATGTGGGATGTGGATAATCCAATGATGACTGGAATAGTTCAGAATCAAGATTCTTACATGCAGAGTGTTGCGGCTCAACGGCCCTTCTTTTTCGATCATATAAAGGAATTAGCAGATCAGGCTTTTAAAGAGTATGGGGAACTAACCGGACGATATTACAACCGTGTATTGTCCTATAACGCAGATGACGCAGATTATTTAATTGTTGGACAGGGTAGTGTGGTTACAAGTGCTGAGGCTGTGGTAGACTACCTAAGAAAAACAAGGAAACTCAAGGTTGGCGTCATTGATTTAGTAATGTTCAGACCATTTCCTGATGACTTTATCGGGAAGCTATTGAAAGGAAAAAAAGGGGTAGTGATTCTTGAGCGATTGGATCAGCCACTAGCCACTGACCTACCAATTGCTAGAGAGATTCGATCTGTTATATCTAAATGTGTGGAGAATGGGGCATCACCGAAGCACCCATCATATCCAGCACTACCAAGTTACGCTCCTAAGGATATACCGGCCATCTATTCCGGTTCTTTCGGTATGGGTAGCCGTGACCTTCAGCCAGAAGGTATTATAGGTGCTGTTGAGAATATGTTGCCAGATGGAAAACATAAAAAGCAATTTTATTTGTCTATAGATTTCATTAGAAACACGGCATTTAATCCGAAACAAAAACTTTATCAGGAAACTGTAGAAGAAGCCTATCCTAAAGTAAAGGAATTGGCAATTCGAGGTTCCGAAAACCCTGATCTTATGCCAAAAGGTGCTACCACAGTTCGGTTTCACTCGGTTGGAGGTTGGGGTGCCATGACTACTGGTAAAAATCTGGCAATGACCCTCTTTGATTTGTTAGGGTACGATATTAAAGCCAATCCGAAATATGGCTCGGAGAAGAAAGGGCAACCTACAACTTACTACTTGGCTGCAGCTCCAGAGCCTATAAGAATGAATTGCGAATTTTTCTTCGTGGATGTGGTACTCTCACCAGACCCGAATGTATTTAAGCATACTAATGCTTTGGCTGGATTGAAAGAGAACGGCTGTTTCATTATCCAAAGTGATAAAGGTAGTCCTGAAGAAGTATGGAAGGACATACCAAAGCAGTATCAGAAAATTATTATTAAAGAGAATATACAAGTTTACTTTATTGACGGTTTTAAAATAGCCAGAGAAGAAGCCACCGACCCTGAATTACAATTGAGGATGCAGGGCATTGCCTTTCAAGGGGCCTTTTTTGCTGCTTCACCATTAATGAAAAAGGCAAACCTCACTGATGAGGGTTTATTAAAAGCAATAGAAGATCAATTAACCCACAAGTTTGGAGGAAAAGGACAAAGGGTTGTTGATGATAATATGAGAGTGGTGAAGCGTGGCTTCACAGAAGTTCGTGAAATTACCATTAAAGAAATTGACAACACGGCTGCTTCGAAATCCAATGGTACGGTAGGGGTACCTCTTCCAGAAATGATGAAACGCTTGCCACAGAGTAAATCAAACCTAAGTGACATACATCGCTTTTGGGAACAAACAGGTAATTTTTATGCACAAGGGATGGGGAATGATAACCTTACAGACCCATTTATTGGGTTAAGTGTTATGCCTGCTGTTTCCTCTGTTTTTCGTGACATGACAGGTATTCGATTTGAACACCCTGAATGGATTCCTAATAATTGCACAGCTTGTGGCAAATGCTATACGGCCTGTCCGGACACTGCCATACCTGGATTAGTAAGTGAATTGACGGATGTATTAGATACCGTAGTTAAACGAGTACGAAAAAATCATGATAAGATTTCAGTGCTGCCTAAGGCAGTACGAAAGATGGAAGGCAAGATCCGTACACTTTTCAAATCATCAACTAACGGTGCCACAGTCAACAGCCTTATGCATGATACTATATACCAAATGCTGGCTGAGGATAAGGACAACAAAGAACTTGCTGAAGAATTCGGATGGTTTAGAGACGAGTTGGGAGATTTTCAGTTTGCATTAACCCGTCCATACTTCGACTTGCATGAGAAAAAGTCGCCAAATAGCGGAGGTTTATTTAGCATTACTATTAATCCAAACACCTGCAAAGGGTGCAATGAGTGCATTGCTGTATGTGAAGATGATGCGTTACGCCCAATAATTCAAACAGAAGGATCAGTAGCGAAATTGAGGGAGGATTGGGATTTTTGGAATGACCTACCCACAACTCCTGAAAAATTCAACCGCATTGATGATTTAGAAGAAAAAATAGGCCCGTTAGAAACCATTTTATTGAATAAAGAAGCATACCTGAATTTTGCCAGTGGTGATGGGGCTTGTTTGGGTTGTTCAGAGAAATCAGTTGTTCATTTATTTACTGCTACTATAGAGTCCCTGATGCAGCCACGGATCAAAAAACATGTGGCACATATTGAGAATCTTATTGAAAAGCTACAGCAACATATGCAGGCTAGACTGATAAGCTCAGTTCACATTGATGATACTGATGCACTATCAAAAATCCTAAGTGAGACAATGGATACTGACCTGACCATGTCAGGAATCACCAGCAAACTCGAAGCACAACAGGAAATCGAACCGATAGATCAGCACTGGTTAAAAGAAATAACCCAGCTAATAGCTCAGCTAAAACAGTTAAAATGGAATTATACTGAAGGTGTTACTGGCAAGGGTAGATCCTCTATGGGTATGACCAATGCCACAGGTTGTACCTCTGTTTGGGGCAGTACCTATCCTTATAACCCGTATCCTTTTCCTTGGGCCAATCACTTGTTTCAAGATTCTACTTCTATGGCCATGGGTATTTTTGAAGGGCACATGTCAAAAATGGCCGATGGTTTCAAAGCTATTCGTAAAGCTGAATTGGAACTGCAAGGAAAATATAAGCCTCAGGAACATGATGAGTTCTTTACCTACTTCAATTGGCACCAATTTACCGATGAAGAATGGTTGCTTTGTCCTCCTGTTGTAGCGTTAGGTGGTGATGGCGCCATGTACGACATTGGTTTTCAAAACCTTTCAAGAATGATGGCTTCTGGCAAACCTATAAAGGTTATCGTAGTCGATACGCAGGTGTACTCCAATACTGGTGGTCAAGCCTGTACTTCTGGGTTCATAGGTCAGATTTCAGATATGGCTCAATATGGTAAGGTATGGAAAGGAAAACCAGAGCCAAGAAAAGAGATCGGCCTCATTGCTATGGCACATCGCAATACCTATGTGCTACAGGCGACTTTAGCTAATACCAGCCAGATGATTGAAGGGTTTATTGACGGCCTCATGACTAAACGTCCAGCGTTATTTAACCTTTATACTACCTGTCAGCCAGAGCATGGCGTAGCAGATGATTTAGGAGTACATCAGGCTAAACTGGCGGTAGAATCACGTGCCTATCCAATATTTAAGTACAATCCGGATGAAGGCATTAAAACACATGAAGCATTAGATATAACCGGAAACCCTGCCATAGACCAATTATGGCCAACCTACAAATTAAAATATGTGGAAAATGGGTCAGAAAAAACAATGGAAGTGCCCATGACCTTTGCTGATTTTGCGATTACTGAAGGAAGATTTAGAAAACATTTTAGGAATGCACCTCCAAATACCTGGAATGATTCAATGGTGCCATTAACCGATTTTCTAGAAATGGATACTTCTGAGCGAGAGGATAAATTTCCATATATCTGGGCTGTAGATCGAAAGCAGCAATTAACGAGAGTGCTGGTAGCTCAGGAAATAGTCGCTTCATGTGAAGAAAGAAGAGATTTCTGGATCATGCTTAGAGACCTGGCTCGAGTAGAAGAAGGAGGTAAAGAGGATGTAAACATTGAACAAAAAATCAGGAAAGAGATTGTTAACAAAATGGCTCAAAAGCTGATGTCAATCGCTGGAGGGAATGGCAACAGTCCTTCATTTTCTATGGATCCACTTTCAACAACCAGCAGTGAGCAAGAAAAACCTTCCGAAGCACCAAGTGGTGATGGAATGGCTCCCTGGATTGAAACTGACGAGTGCACGTCTTGTGATGAATGTATTAACATAAACCCTAGGGTATTTGCCTATAATAACGACAAGAAGGCCTATATCAAAGATCCGAAAGCTGGGTCTTATAAGGAGCTGGTTATGGCAGCAGAAAAATGTACTGCTCAGGTAATTCATCCCGGGCTTCCGGCAGATAAATCTGAAAAAGATATAGAAAAGTGGATTAAAAGAGGCGATAAATACAACTAAGCAAGTGCTGAAACTGCATCGACATACCTTCAAACATGGTGTTCATCCTCCGGAAAACAAAACAGAGACTAATGGCCAGCCTATTCGCCAGTTTCCTTTTGCTCCATTACTTATTTTACCTATTGCACAAAACATTGGAGCTCCTTCTAAAGTAATTGTTAAAGAAGGTCAGGAAGTAGTACGTGGGCAGCAACTGGCAGAGGCAGACGGTTATCTTTCTGTTCCTTTACATTCCCCGGCTTCAGGTAAAATTAGAAAAATCTCAAATGTGCCTACAATCTCAGGCAAGATGACGTCAGGTATCTATTTAGAGCCTTTTCCATCTTCAACTCAGGAAGTACAGGAAGGCACCCCTATAGATGTAGAATCAGCAATACCTGAAGAGATTCTTAATGGCATTCAAAATGCCGGAATTGTAGGATTAGGAGGTGCAGCATTTCCAACACACGCCAAACTCAAAATACCCGAAGGAAAATATTGCGATGTATTGATTATCAACGGTATAGAATGCGAGCCTTACCTCACTACTGACCATCGTGTGATGCTCGAACAACCTGAAGATATCCTACTAGGAATCAAGTACTTATTAAAAGCTACTAAAGCTAATCGTGCAATTATAGGCATTGAAGCTAATAAACAGGATGCTGCTGATTTTCTTAGCAATTATCTAAAATCTGAAGACTTAATATCGGTAGAAGTAGTACCAGTGAAGTACCCCCAGGGTGCTGAAAAAATGCTGATCACTTCACTTTTAAACAAAGAGGTGCCTTCAGGAGGATTACCTATAGATGTGAACGCTGTGGTGGTGAATGTTGCTACTACAGCTGAGATAGGACGTTTATTACCACATGGTCGTGGTATACAAGAGCGTGTAATAACCATTACTGGCTCAGGAGTAAAGAAAAAAGGCAACTATCTAATACCTATAGGTACCCCACTCAGGTATGTGTTAGATCAGGTTGGTGTGGAAGAGTCCATAAGCGAAGTTTATATGGGTGGACCAATGATGGGAGTTGCGGTATCCAATTTGGACATCTCCATTGTCAAAGGCACCTCCGGTATAGTAGTATTTAACAATAACCATGTAAAAAGGGCTGAGCGGATTTATCCATGTATCAAGTGCGGTGCTTGTGTAGATGCCTGTCCTTTATCTCTAAATCCGTCAAAACTGGGTATTTTGGCCAAGTTTGAGGAATACGATCAGATGGCTGCCGATTACCATCTTATGGACTGCTTTGAATGCGGTTCGTGTTCTTATGTATGCCCTTCACACATACCTCTGGTTCAATATTTCAGACTATCAAAATCCATAGTCAGGAAACGAAAAGCAGCAGCATGTTAGGCAAGACACTAAATATTAGCACCTCACCACACCTAACAAAAGGTATAAGTGTGGAAGTCATCATGCGAAATGTTGTATATGCCTTAATGCCTACAGCTCTCTTTAGTGTTTATTCTTTTGGCATAAATGCCGCATTGGTATTGATCACAGCTGTTACATCCAGCTTACTAACAGAACACTTCTTATGTCGCATTACCAAAAAATCCAGTACTGTTTCAGATTGGTCAGCCGTTATAACAGGCTTATTGTTGGGATTGACACTCCCTCCAATCTTTCCGCTATGGATGACCTTTTTGGGTGGTATGGTGGCCATTGCAATGGGAAAATTCCTTTTCGGTGGACTTGGCTATAACGTCTTCAACCCAGCTTTAGTAGGTCGAGCAGTGTTGCAGGCTGCCTTTCCGGTTGCCATCACTACTTGGTATGCAGGATTTATGGATGATCGCTTTTCAACCATCCATTCTTCCATTTTAACACTTCCTTTTATGGAGCCTATTATTGATGGTTTTTCAGGTGCAACACCCTTGTCTGCCTTCAAATTTGATGGAGTAACTACAGATACTACAGATCTAGCTTTAGGACTCACAAGTGGATCAGCAGGTGAAACCAGTGCTGTTTTGATCCTTTTAGGAGGTACTTATCTGGTTATCAGAAATTTTATGAATTGGCGAATACCGATAGCCATTTTGATAACAGTGCTTCTTTTTAGTGGCATCCTTTACTGGATTGATCCTGGCCAATATCCATCGCCATTCTTTATGCTTTTCTCAGGAGGATTAATGCTTGGAGCTGTATTTATGGCTACAGACATGGTTGCTTCACCAATTACATCAGCAGGAGTGATACTCTATGGCGTTATTATAGGGGTATTGGTGGTAGTGATCCGTATTTGGGGAGGTCTTCCTGAAGGTGTGATGTATGCCATTTTATTGGCTAACGCAATGTCTCCACACATTGATCGTCTGATACAATATCGGGTATATGGCACAAAAACAAAAACCTCATGACGAATCAGGAGACCATACCGACCGCCAATAGCTTTCACATGCTTCGTGCCATGGTGGGTATAGGAACACTTTGCGGATTACTGATTGTATTGACCTATGAAGGCACACTCCCCAGGATAGAGCAACTGAGGGCTCAAGCATTGCAAGAGGCAATTTTTAAGGTATTACCCGGCATTTCTGACACTCGTGCATATGCATACAAGGATGGTGCTTTTCAATTGGCAGCTGATGATGACCAAGTGATTGTCTATGCCGGCTATGATGATACTGGCACTTTCAAAGGAGTAGCAATTGAAGCCAGCGGTCAGGGATATGCAGATGTCATTCGGATATTATATGGATATAGTCCAGACAAACTGAAAGTTGTAGGATTTTATGTACTGGAAAGCAAGGAAACACCAGGTCTTGGGGATAAAATTGAGATCGACCCTCAGTTTCTTTCCAATTTTTCGGCACTTGAAGTATCTCTCAATAAAGGATTAGATGCACTTGAGAATGCTGTGATTACAGTTAAAAGTGGTACTAAAGTCAATCCATGGGAAATTGATGGTATTACTGGTGCCACCATTTCATCACGGGCCATTGGTGAAATAATGGGTAGGAGCACTGAGGAATGGGTGCCAATTATTTATAAAAATCAAGAGGTTTTTAAACTAAAAGCTAATGAGTAACCCTAGCGATAATGCAGCCCAGAACAATCTAGCACCTTCATCAACCGATGAGTTTATCAAAGGGTTGTGGCGTGAAAATCCAGTGTTTGTTCAGGTACTTGGTATGTGCCCGGTATTGGCGGTCTCTAATACAGCATTAAATGCTCTGGCCATGGGCCTGGCCACGGCATTCGTATTACTTATGTCCAATATACTGGTATCCCTACTGCGCAATTTTATCCCAAAGGAGGTAAGAATTGCCTCCTACATTTTGATCATAGCCACATTTGTAACAATGATAGATTATGCCATTCAAGCTATCAGCGTGGATTTGCATAAAAGTTTGGGTGCTTTTATTTCACTCATTGTAGTGAACTGCCTGATACTAAGTAGGGCAGAGGCCTTCGCTTCTAAGAATACTGTGGGAAAATCGATTTTAGATGCATTGGGCATGGGTATAGGTTTTACCATCGGTCTTTTCAGTCTTGGAGCCATTAGAGAGGTACTCGGTAATGGCTCATTCTTCGGGTATAGTCTTTTTCCTGTACAATTTCAGGAGTGGGTTGTAATGATACTACCAGCAGGTGGCTTTTTCACACTAGCTGCATGGTTGCTCTTATTCAATGTAATTAAGAAGAAAAATTCAAAGGCATGAATCAGGCATCACTTACCCAAATATTTATTAATGCCTGTCTGGTTAATAATTTCGTATTGGCTTATTTCTTAGGTATTTGCCCCTTTTTAGGTGTTTCAGGTAAGATTGACACGGCAAGCAAAATGGGAGGAGCTGTCACCTTTGTAATGCTAATTAGCTCTATGGCCGCTTATGGCATAAATAGTTTGCTGATAGCCATCAATGCTCCCTTTCTACAGCTAATTAGCTACATTGTTGTCATCGCTTCAACGGTACAACTGGTAGAAATGATGGTAAAAAAGATGAGCCCGTCACTCTTTAGGGCTTTAGGGATTTTCCTGCCATTGATAACGACTAACTGTGCTATCCTGGGGTTAGCACTATTTCAAACCAATAAAGGATATGATTTCATCCAAAGTATAGTGTATGCATTAGGTGCAGGGGCGGGCTTTACTTTAGCATTAGTACTTATTGCGGGGTTTAGAGAGCAACTGGAGCTTGCTGAAGTTCCTGAGGTCATTAGAGGAACAGTTCTTACCCTTATTGTTGCAGGCATCTTGTCGCTGGCATTTATGGGATTTTCAGGTTTAGGAAGTTAAAAAGTATTGAATGATGGAAAAATATGCAATTGGGATACTTGGAATTATAGGAATGATGCTTATCTGGACAGTAGTCCAGCGCGCATGGAAAAAGGCCTTTCCAGATCATCATATCAATGAAGATGTGTTGGCTGGAAGGTCGGATTGTGGTAGTTGTGGTTGCACTACAAAATGTATAAATAAAAATTCAGAATTAAGGAATAAAGGATAACGCCATGGCACATTTATCAGATTACGATATCAGGAAACAATATTTTGCAACGGTAAAGAAGACAAGAAGGCTAAGCCCTGAAAACACTGAGGAAGTACGGGAGATCATCATAGAATTGAAAGACCCAGCCTTTGAATGCGAAATAGATCAGAGCTTTGGTGTATTACTAGATCATAAAGATGAATTTGGTAATACGCTTCATCACCGGCTATACAGTGTGGCCGATTTACCATCTAAAAGTAAGAACAAAACCAGAATTACGATGCTTGTAAAGCGTTGTAATTATGTAGATGCATTTAGTGGTGAGCAACAGAAAGGTATTGCCTCTAACTATCTATGTGATCGGAAGGTGGGTGACGAAATAAGGATCACAGGACCTTATCCACTTCCCTTTTCTGTTCCTGAAGATAAGGAATCAAACCTCGTCCTTATTGGAATGGGAACAGGCATTGCACCATTCAGAGCTTTCATAAAGCATATTTATAATAATGTGAAAGACTGGAAAGGCAGGATCTTACTGTTCTATGGAGCGCAAAGCGGTCTTGAACTTCTCTATCAAAATGAAATTGATGATGACCTCACCAATTATTATAGTGAAGAGACGTTTAAGGCGATTCATGCATTCAGTCCCCGCCCATTATGGCATGACCCGGTAGTGCTGGAACAAACAATTGAAGAAAGGGCTGAAGAGATTGCAGAAATGCTTGAGGTACTAAACACTTACATCTACGTTTCAGGTCATGAAAAAGTTAAAGAGGGACTTGATAAAGCCTTTGCACATGTAATGGGTTCCCAAGAGAAATGGGAAGTACGCAAAGCAGAATTGATAGCAGGAAAAAAATGGGTTGAGCTTATTTACTAATTAATGAATAGATGTCAATATTAATTGCGGTAGCTGCACTCGGGGGACTGACCCTTTTACTGGCCATCATGTTAGTGATTGCTCAGCGAAAGCTGTACGTCTATGAAGATCCTCGCATTGATGTTGTCGAGGATTTATTGCCGCATGCCAATTGCGGTGCTTGTGGATTTCCTGGCTGCAGACCATTTGCTGAAGCATTGGTGAGTGGTGAAGTGTTGCCAGGCAAGTGTACCGTTAGCTCGGATGAGGGAAGAGAAAATATTGCTTCCTACTTAGGTGTTTTGCTCGGCAGTGAAGAAAAACAAGTAGCCAGATTGGCCTGCGCTGGCGGTACCAATGTAGCTAGAAACAAGGCTAACTATAAAGGATTAGAAACATGTACCGCTGCCTCACTGGTTTCAGGAGGTGGTAAGGGATGTTTTTGGGGGTGCCTGGGGATGGGTGACTGTAAGACCGTCTGCGATTTTGATGCCATTCATATGGATGAGCATTCACTACCAGTGGTAGATATTAATAAATGTACCGCTTGTGGTGATTGTGTAGAAGTTTGCCCTAAGGATCTATTTTCAATTCAGCCAGTAAGTCACCAATTATGGGT
The DNA here is from genome assembly GCF_009711525.1 of Fulvivirga lutimaris. Lineage (GTDB taxonomy): Bacteria > Bacteroidota > Bacteroidia > Cytophagales > Cyclobacteriaceae > Fulvivirga > Fulvivirga lutimaris. Next base: position 43,826 of record NZ_SMLV01000431.1, read on the forward strand.
GGCTTGTAAGAACCTTGAAAAAGGCGATGAGATTCTGGAAGAATGCCAGGTAGGATGTACTGCGTGTGGTCGTTGTGCCATGGATGCTCCAGGAGATCTCATTACTATGATAAATAACCTTCCGGTGGTCAATTACACCCTTGAGCATCAAAACCAAATGCCTATTGAAAGATGTCCAACCGGTGCCATAGTTTGGTTGGATAAAAAATTAGGAGCTATTAAAGGTAAAGAAAGCAAAAGCATTATTCGTAAGGGAGAACGCGAGACCGGTTATTCTTAAATAATTGTGTTGCGAGAAGTTGATTCATAAATGACCTTAACAAAAAGGGGAATTCACTCAAAGAAAACTATCGCTACCGAGTTGACATAACTCTTTCTATTAACTGATTTTCATCACCTAAATAGAACAATATACTTCGTTATTTAGTTGAGCACAAAGAATTTATCATGCAAAGCACTTCCAACACAACCACAACAAAAACGGATATAATCTTTGATCGTAAAACCATTAAAGAAGCAGTTGTAGAAATTGTGAGTGATTCCGGTGAGGGAGCTCAAAAGTGCGGCCAGAGCCTTGGTGCTATTTCTGCTAAAATGGGCAACGGAGTCTGGACGGTTGAAATTATTCCAGCAGAAATTCAACCTCCGGCAAGGTCTAAAGCCGGAGCCTCAGGTATCAGGGTCAGGATGGGCAGCAACAAAGTAACCAATATGGGCGACCATGCAGATATAGTTGTTGCCTTAAATGAACAGGTACTTTATGGTAGAATTGATCAAAATGCTTATAAATCAGGCACTTATCTTCTTATAGAGAATAAATGGGCTACACATACTCCAGAAACTCAAAAGGCATATGAAGAGTCACTAGCACAATTCAAGGAGCTCGGCTATATCATTCATGAAATACCTATGGAAAAGGAATGCCTTAAGCATGTAAGTGATGCGAGAAAGGGCAAGAATATGTGGGTATTGGGCTTGCTCTGCAATATTTATGATAGAGACCTTGAAATTGCAGCTAATCAAATAAAATATGTATTCCGCAAAAAGAGCGATAAAATCATCCAGAGTAATCTGGATTTGTTACATGCCGGTTATGCATGGGCTAATGAGAATCTGCCCATGCACTTCACGATACCAAGCCGATTGAGTGATGAAGATTTTGTTGTGATGAATGGAAATGAGGCCCTTAGTTTAGGGGTTATGGCTGCTGATATAGAGGTATGTTCAATGTACCCAATTACACCAGCTACCTCGGCTACACATGCTATGGCTGAAACTATTGAATCTGCCGGAGGCATTATTCATCAGGCTGAAGATGAAATAGCAGCGATAGGTTTTGCAATTGGCGCTTCCTATGCTGGAAAAACGGCAGTGACAATAACCTCAGGACCAGGAATAGCTCTAAAAACGGAATTTATTGGTTTGGCCGTTATGGCCGAAATACCACTTGTAATTATAGATGTACAGCGAGGCGGCCCATCAACTGGCCTGCCAACCAAGGTGGAGCAGGGTGATCTATTGGCCGTACTGTATGGAGCTGCAGGAGATGCTCCTAAGATTGTTTTGGCACCATCTACTATTGAAGAATGCTTTCACTATATCATCCTTGCAAGAAAACTGGCTGACTCTTTTAGATCACCGGTATTTGTACTAACCGATGCTAACCTGGCTACCGGTGTTCAGCCATTTCCAAGACCAACTATTAAACCAGATTGGTTTACTGGCCCCGCAAATCAGGCTCCATGGAAAAAAGGAGTAAAAGCATATGATTGGGATGCAGAAACCGGACTTAGTGATCGCCCTATTCCAGGCCAAAAAGGAGGGATGTATACCTTAACTGGCTTGGCGCATGATGAGGAAAGTCATGTGGCCTATGACCCTTCTATTAATCAGCGCGCAGCAGAAAGCAGAAGTAGAAAGCTGGCGGCATTACATAAGACACTTAAAGTACCAGTAGTTAATGGAAGCGAAACCGGGGATTTATTACTTGTTGGCTGGGGTTCTACACGTGGGGCCATAGAAGAGGCTGTTGAACGGGCGAGGGAAAAAGGCGCTAATGTAAGTAGTCTGCATTTACACTTTTTAAGTCCAATAGAACCCGGGTTAAAAGGCATATTTTCAAAATTTAAAAAGGTAATGACTGTGGAAATCAACTACAGTGATACTATTGGAAACCCTTTGATCACCGAAGAAAACAGGCGTTATGCTCAATTAGCATGGTACCTAAGGGCACATACCCTTATGGATGTAGACTGCTTTAGCAACGTTTATGGGCAGCCACTTAGCCCTATACAAATATTGAAAATGATGGAGAAGCAACTCGATTTAACTTTAATTGATTAACAGATGATTGCCTTACAACCAGATTTTTGTGACATCGCACTTCCAGAAGGAGAGCATTATAGTATAGAAGACTATGCAAGTAGCAAGGCAAGATGGTGTTCCGGATGCGGTGCGCATACCATATTAAACTCCGTTCAAAAATTATGTAATGATAAGCAATTGCCACCCGAGAAGACTGTTTTCGTATCAGGAATCGGCTGTAGTAGCCGTTTTCCTCACTATATGAAAACCTATGGCTTTCATGGTTTACATGGGCGTGCATTTCCTGTAGCATGTGGTGTGAAGTTCAGAAGACCTGATTTAAACGTATTCGTTATAACTGGTGATGGCGATTGCTGCTCTATTGGTGCGGGCCATTGGGTGCATGCCATTCGTTACAACATGAAGATGGTAGTATTGCTCTTTGATAACGCTATTTATGGATTAACAAAGAAGCAAACTTCACCTACTAGTCCTTTTGGCACAGTTTCAAATACGCATCCCGCGGGTTCGGTACTTCCACCGATCAATCCTATTCAGGCCACACTAGGCTTACCAAATGTATCTTTTGTAGCACAAACCGTGGACTGGAAACCTGCCCACCTGAACGCTACTCTTAAAAAGGCATTCGATCATCCTGGACTTGCGTTTGTCAGAATTGTGCAAAGGTGTCCTATCTGGATGCGTGACAGCTACGAGCCGACAGTTAAAGACCCTGATGCCATCACGGTGCTGAATCATGAGAATGGTATTGTGCTGGATGAAAAGGCATTAAAGAAATTCCGTCATGTGAATGAGCATGATCCTTCAGACATACTTAAAGCACGTGAAGCAGCTGAAATGGTCAAGGAGACTACACCCATTGGCCTTTTCTATCAAAATAAAGAAGCTATCCGATATGATGAATATGGAGCACATAATCTGGGTACAGCTGTTGAAGATCGTATTGGGGCAATTAATTCAATGATGGACAGATATGCAATATAATAAATGCTATAAAAGTGCAATCAACAGATAACATAACGCAAGCTAATTCTTCTTTCCTATGGGAAAGAAATGCACCTGCCTCTGAAGAAGAGACTCAACTTTTCTGGAAGAAATTAAGACATTTCTATCGGACTGGTGAGCATTCAAATGATCAGGAAGGCCCTATGTCTTCTGCATTGCTGTCTTTGCTGGATAATGGCGAACAGGCCTATCCATTTATGTTAGGTGGTGATGGTGCTCAAAGTGTTATTGAATTAGAAGAAAAAGCACCTGTTCACATCCTAAACTCGCTTCTCAAAGCACATCATAAAGAAAGTAGAAAGTCATTTAAAACTCAATTATCGTCACTCATAGCAGGATTAAATCAGCTCTTGCAGATAGTGGATAAACCAAAAAAGGTAGAAGAGCTTAAAGGAAACTTTGATTTTGCCAATGAGCTGATAGCCTTTGATAAAATGGTTGATCTTATCCCTCAAGGTGCTACTGAAATGCTTTCAGCCGAGCGAACAGCAAGGTTAAAAACTATCTTATCAAGCCTTCAAGAAGGGTTAAAACTTTTTAATGAACAAGAAGGAATTCTGGTGCTAGAAAAAGGATTGAAATTTGCTGCAAAGCAAAAATCACTCTTTGAAAAGGTTCTGATTATTGAGACGGAAAACAATGTTTTTGAGGATACTCAAAAACTCTTTGCTCAACAAGTAAAGTCATTTACCGCACTGATCAAAGCATACAGAATAGCAAAACTGGAAATTGATGACGAGTACAATGAAGCTATCCATGACGAATATTTTGAACACTTTACCTGGTACAGGCTATCACCTGATGAGTTAAACCTTTTCCAACCAGTAGTATTATTAGTACGCCAACAACATCTATTTGAGAATTTAGACTCTTTTTCAAGACTCATGGCCTCGAATCAACCGGTTAATATATTGGTATTGAATCATGAGCTCATTTCCACTCCAGATAATCAAATGAGCTGGGAAGACGCCAGTCATCAGTTCAGGCAAGAAATAGCCGCTTTGGCCATTGCTCATCGTAATGTATATACTTTCCAGAGTAGTATGGACAAGCCATTAGCCGTTTATGAAGGCTTGACCAACTGTCTTAAATCAACTGCTCCTTCCATATGCCATCTGTCTGTTCCCAAAGATGAGACAGAGACCGTGGCAGACAAGGCACTGATCGCAAAAGCTGAAAATGCCAGCAGATACTTTCCCAGGGTTTTGTACAACCCTGCAAAAGTGAGCGATTGGGGTGGAAGATTTGACCTGACAGACAATATCCAACCGCTTGAAAAGTGGCCTGCTTATACACTTGATGCCGCAACTTCCGATCACACAGAGGTGATGATAGATGTTGCTTTCACTTATGCAGATTATAAAGCTATCTATCCAGAAAAGGCAAAAGAATTAATGATTGTGCCATCAGCGTATTATACTGAACATCTGATTCCCCTCAATGACTATTTGGATTCAGACCAGACCAACTTATATGGCAAGATTCCATACATCTGGTTGATTGACAAAGACCATAAGTTACATCGTGCTGCTGTCCCTAATGTTTGGGTAGTTTCTTGTCAGGAACGATTGAATTATTGGCAATTCCTTCAAGAGTTGGGTGGGCTAAACGGCTATAAGGCTCAAACAGATCTTAAGGAAAAGAACCTGGAGATGACTAAGAAAATAGAAGAGGAGCGGGCGCAAATGAATACAGAGCGACAACAAATTATTGAAAGTGCCCAAAAAGAAGCGATGGCTCAAGCTGCTGAAAAGCTAATTGCGGTGTTATTGGATGATGAAGAACTGACATTAGATGAGGTAAGCCCAACCAAACCAATAGTAGAACCGAAAGTAGCAGTTGCACAACAAGAAGAACAAGCACCAATTGATAAGAAAGAAACCCCTCCAGCAACTGTGGCATCAATTTCAGAAAAGGCGTGGGTAGAGAGTGAAGAATGTACCACCTGCAACGAATGTATTGATAAGTATCCCAACCTTTTTAAATACAACGGGGAACAACAGGCTTATATAGAAGACCCCGCCAAAGGCACTTTCGAAGAACTGGTAAAGGCTGCCGAAAAATGTCCTGCAGCATGTATTCACCCGGGCATGCCTTTGAATACATCTGAGCCTAATCTTGACAAGCTGGTCAAACGAGCCGAGAAGTTTAATTGAAACCTCAACCAAAGCAATTGACTATTTTATTGAACGGTTTCTTCTATCTTCACTTAATCATTGTTAGCGCTGTATAAACGCCTGCGCTTTACTACCACATTGGCCTGTGGCAGTGCCTAGTATTGGGGTAAAAAACTTTTTACTCTAGTCTCTTCAAAATCGATATAATGGCCGACAATGAGACACCCCCTGAATAATAGAGCCATAGTTAAATCCCAGAAAAAAGTAGAAGACAAACTCCAACTTGAAGTTACCGAGCGAGAGAGCATAGAACAGTGGATTCAGGTGAATAAAATTGACCGAAAGTAAAGCAATGTTTCATGGCTCGCGAATGGTAACGCATCATCTATACTATACATTAGCGGTTTTAACCATTTTAAATCGCCAGTAACCAGCAATAACGGCTATATATTCCAAACCGATCAGCCAAAAACTGATATCACTAAAAAACGATAAGTGATCACCACCCAACGGGATAATAAATACAGGGACAGTGATAACTGCATCAAGAATGATGGCCATTAGAAACATAAAACAGCCCAAAATAAGACCATTGGTTTTAGGTCCTTTGCGGTAGTAAAAATGTGCTGCAAAATAAGCTGCTGGCAACATAGCCGCCATCAAAGCCAGGTTCGCCTGAAGGTCAGGGTCTTTTAATATGGGCACATAAAATGATCCGATAAAGACTGGGATCAACAGCACATAAACTATTATAGAACTAATGATAGCACGTTTGATATTTAGATTTTTCATAATATTTGAATTTGGGTTTTAGTTGTTTTAAATGGTGATGTAGAAAATGTCCGTAATCTCATGTGTGTTTTTGTGAGATACCTGCCTTTGCCGGCAGGCAGGCCAGATAAAATCAGCTTTATAGAAAACTAAAGCTGATTTTTCCGGCAAGTACGGAGATCAGGTATGACGTTCGTTTTTATTAATCGAATTCAGGTTTACAGCACTCCTGAATTTACATTATTCCAAACCCCGGATTTAGCGGTTTCTTCAGCATATTCGCTAAAATCCTTTGGCTTCCTGCCCAGCACCTTTTCTATGTCTCCGGTAATGACATTATTACCTTCAGCATCCAACACTTCAGTAAACAGATAGTTGATCAACCAGATATAATCATCAGATACATTGGCTTGCTTCAACATGTTGATATAAGCATCCATTGAAATAGGTGTGAACTGTATTTCACGACCTGCAGCAGTGGCTATTTCTGTTGTTATTTCCTCGAAAGTAAGTACGCGTGGGCCTGTCAATTCATAAAGCTGTCCATTATGCTTTTCATTGGTTAAGGCTTCTACTACCACATCTGCAATGTCATCAGTATTCACATAAGGCACTTTGGCCTCAGCTTTGGGCAACGCTACATGTCCTGCTATAATAGGATCCAAAAAGAAACTCTCACTAAAGTTTTGCATAAACCAGCTGGCGCGCACTATGGTATAATCCATTCCCGAATGGATAGCCACCTGCTCACTGAGTTCTGCTTCCCGTTCGCCCTTACCAGAGAGCAATACGGCCTTTTTTACGCCACTTCTTTTAGCCAGCTTGATCATTGCCTCAATGGCATCCAAAGCGCCAGGAACTGCCAAATCAGGCTGATAGGTAATGTACATCTTTTCTATTCCCTCCAAAGCATTCGCCCAGGTGGTTTGATCGTTCCAATCGAAGGACGGAGAGGCACTTCTTGATCCTACACGCACAGGATAGTCCAGTGCTTTTAATTTTTCTACTACTTTACGGCCGGTTTTTCCCGTGCCACCAATTACTAAAATGTTGTTTTTCATAATTATTATTGATTAAAATTTGACTTTGAATTCATAAAAACTGCCACCAAGGCCAGAGCAAAGGATAGTACCGAAAACACGGTCCTGATCATGTGCAGCCTGTTCCATGGGGTTTCGTATTCTCTTCTGATGATCGCTAGTTCTTTGAGGCTGAACTTATCCAGTTTAAGCGCCTCCAAAGCATCATTGAGAGGCACATTGCCCATGCCCGTAACGCCAATGGTTCCTATCAGATAAGTGACGGTAGCCGCCAGCAATACCCAGAAGATGATCCCTGACTGATAGTGCTGCGCAGTGCTTATGCCTAGCAACACCACGCTACCAAAGAAGATGATCATAAAGGCCGGGTTGATGATGGCCTTATTGATGGACTGCATGGTTTCCAGATATGCTAAATCCGTAATCCTGCGGGTGCCCGGTATGACAGATACTGCCCAGGCGTAAAACAAACCTGCCGATAGGCCCGTAAGTAAAACCCCGATAAACAGGGTGATTTGTTTAGTTGATAGTTCCATATTTATTTTGAGTTAGTTGTTGTAATCCATTTTTTCAGGGTACTGACTTCACTTTCAGTCAGCTGAATTTTATTGCCTTTGGGCATTCTCTTTTTCACAAAAACCTGTTCATAGATCTTTGCGGCATAATCAGCCATATTACTTTCGGTGAAAACCTTGCGGGGATTCCGCTTTTGGTGACAGCTATTGCATTTGTTTTGCAATACTTTCAAAGCCTCTTCTTTGACGCTGAAGACCTCAACAGGCCAAACCGGTGCGTTGCTGATCTCTTCTGAGTGATATTGGAAGGAAAACAGGAAAAGACCCGCGACAGCCAGGGCTATAATGGTGCTCGTTTTTGAATTTAATGGTCTCATGCGCTCTTTGTTTAAGATGATGAGACAAAGCTGGGGCTTATCCTACCGTTTCATTTGTTTGAAAAGGAGCATGATTTGTTCGAAAAGGATTAGTGTTTTATTTCGCTGGGGCGGAAGCCGAATTTCTTGGCAAAGGCATTGGAGAAAGAACTTAAACTATCATAACCCACATGCCAGGCGACTTCCTGAATGGAAAGTTTATCGTTCTTTATAAGATGGTGCGCTGTGGTTAACCGCTCATTTTGGAGGTATTTGAAGACCGGCACACCAAACAGCTCCTTAAAGTTCTTCTTGAGCTTAAAGGTATTAAGGCCAATTTCCCTGGAGAGTTCAGAAAGGGAGGGAGGGTTGTCTAAATTACTGGTAAGTATCTCCTTGGCATGTTGGAGCCGCTGCCTTTCATCTGCCGAAATGGTCTCCTCGCTCAAAATAGACAGCTGACCAAAGAAGTGTGCCAATAGTGATGTGATCTGACTTTTAAAGAACAGCATCTTGGTTTTACCCTCATACCGATTGTTAAATATCTGATCAATGATGTTCTGCATCTCGGGAGACATAAAGAAACTGGGGCCTTCTACATAAGGTGCTTTGGGGTTAACGAGCTGCTGAAGCATTTCACTAAACAGCTCACCTTCCTGATTGGGCAGCTTGTCCAGGCTTCTGATGGAAGTAGCTATAACAATGCACTCCAAGGGCTTATGGGCAGAGACGGTGTGAATAAACTCCACCTCATTACTGGCATAGAAAGCCAGTGCCAGTCCTTTGGTGTAGTTATAAGCCTTTTGCTTGTTACCATACTTTACAGTTAGGTCAACATTGCCTGACCCGTAAAAAGCCACTGCGATTAAAGGCTCATCAAAAAAGCATGAGTCTACCGTTTCCTGTTCGGCATTAGCCGTTTCCACCAAAATGGTAAAGTCATTAATATCTATGATGTCTCGGGTCATAAAGACTATTTGCTCACCTTAACTTACTGTAATTCCTTAAAATATGTTCGATTTTCAGCAAGGAGGGAAGGTAAATAATGACCCACCGCCTGTGTTTTGTAGTAAATTAATATAATTAAAACAAGATTATATTAAATATAACAATGAATACATAGCCATTAACGCAATTTTTAGTATTTTGTGAAGTGAGATGTTATCATCAAAACACCGTATCGATTAAAAGAGAAAATAATTTAAAATCTAAATCATAGGATAACTACTGAGGAGCTAATAACAAAAATATAAGATTAAAGTTGAACTAGAAGTTTTGGAACGCAAGAGCATAGATCAACAGATTCAGGTGAATACTAACTTCATGAATGAAGTCAAATTTTCATGTTTTTAAACGGTACATTTTATTAATTCAATCGCACCCTAAAGTTTTAGCTTCATTATTTATATACACTTGAAAGGGTTCTGAGTTTGAGTATTGATAATATAAATGTGTAGACCCAAGTCCAGTATCTATTACTTTAAGATAAGAGCTTGTAAAGTGCTTTTGAAAATATTCTTGCAGTTTGATAGCTTCATCATTACAATTGCAACCAAGTGAAGTGTTACCATGTTTTGTTGAACCCGGGCCAAAACCATACAGCTTTTTTTTAAGCACAAAATCATTTTCATTGTAAAATACAGTAAGGTAATAGTTATCCTTTTCTTCAAAATCAAATGTAGTATTTCTATTATAATAGTCCTTAAAAGGCTCATTATTAACAGCTGGGGCAAGCATCGCAATTTTTATTATTGGCTGTGCAGGGGTAAGGAGTCTTTTATTTACTAAATCGCTTCGGTATTCATAGGTATTGGTAAGTGCAGACAAGAGTACTTGGCTTCCAAGACTATGTGTTATAATGGAGTATTCATCACGAACTATTTCAGGCAGAATGTTCCGTAGTCCATAACCAACGCGAGTTGCATTCATCAATGCTTCATTTTCATATAATTTAAACAGGTTGGCATTACGTTTGAATTTTAGAAAGCCATAAGGTTGATGAAATAATCCATCCCAATAAACTTCTACAAATTTAGCACTATTCTCACCTTGTAATTCATTTATGTTATGTGCTACCTTGGCAAAGTCGCTAGTAGCATCGGCATAACCTTTACGAAAGCCATGTATCAATATATATAATGGTTGATTTGGATCAGTGCTATTAACTTCATCTACTTTTTTTTTGAATAGATAATCTTTAAATTCTTTATAGTTATTTTCTGTATAGCTGCCAATTTCTAGGCCCTCCATAGCTGCAGCCTTAATAAAATCAGCTTCATATAGTTCAAAGTATTGCATGAGGCTAAAATCAGCACTTTTTAATTTTTCAGAAGATATATAATAGTCAGGATAGATATCGCCATTTTTATCCATATAGATTTTGATGGCATGAGGGTTGCGCTCACCAAAAGTGATATTATGTTGAGCAGAAATATTGAAATGGATCAGTATGAATAAGAAATTTAATGAACATCTCATTTGAGTAATTATTTTATTCTTAACAGTGGTAAGTCAAGTGCAATGCCTAACAAAAGCCGCTTGGGGTTTATTTGACCTCCAGCGTTAATACTAAAAGGAAATCTCTTTGAAAGTCCGTAGCTGACCATAAGCCCTGGTGAAATGATCTGGTTGAATCGTATTTCATCCCCTGATTCCCCCTCTGAAAATCGATAATTTATAACATTTCCAATATCAAGTATGGGGATAAATATAGACCATGACTGTTTTCTTTTCTTAGTTCCAAAAGACCAGTCTATTCCAATAGGTGCGGATATTACGGGGCTAAAATCATTATCACTCGTGTAATAAGCAGCACTACCACCAAAGTAAGCATTGATCATCAGGTTGTTTTCAATATTATCACGCTTTATTCGGTAACTAGCTACTGGCAGAGCATGCTGATGGATCAGGTTTTTAATATCATCCGCAGAATTTGCTTCAGACACTTCTCCAGCAATTGCCATGAGTTGTTTGACCCTTCTGTTGAATTTTTTATTGTATTCAGAAGTATTGGGTAAAAGATCTGGAAGAATAGGCATTAATAGTGCAAAGGCTTTAGAATAATCTTCTTTTCTTATTCTAAAATAAGCCTCAATTGTGGTTTCTACAATTCGCTGTACTTTACTAATTTCTTGGTTCAATATATCACAGTTTGATTGCATATTGAAATGTGCAATAAGTTCGGAACCTTGAACAAATAATTGAGTTGCTGATTTTATTACAGTTAAGGTCAGGTTTTCTCGATAGGCTAAAAAGGCACCTAAGTCATTTTTGAAATTTACTAGTTGCTCTAACTCTTTGTTTAAGTGTTCCACTTGGTTTTTCACCTGTTCATATTGCTCATAAAATTTTATAAGCTTGCCAGTAATTAGTTCAATATTCTGGACAGGTAATTGACTGTTGCTATTTGCAAAAGAAATTGTAATGATCTTCGTGAAAAGTGTGAGTTTTTCGAGATCCATTTCTTTAAAAGCTTTAATCAAATCATGATCTTCCATATACATGGCCAACTCAGTAGTAAATAATAGAGCCACACCAAGAGGTTTAGAATTGTCTATCAAACCCTGTTCTTTGATAATTTGATTGGCTTTCTTAAATGCATCTTCCAAGTTGCCTTGTGTACTCATTGTTTCAAACAGTTGAATAGCGAATTGAAGGGCAATCAGTGCTTCATCAGCTTTGATTTTGGGATGCTTTAATAAATTCTGTGGAAATTTATCAAGATCAGAAACAATGGCCTCTTTTACCAGAATGAGGCTTAAATTTTCAGTATGATTATCCAGAAGGTGCGCAAGATGGTAAAAAAGTGTTTCACGCAAATATTCGTTTTTAACAAATATTTCCTCTCTTAATACATCAATAAGGATGAAAATTACCTCATTCTCAGAGCGTTCAATTAAGTAATTGGTCAAACCTAATATAATGGACTCTTGCAGGCTATTCCAGTCACGAGGCTGTTCATTGGTTATAATATCAGTTTCTGAAAGCTTAGGGTAAGTATCTACTGCATAGATTGGGACATATGTATAATTACTACGCATTATAACTTGCAATGCACTATCAACTTTTTTAAGATTGAGATCCGATGCAATTAAATTATCTATCTGATTAGCTATCCTATGAATTTCTGCTTGGGATACCGACCCTGACAGAGTATCCAACTGATCTCCTAAACTTTCAAAATCATTTAGCAGTTTGACTAATTCAGCATCTTTTTCATATAGTGTCGTTGCTTTTTTTGACTCGGCTGCCATCTCCTTTTGGATATGCGAGAATTGCTGGGATAAAGAGGTATACCTTAAAGAATTCTCAATAATATTTTTATCGTTTGACCTAATAACTGGATAACCCGAATTAATTATAAGCGATTGAGCCCCAATAAGGAATTGGTTATACGCACTATCAATTTCTTGATAGTCATTTGAACCCAAGTCTTTTTGTCCATCTACCCAAAAAAAATCATCAGATGAAATAAAATTGGCTCCATGAGTAAAATGCTTTTTAAATGGCAAAAAATCATTCACTGGCAAAGGCGAACTTTGAATTATAAAAACTGGTTTATGAAGATTTTTTAGCTTAAGTAGATTATCTTGAACAGATTCTAAATATTCTTCAATACTAGGCTGTATGCCACCATATTGATCCTTAAGACCTACTTCATTTATATCACCTGCTTTTAGTTGTCCGTCAGTGATGATAAATATCCCAAAAGTCTCGTTGATAAACTCTTTATCACTCAGTATTCTGCGGAGGCTGCTATTTAAATGTGTAAAGTCCTCTATGTTTTCTGATTTTTTATATGCATTGATCAATTGTCTAATTTTATCTTTTTGACCGTGTTGGGTACTCTCCAGGTCATATCTATCCACTTGAGCGTATTCATTGTCAATATTTTCTCCTATAAGACTAAGAGTGAATGCAATTGGACTATTCAGATTCCCACTATTATGATCTATTATACGATCGAGAAAGAAGTCAAGATTGTTATTTCTATCCATTGAGTTAGTACTACCTGAAATATCATATAGAATATGATATCGCACTCGATCAGCTGACTGCGCAAAAATTTGGTGATTAATAAACAGTAATAGTAAGATAAATAGAGTTCGAAAATTGAGTAGATATTGCATTTTCACTTAAGTTTATTAACACAAATACCGAATAATTCCATGAGGGATCAATACCCAACCTTGGGTATATTTAGATTACTGCATTATTTGGAGACTTGATATTCTTAGGCTCTTCTAATTCCGCCATAAGCCATAATAAGAATTGTTCGTCCGATGATCAACTTTTCACGAGTGTGTATACTATTGATACCCACAGAAAAAATATGCTAAAAATACTCGGGCTACATGGTAATGGTGAATTACTCAGATATGCCTTGGAAAAGAAGTATGATTTCGGTTAAAATTAAAAGCTGAAAATCTGGGACATTAACGCAGAAAGCCTAGAGTGTGTAATTACTTGCAGAAATGGTGTTATCAGAGCTTAAATCAACCTTCATCATATTGTGGTATAAACACGTCAAAACGTGTACCTAAGCCAAATGTTGACTCTAACGAAATAGTAGCGTTCATTTGTTGAATAGCATCTTTAACGATGTACATTCCTAATCCTGTTCCCTTATTTGTGTTATTAGTAACAAAAAACATATTATATACCTTCGATTGGTGTTCTGCTTCAATACCAATCCCATTATCCTTAACAGTAATTAGTGTTCCGCCTTTTTGCCGTTTACTATAGATTTCAATTTTCGGCACTTTTTTGTCATCCCGATACTTAACCGCATTTGAAATTAAATTGCTCATAACAATTTTCAACCGATTTTCATCAGTAACCACATTATCAGGCAAATCAACTTTTATTTCTACCTTATCCATTCCTTCATAATGAATCAAATCTTTCAAGATATCATCAACAACCACCGAAAGCTCAACTTGCTTAAAGTCATTGACCATTCTTCGGTTTCGGGAATGAATTAAAATGTTTTTAATGTAGTCGTCCTGGCGGTTGAGGCTGTCAATCATCATATTTAAATAAACAGGCAATTTTTCTTGTTCATCTTCTCGCTTTAGTAAATCCACCAATCCTTTAAGAGAAGAAATAGGAGCCCGTAAATCGTGTGACACGCTGTACGCAAATCGGTCAAGTGCAATATTAACTTCTTCAAGTTTTCTATTATTTTCCAAAAGTTCCTTTTCAGAGTTTTCAAGTCTTTTTATAAGTACTATAAAATATGTTCCTGATCCTCCTACAATCAAAATCACGAATATCACATTGGCTATTCTAAGCCATCCTTCAACCTTCCTACTTGTGTTGCTCAGCACATCAGAAAATGAATATTCAATTTTTGATAATTCCTGATTAATGCGAATGATTTCACTCTTAACTAAACTAAGATCCAATTCATTTTTCTCATCCTTTGCTATCATAGCATGGCAATATTGAGCTATGCTATCTAATTTTTCATTGTAATGATCACCTCTGGTCCATATAGCAACAGCCTCTTGCATAAAGGGAAAATGACCAAAATTCTTATACAGCCATATATAATTGTCCAGATCATCTGGATGGTTTCTTCCTTGAAGCAAGGCCCTATGCATCTCCGCTCTCGAACTATCATTCAGTAGTGCCAGGCGAAAATCCCTTGGACCAAAAGGAATAAGCATGTTTTTTTGATAGAGCTTCCAATCAGATTCAGATTCAGACTCCAAATACTGCAACAAGTATTTTGAAGCATCCTTTTGCCCCTTAGAGTAGTTAGACTCACCATTGATATAGCCTCGCGTGCTTGCCGTGATTTTAATTACATAGTAATTGAAAAAAATAAGGGCCATACTACTTAATGCAATGACCGACAATAGTACAATGCTACTTTTATTAATATATTTTTTCCAATTCATTATTACACTTTATCAACACAATATACTCAAAGATGACACGATAACAAGTAAAACATCTAATTGTAGATGGGTTGCATTTAACTTCGAATAGAGTTTGCTGCTTGGCATAAGAGGGAAGCAGCGTGGAATGGCGAATGTGTGTGGTTAAGAGTCAATTAAATTAGGTAAAGAATCATTTCTCTTTACTTATTAAGCTCTTTACATAGCAACCCAATGATGGTAAAAGAAGTCTTTTGTAAAAAACTAAATAATGAAAAGACAACTTTTATTCTGTGGTATTATGCTGTTGGTGATATCACATGCTGACGCTCAGCAACATTGGAAATTTGGGGTTTCTACAATAAAAGCATCCCTTTTTTATCCTTCAATAAAAAATTTTTCTGGTCCTTACCATCCTGGGTTCTCCTTCTTAGGCGAAAGACTAGTAAAGACTCGAAAAAATAGTAATAAGATCATTTCATTTGAAGGAGGATTCTATCATCATGAATATTTTCAAAATGGCATATTCTTGCTTGGAGGTATCAATTATGAGTATCCCATTAAAAGCAAATTAAAACTCAGCTGGGGTCCAAGGCTGGGCTACCTACACACATTTTCCCCAACAGGTAAATATCAACACATCGATGGAGAATTTAAACAAATAAAAGACTGGGGCCGACCTACAGGCTTGGTGGGTTTGGCCTTAGGAGTTGAGTATCCAATGATAAATATTAAGGATAGTCAAAATTCGGTTGATTTATTTTTCAATTATCAAGTTTTAGTTGAGGGACCTTTTGCTCCAGGTGCTGGAGTACCGGTAATTCCTCATATTTTCTCATCTCTCGGTATTAAAGTAAAACTATTTTAATCATGAAAACATTTCTTTTATTACTGTTGGTAGTATCAATAATTTCTTGTACTAATTATGAGGAATTGAAACCGGAAGACTATACTTGTTTTACCTTACCTGCCATAGCTCAGGATCATCCACGAGCTGATGAGTTCCAAAATTTTGTAAATGCTAAAGTAAGAGAGGGCTTACCCGGACTTAACATGATGGTAAGAACTAATGATGGTCGTGCGTGGTTTGGTGCGGCCGGAAAAGCAGATATCCATAACAACATTACTTTGTCACCATGTCACAGAATGATAATAGCCAGTGTATCAAAGATAGCCACTGCCGCAGCGGTATTTAAACTTGTAGATGCTGGCAAAATTGACATCAATAATAAGCTTTCTGATTACCTGTCTGGAGAGTACATGGACAAAATCGAAAATGCAAAAGAAGTAACTATAGAGCAATTGCTGGATCATACTAGTGGGCTGTTTGATTATTTGAACCCTACCAAATGGGAGCTTACAAGCATAAATGAACCTTACAAATCAGAATCACCAGCAGAGAAATTGAAATTTGCCTATGGTAAATCTCCTGATCATGCGCCAGGTGAAACCTATGCTTATTCAAATACCAACTATGTTTTACTAGGGCTTTTAGTAGAAAAAGTTTCTGGACAAACTCTTGCTACATTTTTAGCAGAGCAGATATTTATTCCACTTGGATTAAATTCCGTATTTGTTGGCGATGAGCAAACGCACCTTCGCAATGGTACCCCAAAAGGATATTTAGATATCCATGGTAACGAAACACTGATAGAATCAGAGTTTTGGTATCACTATGATCTAGCAACAGGTGATGGAGGAATAATTACAACCATGTATGATCTCGGTATTTTCATTGAAGAATTGCTCGCTGGAAACGTAATCTCATCAGCATCATTAGCTACAATGAAGGATGACTTCGAATTGCCTGAAGATTGGAAAGGTTTCTATCACGAAAGAAACGGGCATGGATTTGAAATTTACGAAACACCCTATGGGACTGCTTACGGTCATACCGGTGCAGTATATGGATTTCTGACTATAGCATGGCACTTCCCTGATTCAGGAGTAACTATTATACATTCTATAAATGGTGTAAGCGATAAGATCTTTGACATCAGAGAGCAGCTGACGGACGACCTTATGAAAATGGTTTTTGAAGAATAAAAATTACTAACTCCCTGTTTAGAACTCTTTTTAACCCAATATCAACCTTGATTGGGATTAGCATTAGTTATGAAGGAAAAAACAATTATTCTTTACCGTTACTTAAAAAAGCAGCATTAAAGTGTCAAGCCTGGGCAATATATTTAATAGCCAGAAGTGAATTGTTAATCAAGCAATGTAATAGATAATGGTGATTATGATTAGAATAGATAAAATCACAGTGGTAATAGTAAAAGCAGTTTTGATCTTGCTATTTTTTAGTTATTCAAGCATTCAAGCCAAGGAAATTGATGCTACTACCACTCAATTAAGAAAGGCAGCTCAAATTTGGGGATTTCTAAAATATTATCATCCAGCTGTAGCAGAAGGAAAATATAACTGGGATAAAGAGCTCATTGATGTTCTTGGCAAGCTCAATAGAAATTTTAGTCAGAAAAAGACCGATCAGATATTTTTCGATTGGATACAGAGACTAGGCGATGTCCCATTGTGCTCAACGTGCAGAGAAGAAAGTGATTTAGAAATTTTCGACAAAAACTTTGATTTAAAATGGCTACAAAGCTTCGACAAGGATCTCTCAGATAAACTAGAAAACATAAGAAAAAATAGGTTTCAGGGAGATCATGCATATTTTACGCAAAGCGAGGAAAATTTTGTAATCAACTTTATTAATGAACCAGAATATGACCAAGACTTATGGAAAGACCCTAATTTAAGGCTGCTTACACTCTTTAGATACTGGAATTATATCGAGTATTTCTTTCCACATAAGTATCTCTTAGAGACATCATGGACATCTACATTGGATGCATTAATCCCCAGATACCTTGCAGTGAAAAATGAAACAGATTTTCATTTATTACTATTAGAAACGCTGACACTAATAGAAGATAGTCACGCCTTTTTCAAATCAGATCTTACAAAGGACTATTTCGGCAAAAAGTCACCGCCCTTTCGGGTTAAATTTGTAGATAATTCAGCCGTAGTTGCAGAAATTTATAATGATTCCCTTTGCAACATTGACGATATAAAACTAGGAGACATTATCACGAAAGTGAACAGTATTTCCATAGAGAATTTGCTCAATGAGAAATTAAAGTTCGTACCTGGGTCCAATAAGTTAAGTAAACTTAGAGATGCAAAATCGGTCGTTTTCAATGGGTCTGCAGACACTTTAAAAGTCTCATTTAGAAGAGGGGAGTCGTTATTGTCAAAGTATATTAAACGCTATGATCTTTCATTAATTGATTTTGATAAAAAGAACTTACAAAGCTGGGAGATTATGGACGGTAATGTTGGTTATGTCAACATGGGCCTGCTAATTCCGGACATGATCGAGACCATGATGGATAGCTTTGCGAATACTAAAGGAATTATTTTTGATTTAAGAAATTATCCTAATGGTACGTTTAACACATTATGCGGTTATCTGAATAATGAACCAAAACCATTTACTAAAATA
>NZ_SMLV01000431.1:62576-64597 GCF_009711525.1 Fulvivirga lutimaris
TCGAAAACGGCAAAGTCTATGAAAATCCTATTGTTATTTTAGTTAATGAACTTACTCAAAGTCAGGCAGAGTTTACGGCAATGGCTTTTTCTACAGTTAAAAATTCGTTGGTGGTAGGATCTCAAACAACAGGGGCAGATGGTAATGCCAATAAATTTGAACTTCCTGGTGGCTTCCCCACAATGTTTACTGGAATTGGTATTTTCTACCCTGATGGTACGCAAACTCAAAGAATTGGGATAAAACTAGATAAAGAAATCCACCAAACCGCTGAGCAAATTAGAAATGGGGAAGACCCGCTAATGGAATACGGATTAAACTATATCCTTAAATATTGAATGCGCATCTGCGCAGGGGAGAGTAAAGTTTTTTTGAAGGGAGAGAGAAAAAAGAGTGTCGGTTGCTGGGATACTTATTTGCCATGCTCTGCTGGTGCGTATATATGGAAGCATTCAGTAGGGTTGTGTATTATCATTAACTTGGGTAATATTCTATTTTAAGAATACGCCATACAAAATCACCCAATTTTGTTTTAACTGTCACCTCATCTCCAACTTTTTTGTTGAGTAGTGCTTGAGCCATTGGAGAATCCATTGATATATAGTCTTTATTGCCAATCAGCTCTTCATAGCCAACAATTCGAAATCTATTTTGCAGATTTTTAGCTTCGTTTTTAATTTCCACCCAAGCACCAAACATAACTTTTCCTTCTTGGCTTGGGTGGTAATTAACTACTTTTAAGTCGTCAACACACTTACACAAATAACGAATGCGATTATCAATTTCTCGAAGTCGTTTTTTATTGTAATGGTAATCGGCATTTTCTGAGCGATCTCCCAAACTTGCTGCCCATGAAACCTTAGCGGTAACTTCTGGACGTTCAACGCGCACAAGGTGCTCATGTTCATCCCGTAATTTTTGCATGCCTTCGGGAGTAATCATTTGCTCGCGCTTGATTTTTGGTAGCGTTGATTCTGGGATTTTTCGCCTCATAGGTAGATGATCTTATTTTGAATAC
Organism: Fulvivirga lutimaris; assembly: GCF_009711525.1. Classification (GTDB taxonomy): domain Bacteria; phylum Bacteroidota; class Bacteroidia; order Cytophagales; family Cyclobacteriaceae; genus Fulvivirga; species Fulvivirga lutimaris. The sequence goes on from NZ_SMLV01000431.1 coordinate 63,595, forward strand.
TTTCGCAAGATAATAATTGATGAACTATGTTTCTAATATAACCTGTCTGCCGACAGGCCATAGCCGCCAGTTTAGTAGTATAAGTGATTGATATCCGGTGTGCGTCTGGAAGCAAATACCTAGTTTTGTTATATAATGTTCTTGCGTTATAGCCTGTCCGCCAGTAATAAAATGAAGGCGGATTACTTAACTTTAAGCTTAGAGCAGCATTAATAGTTTAGCAAAAGGCCTTTCTTCTTTTATTACTCCATTATTCCTTTCTTAACGTAAACTGAGCACTCTTTTGGAATTTTATGAAAGGGAAGATGCCTAGGGAAAATGACGAATGTGTACGGTTGAATTTTTCTCTTGATAAGAAACGTACCTCATTTAGCAATCAATAATCGTGCATCACAAGATACCTTTTCTGCGCTAACACTATTATGGGAATCATAGTAATAACGAGCCCAAACAGAGGCAGACCAAATAGCACCAAATATATTTGAATGAGTGTGCAAAAGAAGCTGAATTTACCCAATCGATCTATATCAGCATTTTTGAGTATTATCCAGTGCAAGTAAAATAGGAAATTTCCTATGGCATAAAGCATCACTTGCCAAGCATAAAAGGTAGGTGCCTCAACAGGTAATCGCCTTATGACAACAATGATTTCTGGCATGAGGAGAAAACATGATGTAACAAAAAAGTATGCTACTCTTTTAACTGATGATATAGGAAGATTTTTAAGTATAGGTAATTGACAGGTGTAAAAATCAAATAAAGAATGAACAATTACAATATTTATACTCATTGCGGTTACTATTGAAACTCCTAAAAACCGCCAATCATAGCGTAATGTAGTATAGGTTGAGAAGCATGCCACAAGTATTCCAATGCTTAACAACTTAGATAAGAAAAGTAGAATAGGCCTATTTTTCAAAAGATATATGGGATACCATAATACGAAGGGCCGATAAATACGTCTATTAAGGTATCTAACAAAAAAACTTATTTTCACTTCCCT
>NZ_SMLV01000133.1 GCF_009711525.1 Fulvivirga lutimaris
TGCCCAATTTATTTAAATAAATTGGGCAATATATTACCAATGAAATTAATTCGTCTTATGATTCAAATAGTCCGTCATTCAAGGCATTCAACACATCAGCTTTAAGCTTGGAATCTATTAATAGTGAAATGTTATTTCTACTTCCACCGTAGCTTACCATCCTTACGGGAATGTCTGATACTGCATCAAAAATACGCTTAAGTATTCCACTTTTTTCTGATATTAAATCTCCTACTATGCATATTATCGTTTGATTGATATCTACTTCAACATTACCAAATTTATTCAGCTCGGTTCTAATGGATTCAAGGTGAGTGTCATCATCAATAGTCAATGAAACAGCAACCTCAGAGGTAGTCACCATATCAATAGATGTTTTGAACTGGCCAAATACCTCAAATATGTTTTTAAGAAATCCATAAGCCAATAGCATTCTCGATGATTTAATTTTTACAGCTGTAATACCATCCTTGGCAGCAATAGCTTTTACATCTCTGCTGGAGGTTTTAGAGCCAATAAGAGTGCCTTCTGCATCGGGATTTATAGTGCTTTTTAACCTTACAGGAATTTTATATTTCTGTGCAGGCAATATTGAAGCAGGGTGCAAAATTTTAGCACCAAAGTATGCAAGTTCTGCAGCTTCATCAAAGGTCAAAGCTGCGATAGGAGCAGTCTTTTTGACAATTCTAGGGTCATTGTTATGCATTCCATCAATATCTGTCCAGATCTGAATTTCCTCAGCTTGTATGGCAGCACCTATTATAGAAGCACTATAGTCGCTACCACCTCTTTTTAAGTTATCAGTCTGCCCTTGTGGGTTTCGACAGATAAAACCCTGAGTGATAGTAAGCCTTTTGTTTAGCTGTGGTTTTAACTTTTTACCTATTTCTTCAATCTCAGGTTCACCTTCTTCATCAATGGTCATAAAATCCAGTGCGGAAATAAGTTGGCTTTCATGGCCATTACTTTCCATGAATACCTGAAATAGGTTTGTTGAGAGTATCTCACCAAAGGCAAGCATGGTCTTGTTATTACCAAGATTGAAATCGGGGATATTGGCTAAAGAAAGCATTTGCCCAAAATACTTATCAAGTATTTCAGTACCTTTTTTATGTGCCTCTGGGGAGTCGTAAAGTTCTGATATTAGTTGGTTATAATCGTTGCGTAAACTCTCTATCAGCTTTACAGCTGTTTCCGGTTTTCGCTTTTGGAGTAGCTCGCCTATTTCAACCAATGTGTTGGTTGTGCCAGATACGGCAGACAGTACAACAACCTTAGAAGCATCATCATTTGTAATGAGTGTAGCTACCTTTTTCATTCTTTCGGCATTGCCTACAGAAGTTCCTCCAAATTTGTAAATAATCATAACTGTATTAAAATAGGCTGCGAAAATAGGTCAAGAAAATTAAATAATAAAAAAAGCCCCATCATGGGGCTCTTTCATTTTTCAAGAATGTCTATTATTTAGTTCAGAAGGCTGAGACTAATATCAAGACTTAAATTAATTCCTGCTTCAACTTCTACATCATTAGATGATCCAATAAGCTCTATAAACTCACCATTCTCATCATAAGATGCGAAGTAAAGATCATAAGTACCTGATTCCATAAAGGCCAAGGTAAAAGCGCCTTCTTCAGTCACCGTATTGCTAGTAACAGCATTAGCAAATCGAACTTCTTCATCACCTGGCTCATCCATCTCACTGTCAGTAAAAGTATCATCTTCGTAAGCAAATACTATTACTTTAGAAAAGTCACCATCTTCCTGATCGAAAGTACCAGTTATCATACTGGCATCTTGATTGGCAATTAACCTAATGGTTGGTTTAAGAATGAATTTTCCGCTTGATCCTGCTTCGACTACTGCTTTTCTAACATCAAAATCCAGCGTTAATGCGACTGCACCACCAGAGACTATATCAAATTCACCTTTGGCTTTGTACCCTGATCTACCACCACTTGGTACAAGCAATGGTTGAGTAGAGCCGTCTTTATATTCTATATAACAGCCCTCATTTTGTTGAACTCCATTAATCTTATCTTGAATGTCAAGCATTAATCTCACTTCAGAGTACGAACCTGCATCAATGACTTCATCTGTTAAGAAGTAAACTTCACCATTTTGATAGCTTAAAAGGTCTATTGAAACAGGCTCCTCAAAGCTGTCTAATGTTGTCCATCCATCAGGTCCTTTTAACTCTACACTATTAATAGAAATAAAAACAGCGGAAACATTAGCATCATCAATCGGTGCATCCGTTATGGAAACACTTACTCTGCCCTTTGCTGCTTCATTGTCATCACCGCAAGCAAAGAGTAGTGAAGATGCAAATAAAATAACGAGTAATTTATTGAGTAATTTCATATGATAAATAAATGTTTAGTACAGCAATATATACGTTGATTTTCGCATTTGTAGACTTCTAAATGTGTTATTCTCTGTGAGTTACATTATTGGACGATGAGTTGAAGGTACAGCTGGGAGTAAAAAAAAAAGGGGCTCAGTGAGCCCCTTTTTTTTTATATATAAAGT
>NZ_SMLV01000295.1:0-10059 GCF_009711525.1 Fulvivirga lutimaris
GCGAAAGACTTAGTCTTAAATCTATATTTTTGTCATTAATGGCGGATTATAGCTTTGGTATCTATTTTATTCATTTCTACTTTATTTTAGTGCTGAGAAAAGTAAATTTTAGGCTCACTGGCGAGGAGTTACCAAATGGGTTGTTTGACTGGATCTTATTCTTACTTATAACGCTGGGACTTAGCGTTGGGGCAATTTATGTCATGAAAAGGCTTTTAGGTAAGAAATCAAGATTAATAATTGGATCATAATTAAATCGTAGAAGAGTGAATTTTAAGAAGTTGAAGACAAATCATATAAATGTTTTAGAGTTTTTAATTATTGTTTCTCTAGCACTTTTCCCTATTTTCTTTACATATCCATATAGAATAAATATTTTTCTTACGTGGGAAGGGGCGTATAGACTCTACCAAGGGCAGGTGCCTTTTAAGGATTTTGGCTTACCAATGGGGTATGCCTTCTGGCTTATTCCGGCTATGTTTTTTAAAATCTTTGGACCTTATCTGGGTACATTGGTGAAATCGCAAGTGTTGTATAATTTGCTGGCCGGTTTCTCATTTAGATCAATTTTAAACTCATTAGGACTAGAGCCTGGATTACGTTTTCTGGGTGTTTTTCTATTTGTAATATCATATTCATTTTTCAATTTTTGGCCATGGTACAATCACTCTGTTATTGTATTTGAAATTGTAAGCATAGCTTTCCTATTACATGGTATTACAAAGAATGGATGGAAGCATCACTTATCACTTTTTCTAGCAGCTCTGTTTGCCTTCCTATCGTTTTTTACTAAGCAAGATGGTGGTGCTTTCGCGGTACTTATTACAGGAATATTAAGCCTTTATTACTCGGTGGCCACTAAGAGTATTAAAGCGGTCGGTTTTTATGTACTATATTTAATCATTGTAAGTGCTTTGTTCATTGGACCTATTCTTCCTTACGAATTTAATTATTGGTTTAACTATGGGCAAGCGCCTCATTATTCTAGGTTTAGTCTAAGTGATATTATTAATGAGGTGATGCAAAAGTCACTGTTTTTAAAGTTATACTTAGCTATTATTTTATTTATACTTATTGCCAAGATTAAGAGTTGGCAATATTTTTTAGATGAAAAAAAAGCCACTCTCTTTATTATATTGACGCTGGCAATCTTAGGGCAGGCAATGGTGTTGCAAGTTACTAGTTATACACCACCAGATGGCAATATATACTTTCACAGTTTTGCATTTATTTTCATAGTGTACTTTATCAAAGACCAATTAGATTTTAGCCGAATTAGAATTCTTTTACCATTTGTGCTAATTATATTTTTTTGGTGGTCTGGGGTATACTGGAAGTATGCTAATCGTATAATAGATAGAGTTTTTCCAAAATTAGAGGCATCTAAGGAAGATGCGCGTGAGGTTATTTCCATAAATACATATAAACTGGAAGAGGATACAACTGCTCTAGACAAATCAACGTGGGTCCTGTCTCCCTTTAAGGCATTTGATAAAGTTTATATGCCTAAAGAAACTATTGCAGGAATTCAGAGGCTTTTAGAATTAGAGTCTGTAGAAAACGGAAGTCCGAAAGTATTGAATATGTCGGAGTTAACTCCTTTGGCTCATACTCTAGGATATGAGTTGGAAGTTGGTCAACCGTTATGGTATCATTTAAATGTAGCCATGTTTGATCGTGAACTTAATTTTTTTAGAAAGCGCATTGAAAGTGATTACTATGACTTAGTTTTATTTGAAATTATTCCAAATCTAAATAATTTCTACCCATATGAACTACAGGATGCTCTCAAACAGCATTATAAAAAGATAGATGTATTTCAAGCTCCTAGACGGAATACACTTGAGGTAATTGAAGTTTATGTAAGAAAGGAGTGATCCTAATAAATGCACTTTACATTAATAAAGATTTTACACTGCTGCATATAACTTCTCTCTAAGTTTAATGGGAAGTATAAGCATACCACCTTGAACATGTCAATTATACAAGCTTGTGATTGCTCAGTTTAAAGTCTTTTTATTAATAAAAGAATAATTTTAGTAAAATATAAGGTTACTCAAGTAGAATAAAAGCTTTAAATTTATTGTTGAGTTTCAAGCGCACCAATATCAGGCCTTTCATTAACTGTTCTTGTTTGAAACAGAAAATCAAAGTCAATGCTATAGTCAGAAATGCTTCTCCCGCTATCAATTAGGGGTGAGGTTGATTTGAAGTTAAAATCTCGTTCATTTGGATTGTTGAATTGAATGTCATCCAAGTCATTGGACAACACGTTGTTTTGTAAGTCAACATTTACATTGCTGGCATCGGGCTTCATTATTATACCTGTAACGTTGAGACCTACATTATTATACATCACGTTATTTGAAGTCTGATTCGAACTGATTTTCAACATATCACCTTTTATATTGTAGAAAGTGTTATTAATAATGTAAAATCCTGTCCCTGGCTTTGGGTCTCTGTCAGTAGCATACATTCCGTCTCTATCAGTGTCCATAATTATGTTGTTATAAACTAAAAGGTCAAATCCTTGAAGGAATATACCTCTACCAGTTCCATTGCCCACATAATTATTAAAGACTTCTCCAGTTGTGCCTGGGTTAACCTGAATCCCAGCTTGGTGAGCTGCTTCTCCATTTGTTCCAAAACCATCGATCACGTTGTTGAAAATTTTTGAATCTTCTACGGCACTACCTACTTGTATACCATCTCTTCCTATATTTTGCAATAGGTTGTTGTAGATCCTGACTCCCTTAAGTTCAGGTTCCAACTGGTTTAAATCACAATCATATTTTAACCCAGTATGCCAGTGAGAACCTCCTATATAAAAGCCTTCATTTTTTGTGTTTGATATTTTGTTATGATGAACAAGTGTATTGTATTGAGTAAAATTACTTCTATCTATTACCCCGTCAGCACAGGTAGGGTTGGTGCGTATTGAAATTCCTGAGTTTCCTGATTGAAGAACCTCTATGTGATCTACTTCAAAGTCGCTACATCTATTTTCAGCTACAAAACCAAAATCTTTAGCATCGATTTGAATACCATAGTCATCACCTGATCCTGTTCCTGTAAATCTTACGTGCTTACTCTCATAAAAGCGAACACCAGCGGTACTTGTGGTGACGATCAAAGCTTGACCATCACAATTTGTAAAAATGAAAGGTTTGTCTTCTGTCCCATTAAAATTAGTAAAAAAAGCAGCTCGACTTCTGGTGCCAGCAGGTATGCATATCTTTGATCCTGGGGGTAGTTTTAAATCATCATTATTATATCCATATACTTCCGGGTCCAAAACAAAATCACATTCTTCACAACTTACCGGAGTGTATTCACATGAGTTATCAGAGAACCTTATGTTGGAATCAAAGTTTATAGCACTTGGGTCGCTACAGCCTAAAAGCTCAGATGGAACTGCGTCCGACCCCTTTGGGTCATCATCATCATTGCAGGCTGCAAAAAGGACTATAAATGATAGTATTAGGGCTTGCTTGATCATTTTATTACATGTTAACTTTATTATCAATCTTTTATTTCCATAAACCAAGTATCTGAGAATCCTGTCTCTCTACGAATTCTTTCCACTGTTTCAATTGATTTCTCGCTTGGCTGAATAGTATAAATGTACACAAAATGGTACTCTTTTTCTTTATTATACCCTAGTTTACTCTCCGGGTAGTCTTTTATTACCTTGTTGAGAAACCCTTTCGCGTTACTCTCCAAAGCGAATGATCCTACTACAACATAGTAACCCTTAATAGTAGGTTCAAATTCTTGGGGTGTCACTATTTCATTTTCAGTATTATCTTGAGTAATGTTGTCATTGATTTCTGTTTTTGAAACAATAGACTTGGTGTAAGTATCTTCAATACTATCTGTTTTGGGTTCAATATTCTGTTCCTTAATTGTTGGAGCTTGATCGATGACTTGCTTCTCATCTGTATACTTCTTTATAGGCTCTTTCCTTGGTCGTGCTTTAATCTTTTTAGCCAACCTTATTTTGAATTGAAATTCATGTGTAGCTCCAGAGTATGCTAGATTTTGTGCTGAAGCATACTCATATGCATATGATATATCAAACTTGTCTTTTATCGAAATCTGAAATAGCGCACCTGGACCTACATCTTGTCGATAGAAACCACCCAGCTTTAAGATGTTTTTATAGCCAAAGAGCCCGCCAGCTTCAAAAAAATCAGCACGGTCCTCTGTCATTCTGTAATGGGCGAAAGGCATAACATTTAAAAGAGGACCCAACTCTAAAAAGTAAGAACCAGTAATAATCCTATTGGCTAGCTCTGAATATTCAATTTCATCAAAACTTGTGTCTATAAATGGATCTGTTTTGAATAGTCGGGGTAGGGCAAAGCCTAGTTTAAAGCCTTTATTTTGATAATAAAAACCAAATTGTCCATCAATATTGAAGTTATTCACCTCAGCATTTAACAAAGCAGGATCATTGATAGCTTCAAGATCATCTAAATTTAATTGATTATAAAAAGCACCCAATGAAAGTCCAAACCCAAGAGCATGGTTGTTACCTAAAGGAACCTTATAGCCATAGGTTAAAAGCCCTGAGGTTCTAGACAGCAGAATGGTTTCATCATTGATCAAGTTTATACCAATCGACATTCTTGGGTTTAGTTTGATCTGTGCATTAGCACCATAGGTAACAGGAGAATTCTGTATATCAACCCATTGCTGTCTGTGTATAAGATTAAACTCTGTAACATCATTACTTCCTACAAAAGCAGGATTGTACAAATATGGGTCAAAAATGTAATTAGAAAATATGGGCAGTTGCTGAGCAATAATTTTTGAAACAGATAAAATCAGCAATAAAGAGATAATTATTTTTTTCATAGCGACTATCTAATTATTCTTAAAGCTCCTGATTTAATATTCTCACCGTTACATTGAAAAATGTAATAATAATCGCCATCTGAGACTTTTGTTCCACGATAAGTTCCGTCCCAGTTGTTAGCATATGGCTCCGCTTCAAATACCTTTACTCCACTTCTGCTGAACACTGTAAGCTTACATGTCTCGTAGACCTCGATGTTTTCTATTTCCCAGAAGTCTCCTATGCCATCGCCATTTGGAGAGAAAAACATGGGTGGATTTAAAGCATTTTCAAATTCTGTTACCCTTAATTCAAACTCATCAAATGCGCTTAATGTATCGTTATCAATTACTTCAAAGGCAAACTTATAGCTTCCCTTAGGGGCATCTGTTACATAAAGTACTGAGTCTATGTATTCAAAGTTAAGTGCATCACCACTTGTTTGCCTCCAAATATAATCTTCTATTGTGCCATCTGGATCAGTAGCAACACCAGTTCGTTCTAAGGAAGTATTTGGTGGGATTAAAACTATATCTTCTCCAGCAAAAGCAATGGGACTTTTTCTATTGTCAGGGTCAAAAACAAATAGTAGAATTTCATCTACCCCTAGGGCTCCTTCATTGTCAGTAGCAGTGACTCTAAAACCATAAACACCAGGATTTAAAATATTTGAAATTTCGGTTTCTAGTGTTGAAGTAGAACTTATTGTTACTTCTTCCCCTTGAAATTGTTGCCAGAAAACTGATTCAACAGTTCCGTCTTCGTCAGAAGCAGTGGCATTCAATGTTATTGTTTCAATTGGTAAAGTAAGTTCCATGTTGGCTCCAGCAAAAATAAGTGGTGGTTGATTGGGCAATTCAGAATTCACGGTTAACTGTATTTCATCAGTTCCAGAAGCTCCTGAATTATCAATAGCTTCCAATTGGAATGTGTAGTTTCCTTCTATTAGGTTTTCTACAGTAAGAGTCTCAGTATCTGCTCCTGTCAGGACCACTTGTGTCGGACCATTTGTTAAAGACCATGAAACGGTTTCTATTGAGCCATCATTATCTGTCGCCAGGCCAAAAATTGTAATGTTGTTTTGTGGCAAGAAAATGGTACTATCTTTACCGGCATCAACTAAGGGAGGTTGATTTGTCCCAATTGGAAAAACGGTTAAGGTCACCTGATCAGAAGCTGATATACCAGCTTCATCTGTTGCAGTAAGTTCAAAAGTATATATTCCTTCTATTAGATCTTCAAGTTCTAAATCTTCTTGATTATCTGTCAATAAAGTGGCAGTAGGGCCACTTTCTTTACTCCATAAAAACTCATTTATATTCCCTTCATTATCAGTAACTGTTGCATCCAGTAAGGCGCTATTCTCTGGCAAATAAATATTTACATCTTCACCAGCATCAACCATTGGAGCTTGATTGGAGTCAGCAGAGAGAACATTTATAGAAACCTCATCGTATGCACTCGCATTTTTATCATCAACAGCCGTCAGTCTGAATTCATATGAACCCTCCGATAGGTTTGAAATCACTAGGCTGTTAGAATTAATGCCTGAAAGGCTAGTAGCAGATCCTGAAATTTGAGACCATTGTCGGTCTATAATTGTACCATCCTGATCGCTCGCTTGACCCAAAATTGTTGTGCTCGATAACGGTAAATATATGATCTTGTCAGTTCCAGCGGTAACTACGGGAGGAATATTTACTGACTCAGAGACTACAATTACACTGACAAAGTCGTCATTGGTAGCTCCTTCATTATCTGTTACTCTTAATCTAAACTCATAGCTTCCTACGACCATATTTGATACTGTCAGAGTAGGTGTAGTTGTGTTATTTAGATCTGCACTAGCTCCGCTGCTCTTAGTCCATAAATAGCTCGATATTGACCCATCATTATCGCTACCGGCACCATATAAAGTGATAGTATTAGTTGGTAGTGAAATAAATTGATTACCTCCGGCATCAGCAATTGGAGGTAAGTTAGCTCCCTCAGGACTCACAGTAATAGTAGTTTGATCATTTCCTGTGGCACCGTCATTGTCAGTGATGCTTAAATTAAAAACGTAGATACCTTCTACCAAATCTTCAATAGTAGCCGTGGGTAGGCCATCATTTATTAACTTAAATGAATTGGGACCTGACACTTTGCTCCATTTATAAGAAGCTATAGATCCATCAGCATCATTACCTTGACCCAAAAGATTTGTTGAATTTTGTGGTAAAACAAGGGTTTGATTGGGCCCAGCATTTGATATAGGAGATTTATTTATATCTGCTGGTAGAACATTGACGATCGCATTATCACTTGCTATTGCCCCTTGATCATCAGTTACATTTAACCTAAAAGTATAGGATCCTTCTGATAAGTTGGAAACATTTGTAACTCCATTTGTTGTGCTACTAAATGTAGCACTTCCACCATTAATTTTTGACCAGTTATAAGAATCAATAGAGCCATCTATATCAGTCCCAGACCCACTTAATGTTACACTGTTGGTTGGTAATTGTATATTCTTATTTCCTCCAGCGCTGGCAGTTGGAGGTTGATTCGTAGTTGAGGGGTTTACTGTTACTGTTACATTGTCTGTGGAAGATGCACCACTATTGTCCACTGCAGTTAGTTTGAATGTGCTTTGCCCTAGTTCCAAATTTTTAATTGTAACTACAGGGTTCGTTGAATTTTCTAAATCCCCTGATCCACCTGTTTTTGTCCATTCATAGCTAGTTATGATACCATCTGGATCTGTAGCTGTGCCTGATATTGAAACAGTGGATGTTGGTAAAAATATAATTTGATCTGGGCCTGCCTCAACAATAGGTAGTTGACTACTACCTACAGGGAGTACAGTTAGATTTACTTGGTCAGTGTCAGAAGATCCATTGTCATCAGTCACAGTCACCTCAAAAGTATAAAGACCCTCAACAAGATTTGAAGCTTGAAGTGTAAAAGAAGTTGTATTGGCTAAGGTGGCACTAGCTCCACTTACTTTTTGCCAGTTAATGTTTGTGATGGTGCCATCTATGTCTTCTGCATTAGCCTTAATTGAAATGCTATTCTCTGGAAGGATAAGGTATCGATCAATACCTGCATCCACAGTTGGTGCCTGGTTGGAACCAAGTACAGTTAGAGTAACAAGGTCTGAACTTGTAGCTCCCAAATTATCAGTTACCAAAAGCTTAAAAGTATATACACCTTCAAGCAAATTTGTCAATATAAGAGACTCTTGGTTTTGGCTAAGTGTTACATCACCACCTGTTACTTTTGTCCATTCATAATTTTCAATAGATCCATCTGGATCAGAGACGGAAGCAGTTATAGTAATTGAATTCGATGGAAGGGTTAATATTCTGTTTTCACCAACATTAACTAATGGAGATTGGTTTACATTTGCCGGAAAAACTACCATAGACATTTGGTCAATGTCAGAAGCTCCGTCATCATCTGTAACAGTAATTGAAAAAACATAAGAACCAGTTTCTATATTAGTTAAATTTAAATCAGATGAATTAGAGTTATTGAGAATAACTGAGGGTCCAGAAACCTTGGTCCATGAATACGTAACAATTGATCCATCAGAGTCACTGCCTGAACCAGAAATTAAGACGTTTGCTGTTGGCAACGTAATGTTTAAGTCTGGGCCGGCATCTGCTTGTGGTGAAGCATTAACGGGCCCTGCATTAACTGTGACAGTTACTTCGGCATAACCAGTGGCCCCTTCATTATCGGTAACAGTAAGACCAAACACGTGCGTACCTTCCTCCATATTTTCAACAGTCAGTGCAGAAGAACTAGCATTAACTAATGTTGCAGTTAAAGAAGTGATCTTTATCCATTCATAAGAAATAATAGTTCCATCGGCATCAACACCTGATCCGTTTAGGTTAATTGTATTAGTAGGTAAAGTAATTGATTTATCGGATCCTGGATTTGATGTTGGCGACTGGTTTGATAATGACACATTTATTGAAATATTGTCAGAAGCTTTTGCACCATCATCATCGGAAACGGTAATTTTAAAAACATAAGGACCTTCTAATAAATTAGTAATAGTTAGAACGGATGTCGTTGCGTTGGAGAGAGTAACAGTTGAACCTGATACTTTCTCCCATAGATAACTAACAATTGTTCCATCAGTGTCACTTGCAATAGCACTGAGTGTTGTTGAGTTGCTGGGTAAAAATATATTTTGATCTTCACCTCCGTCAACCGTAGGGGGTGAGTTTGTTGCGGATGCTTGAACATTTATTGTCACATTATCATTATCAGTAGCTCCATCATCGTCAGTAACAGTAAGTTTGAATACATATATCCCTTCTATAAGATTAGTGAGTTGCAGAGTGGCACTATTTGCTCCTGTAGAATTGAAGGATGGTCCAGAAACTTGAATCCAACTATAACTTGAAATGCTTCCATCTGGATCAGAGCCTGAACCGTTAATGGTTGTTGAATTGGTGGGTAATGTAATAATCTTATCTGAGCCGGCATTCGCTGTGGGCACTTCGTTAGGTGGTGAAGATACTGTTACAATTGCTATGTCTGATGCCGTTTTTCCTCCATCGTCAGTGACGGTAAGTTGAAACTGGTATGTGCCTACCTCAAGGTTTCCAACCGTTAAATCTTTAGTGCCTGCATTTTGAAGTGATGCTACACCTCCAGAAAGTTTGATCCAGGCATAACTTGTAATTGTTCCTGTAGGTGATGACCCACTTCCATTTAATATTGCCGTATTAGAAGGAAGAGTAACAGACTTGTCTGTGCCAGCATTAGCTGTTGGATTTGAAGATGATCGTTCAAAAGCTCCAATATCGAAATTTGACCCTGAAGGCCTTGGATTTCCATCGTAGTCAAAGGTCACCCCGGAAGAAGTTAGGTCTATACCTTGGTCAATAGCGCTAGTTGAGTTGGTTGTTAACCTGAAGTCTTTTGCTGCAGCATCTTGAAAGTTGAGTGAATTTATGTTGCTCGTTTGTATGTTGTTACCTTGAGTCAATTCGGAGTCTCTATGCTTACTTGTGAATTTGAAACCAGTAGACCCGTCACTAACAATAATATTATTATAGAATTTATTATTCTTAGAGGCCGTACTAAGTAGATACAAGCCATATCTGGAGACATCAATTACTGTATTGTTATACCATTCAAATGTGACACCGGGAGTTGTTCCTCTATCATCACAAAAGAGACCACCTGCTGCGCAGTTATAAATTACATTATTAAAA
>NZ_SMLV01000295.1:10272-11219 GCF_009711525.1 Fulvivirga lutimaris
TGTAAACGACTCCGGTAAACCCTGGGTTAACCTGTATTCCATTGATGTGGTTTGGGTCTTGTGTGCCAAATCCTAAAACTGTATTGTTGTATATTTCACCACCAGAAATTACAGCCCCTACCTGAACCCCATCTCTGCCAGCGTTAACTACGAGGTTGTCATAAACTTTACAGTTAACGACCGAGTGCTCCCAAATCTTAGTAGGAGAACCTCCACAAGTTTTGGTTACCTGAAAATGATAGTGCGAATTACCAATATAAAAACCTTCTCCACCTGTGTTACTAACATAATTATCATGAAATGAAGTGTTGTACATAGTGAAATTCTCTCTCCAAGTATCTGAGTTGCAAGATGGGTCAGTTTTTCCAAAAATACCGGCATATCCAGTGTTATTGACTCTAATGTGATCAACCTCAAAATCTGTACTGGTGCCACCAATGTCTAATCCAACATTTGGACCATCAATTTCAATTCCATATTGTTCCGAAGCATCACCAGATCCAGTGATTCTGAAATGGCTGCTATACCGTATTTTAATTCCAAAAGATTTAGAACTGGCTAATTTAAATAAGGCTTTACCACCACAATTTTTAATTATTATCGGTTTGTCTTTGGTGCCATTCATATTAGTGATAACCTTGTTGTTGAAGGTGCCTGCCTGTAGACAGACTACATCACCGGGTTGTATCCCTTCTACATTACCATCTATCGTATATTGGTTTGGAGGAATATTATAATCGCAACCACATTGGCTGAAAGACATATAGGGAAAAGACAAAGCTACTATGAAGACAAATATTCGGTACCCAAAAGCCGAACTTTTGACAATAGACTTAAACATGATGAAGTTTGATGGTTTTAATATGAAATTAATATATTTCTACATGCAAATGAAGTAATTAACTTCTAAATTGACATAGAAACTCTACTAACTACCAGAATATCCG
>NZ_SMLV01000264.1 GCF_009711525.1 Fulvivirga lutimaris
CTCCAACAATACCTGATCACCAGGTGCCAATCCAGCACCAGTACCTAGATAGGTAGCTATTCCTGTTGCATCAGGTGTTCTAACTCCAGAACCATTAAACTTAATGGCATTACCATCATACCAGTTTACTGTATGCGATGCCAAGAATGTGGCTGAACTTGCAACTCCATCAACATCATCCAATACTACACCACCATTAAAAGGTGCAACACATCTTGTTGAAGGATACATTGTAAAATTAATAGCCGGAGGCGTCTGAATGTTAGCTACATTTACTGTTACAATATTTGAAGGACAAGACAAATCAGTTCTAGTAATTACTGCCGTATACTGTTGCCCTCCTGGCAAACCAGTTAAGTCAGGATTAGTATTATCTGCTACTGCTATAATTGGAGCGCCTATTGAACCTCCATTATACCATGTAATTTCGTAATTTGGATCAGGCAATGGTACATTAGCTCCATCAAATTCAACTGAAATTTGAATCGCTCCATTAAAAGATGTTCCAGCCAGAGTTTCATCACATATGTTATTATCAGAAATCTTCGTCAAGGTGGCAACCGGATAAATTACATTAGAAGAAACGGTTAATTCATCCACATCAAAACACCCGTTCACATCCGTTACCTTAGCAGTATAAGGAATACCACCATCTTCAACAGCAAAAGCCTGAGTACCGTCTGCGGAAGTATTGGTATGGAGATTAGCAGGCAGTGTATTACTACCTCTAAACCATTCGATCGTATAGTCAGCTGGATTTCCAACGGTTCCATCAGGGTTTGTAATTTGCACTTCAAGAATTCCATTAGGATTTGCTGGGTCGCAAGATGTCTGTGGAGCAACTTCAACTACCAGAGCTGTAGGGTACTGGCGTGTATCAAGTACCTCAACAATTGCAGGAATTGTTGTTGTGCAACCGGTAGAAATCTGAGTAGCATAAACTGCGTAGCCACCTGCAGCTAACCCTGTTCTACTTGGTCCAGTTCCGTTTGAAGGTGGTAAGGCACTACCCTGAGTTGAGGTTGCAATGTCATAAAAATACCAATTGAATGTAAATAGATTAGGGTCTTGTGCAACACCGGACAAAAACACTTGGGATGTTACGGCACCAGTATTTAAGTCAGTACAAGAAATAATATTTTGAGTAACAGTTCCCACAATATCTGGCACTAAAGGACCAGTAAGATTTGCATCTAATTGCAATGGGCATCCTCCTCTTTCAACGATTACTGCGTAGCCCCCTTCAGTTAAATCACTTGCAATTGGGCCCGTAATACCTAGTGGTGTTCCAAACTCATCTCTCCAGTCAAAAGTTACTCCTGTTAAGTCACCGCTTACAACAACTTCTAACTCTCCATTTGGAGGTGAACATATGGTTTGATTTGAATTAACCTGGATAGTGGCTACTGGTGTAGTAGCTGTCTGAATTATATTTTCTGATACTGGTATACTCGCGCACCCCTTATCTGTATTAGTAACTACGAGTGCATAATCACCATTACCCAAGTTGATAGCACTACTGGCGTCTCCACCCTGATTTGCCGGTAATAAGGCACCTGTATCATCAGTACCAATATACCACTGAAATGCAAAGTCACTATAATCTAAAATTTCAACGCCATTTCTACTTACTACGGCTCTTAATTCTCCTGAATCAGTTCCACTTACACCAGCATCACAATTAGAATTGTCAGCAATTTTTTCAATTGTAACAGTAAAAGGGTCTGGGGTTATTGGAAACGCATAAATATTATTATCAATGAAACACTCTGCAAACTCATTTGAGGTTAAATCGATAGGAAATTCTGTTCCATCATCGTTAAGTACTATATATAGTGTACTTGTCTCTCCACTATAATCAAATACAATTCCTCCCTGACTTAAGGTATCACCTACCTGCAAACCAGATAATGTTAAAACGGTCGTGTGCAATAATGCAGCAGGAACACCCAGTACCGGATCAATGGCAACAGACGGGTCACCCTCCCAGAAACTCACATCTAAGTCATCTGTAATGGCCAATGAACCACTATTTACAATATTGAAACCTACAGTAATACCTAAGTCACCACAAATAGGTGGGATTACTTCAACTGCAGGGAAGTAATTAGGATCACTAGGGTCCACATAACCTGGATCACCTGGCTCTAAGGTGGGGTCGTTACCAACAAACGAAATGTCTGGAGCAGGAAAAAATGGGCAACCATCTTGTCCAAAAGTGGGCACCTGATTCATAAAAGTATTCAGTGGTCTGTTGATTTCTTCTACACCATCACCATCACAATCACCTAGAAACTCAGCAGTCATATCAAATGCAGGGCAGGGCACTGTTAAATCATCAGCAATATTCACTGCTGCATAGCCCTGCTGGTTCCACACATCCCTAGTTGGTAACCAATCATTACCTTCAGAATAATAACATTCAAGCTGACCTAGCGCCTGTTGCTGGATGGGGTCATTAATATCAAACTTGGCTGTTGCGCAACCAGCACAAAGGTCTGTGGATCCATCACCATCAATATCGGCAATAAGCGGCCCCTCTGTTGATGTGTGCGATTGACATGGCACAGACCAAAGAACATTTTGACCAGTTTCACCATCTATAACAACTAACTCCTGAGAATCTCTGTAAACCACCTCTGGATTACCATCATTATCAAAATCATACACAGTAGTTGAAACAATACCGGATTTGCTATCATTAATTGTTCTTTGCCATTTTAAAGTTAAGGTGCCACCTGACTCTTCCATAGCAAACAATTGATTACCCGCAATAAAAGTCAGCTCCAGCTTACCATCCCCATCTATATCACCAAGATTTACACGACTAGTACCCCAAGGCCACCCATCCGCATCATCTGGGTCTGGTGGCGAATAAACATCAACAGTGCCATTAAACACATCCCAAAAATATATGGTTGTAGGTCCAGAATTACTACCCTTGGCTCCTGAAATTACTATATCTAAATGTCCGTCATTATTAACATCCGCTACTGAAGTGGAGCTCCAGTTAGTTGTACCATATTCACTACCATCAAATATTGTTTTAGGATACCACTGATCAGCAGCAGGAAGCAAGTCATTCATATCCTGAATAACGGTCATAGCTTGTGTTGAGCCGTCAATCAAACTAGGTACGGAAAGTAAAGAGCTGCCAGATACAATTTCGAGATTACCCCCTTCTATAATATCAGCAGCAATTGGTGCTGAATTAACTTCTGCATCCCAATTACCTAAATTGGCATCAGCCAATAACTCACCGGTTTCAGCATCATAAACCTGGTCTTTTATAAATATCTCTGCCTCACCATCGCAATCAAAATCAGCAATTCCTAAAGAACCAGGACGATCTGTTCCTAGTGGTATAGCGTCAAATAGAGGTACTAATGTATTAGTAGAAGGTGTAGGGTTGGCTCTAAAACCTACTAAAAAGTACTGATTGGGTTCGTTATTACCATTACCTGTTCTTGAACTAACAATGGAGTAAATTTCTACTGGACAAGATCCATCAATATCTGCAATCAATATCTCAGGTTCAAAGAAAAATTTATCTCCAAAAGGAAATATAGTAGCTCCTTGACCTGTTACTTTAAAATCCTGAATTATCTCACCAATATCTTTGTTTCCAGGTTGTCCATCTGTAGTAGCAACAACCCTTATCTCCTGATTGAATTTTGAAGTTGTAATTACATCAGGGATTCCATCACAATTAACATCGCCAATAGCTATTTTAGATTGGGTATCAACAGTGTTTTGCGAAGTTTCAAGAGGAGGACCAACAAAATCAAAGACATCATCACCAGAACCTGATCCATCATCAAAACCATCACAACTCTCAGAGTCTCCAACAAAAGAAAGTCCATAGAAGTTAGCACACTCGGGATCAGATGTGTCAGTCTGGCCATCACCGTCATTATCTATACCATCCGCACAGTTACAGCCCTTCTCGACATCTGCAGCAAATTGACATGCAGCATCACCACTACAATCCACAAGACCATCGCCATTTGTATCAACCCCTAAATTACAGTCACTTTGGCCAAATGACTGAATACTTAAAATAATAAAAAACGAAAATAAAAAAAATCGAATACGGTGACCCATAAAATAAATATAACAAGAATTAATCGTAAACTAAACGAATAAATTCAACTATGACAAGACAACTTTTATCCCCAAAATCACTTGAAAGTAACCAGTTATCTAACCAATAATATACTGCCAGTTTTTGGATTTAATTCAGGACAGGCGAACACAAAATAATAAACTCCTTCAGGCAAGGGTGTTCCTTCATAAGTACCGTCCCAGGTATTGTTATAATTCTGCTCTCTCAAAATTAAAGTGCCGCGTTCGTCATAAATACTTAGTGTACAATCAGGATAATTTTCTAATGACTCTATTCGCCAATAGGCATCTTCTAAATTATCAGGAGCAAATGCTTTAGCAGGAGTAATCAAAATTTCATTACCAGCTGACTGAAGTGTTATTTGAATCTGTCCTGAGCCTGTACACCCGTCTATTAGTGCCCCAATAACAGTATAAAGAATATCTGCTGTTGGTGTTGATATCGGGTTTGCAATATCAGTGGCCGACAAAAAATCTGATGGCGACCATAAATAGCTATCTGCACCTGTAGCTTCCAATTGCACTTCATTACCTGCCGGCACAACTATAGGACCTGGGTTTCCGTCAGCAGTAATAGATATGGTAGGTACAGTGCCTTGAACAAGGTCAAAAGTATCATCTGAAATGCAACCGTTATTATCAGTAGAAGTCACTGAGTAGGCACCTGGAGCATCTACGGTAATTACATCGGTCGAAGCACCAGTATTCCAAGTACTAGACACAAAAGTGCCATTAGCTGTTAAATCGATAGTTTCATCATCGCAAATAGAGTTCTTAGAAGCAGTTATACTAACTGGCACAGCCTCTACAACGGTAGCTTGTTGGGTAGAAAAGGTACTGCACCCTGCTACACCATCATATGATACTGTCAATGTAACATCAAAAGTGCCGCCAGAAGTGTAAGTATGTGTAGCATCTTGAGAAACAATAGAAGTTCCATCACCAAAGTTCCAGTTGTAGGTTACTGTAGCACTATTATCTACTGTAGATGTATTTGTAAAAGCCGCATCAATTCCAACGCAAATAGGATTGGTCAATGTAAAACTACTTACAGGGGCCGTTAAAACATTTACTGTTATTTCATTTGTCGCAACTGCACAGCCCGAAGCATCATCAGTTACCTCTAGAGAGTAGACACCATTTGCAGAAGCTACAAAAGTATTTGTAGCGCCACCTGCTTCAGCTCCGTCTTTCATCCATTTGTATGTATAACCCGCTGTATTTCCCGTTGATAATGTTACGGATCCTCCTGAGCATAGTGTAGTTGGTCCTCCTGCGCTAATGCTAAAACTGGAAACATCACTTATTACCAAGTCAGTTTCTGCCTCTGAACTCAAACAATCACCAATTTTTACCAGCACCTTATATTTGCCCGCGAATGCACTGGTAAGATTAGAAATAACAGGGTTTTGATCTGAAGATGTAAAACCATTTGGTCCTGTCCATGAGTATGTGGCTCCAGACTGTGCATCAACTGCAAGTGTAACAGACTGGCCAACACAACCAGGACCATCATTTGAGGCTACTGGATCCGAAGGAATAGTACCTGTACCATCATTAACTACAATAGTTGCTGTAGAAGTACAATTTCCTCCTTCAGAAATGGCAGTTACTTCATAACTACCTGCAGCGGTAACATCAATAGAACTCGTTGCCAAGGCCAAGTCTCCTCCATCCTTCTTCCAACTAAAGGTCACACCAGGATTACTCGGAGCTTCAAGAGTTATTGTTTGTGTAGGGCAAATGGCTAATGGCTGATCATTTAATATTTCAGGTTCATAGCAATTTGTATTTCTAACTACTTGAATAGAAAAGTCACCATCAGGTATTGCTAAAGATGTGAATGCTAAATCTGGCTTTCCATCTCCATCTAGGTCACCGGCAAATATATTCCTCGTTGCTTGCTCCAAACTCTGTTGACTTGGAGTGAAGTTCAACCCTCCTTCATTAATCAAAACAGCATATTTAGTTTCATCTCTGGTAGAAACAGCAAGATCAAGAAGTCCATCACCATTCAAATCAGCGCCCTTAACCGTCCAAGGTTCCTTACCAGCTACGAAATTAACTGCCGTTCCAAAACTCAGGCTGCCTGACGTGGAATTATTTTTATAAATAAGAACTTGATCGTTAAATACTTCTGTTGTAACTATCTCTTTTAATCCATCGGCATCAAGATCGATAGCACTAACATTCGTAATTGCCTGAGAACCAGTAGAAACTATCAGAGGAGCTTCAAAACTAAACCCTCCTGAGTTTCTATAGACAAAAACATTTGCAGCCAAGGTTCTTGTTAAAACAAGGTCTAAATTTCCGTCATTATCCATATCATTTAGGCTCAAACCAGAGTTGGCAGACATATCAGGAAGTGGGACAATAGTTGGCGTTCCGAAGCTAATGGTTCCAACAGAACTAGTATTAGGAATAATATTTAATAATTTCTCAGAGCCATTCGCATTGGAGATAACTAGATCTGGTTTTCCGTCATTATTGAGGTCACCCGCAACAACACGCACGGCTTGATAAGGGTTTGATGTTGAGTTATTTGTAACCAAACTTACTAACTGCTGAGAACCGAAAGTAATTGTTCCTGGTGTAGATGTAGTATTTTTATAGATATAAAGTTGATTTCTATTCGACCCCGCTCTAGTCATGAACAAATCTTGCTTGCCATCACCATCAAGGTCCCCACATCCCATACCTGTCGTAGGCGTATTAGCGTCAATAGATGATACATTAAAATTTATATCTCCAATAGTGCTTGTATTTGTTAATAGAGTTATCTCCGTGCCAGTAGTTTCTGTCGATGCCAAATCTGTCAACCCATCATTATCAAAGTCACACCCACATATGTCAAATAATTCAACTGTTCCATTCCTATACTTTTCCGGAGACTGCAATTGAGCAATATCAAAAGGCGACCCATGGTGACTTAGAAAAAAGTATTCCTTACTCCTCACTTGCTGACCCGTACTTATCTTTTCTACGATAATTGGACCATTAACAGCACCTGCAGGCACTGTAGTAGTAATCGAGTTATCAGATACCACCTCAATACTGGCAGCCCTAACACTTCCAAACCACACAATAATATCACTAACATTAGTTCCAAAACCAGTGCCTGAAATAACAACCTCTCCGCCTGCAAATGTGTTCTCAGGATCGATATTTGTAATTCTTGGCTGTGCTTTTACGGCATTAACAGCAACCAACAACAAGGCTATAATTAAACTTTTATTAAGAGTCATATTTACTGAACTGATAATACCCATGCTTTAGAAAATACCTGTTTTTGTCTCAATTGATCTCGTTCACTACGTGCCTCCTCAATATCTGAAGACTTAAACACATAAACGTACCAATACCCTTCCTGACTAATATATCCAAACTTAGATTGGTAACCTCTAAAAAAGAGATCATCACTATATTTCTCAGCCAGTTCATAAGAAGTAAATACACCAACCACAACATATTCACCCGGCCCAATTTCCAAAAGATGTCCTCCTCTAGTTACTACAACCCTGTCTTCGGTTGTATATTTTCCTACTAAATTCTCTTGACTTTTTTCCTCTTTCGGTTTTTCTACTACCACTTCTTCCTTAACCTCAGGTTGAGTTGGTTCGGTTTGTGTAACATTTTCTGTACTCTCTCGATCAGCTTCCAACGCAGCAGCAGCCAAAGACGCTTCTCTTTGTTTTCTTTCTTCTTCAGCCTGTTGCTCTTGAGCTAGTTGAGCCTCTCTATCTGATTGCTCCTGAGCTTTTCTTTGTGCCTCTTGCTGTGCTTTTTGCTCTGCTGCTTCCTGAGCTTTCCTCTCCTCTTCCTCTTTAGCTTTTTGCTCAGCTAATAGCCTGGCTTTTTCTTCCTCTTCTTTTTTCTGTTGCGCCAGTTCTTCTCTTCTCTTTTCTAAAGCCTCCTGACGTTTAGACTTTTTCTTTGGTAACTCAGAGTCAACAAATGAGTATACAAACCTATCTTTCTTTCTGCCACCAAATAAAAGATTGAGCTGAATCTCGTGACTAGGGCTATTTACTTCATTGGCACCTGAATTCTGAATATTGTAGGAATATCCTAATCCGAACACTTTATTAAATTTAACTCCTCCATGAGCCGATATTCCAAAATCCTGTTTGTAACTACCACCAAACCATACAGTGTGATTGAGCGTAACTACTAATGAGCCTTCTACCTGAGGTGGCAAAACATCACTATATCTATACAATAAATAGGGTTCTATCATGTGTTTATGCTTTTTGGTCAAATAGAACCGGTTACTGGCAAAAATCAACAGATTTTCCAAAGGGGTAACTTCTCCTATTGTAAAATCCTCTGTTGATATAAATTCATCGGTAAAAAGATTAGGTATGGACGCACCAAAGTTGAAATATTTAACTTGAAGAGATATGCCCGCATTTCCGATCAAATACATATTCTGATCCAATGCGAGTGCCAGTGTACTGGCAGGCACATTATCTAGTGCATTAATGTCTAACGTATTGCTAGCTGCCCCAATAGAGGCACCAAACCTTAAAGTCATCAAATCTGACAATGATATATTAACGGAATTGGATAGAAATGCACTAGTAGTATTCAAAATGCCTCGTTCAGCGTTGGTGACATTTAGACCTAACCCAACCCTTTTGCCTATTGGTGAATGAAAAGATGCATTGCCTATTGAAGGTGCACCTTCAATATTTATCCACTGTTTACGATAAGTTAAAAACAAAGAGGGCCTTCCATCAGTACCCGCAAAAGACGGGTTAATAGAATATGGATTCATGAAATAATGGGCGAAATTACTATTATCTTGAGCAGACAGCCTACTTATAGAGACACATAACAGTATTAAACAGCTAAATCTAAAAAACATTAGTGCTATAGTTTAAAAAATTAATCTTATTTGAAATATTGCATTCAAAAAGAATTACAAAATTGACAAAAATGATCGTACTTGCACACTGTAGACAACAATAAACTTTGGAATATACCATAAATTTACGTTAAATTATAAATTAATCGTTTATTAAATTAGTGAGAAACATAAAATTTTGGCTCATTTTTCTTTTAGTGGTTTGTGTGAGGTTTGGTGCA
>NZ_SMLV01000242.1:0-6357 GCF_009711525.1 Fulvivirga lutimaris
GCACTTTTACCTGTTCTTCCTAAGGGGAAAGGGTAAAATAAGAAAATAATTAGAATTTTACAAGCTTAAAACCTTCACCGTGTACTGTCAATATCTGCAACGAATCATCCTGATTGAGGTATTTTCGTAGTTTGGCCACATAAACATCCATGCTTCGCGCATTGAAATAAGAGTCGTCACCCCAAATGTGCTGAAGGGCTGTTTTTCTTGATAAAACCTGATTTTTACGAGAAACAAACATTTTTAACAGCTCATTTTCTTTGGTGGTCAGGGTTCTGCTTGAGCCATTTAAAGCCAGCTCTCTTTTGTCAGGGTGGAAGGTATAATTGCCGAGTTGTACCTCCTCTGCTAAAGCTGGGGGTTGTTGATTGGTTCTTTTTAATATGGCCTTTATCCTTAGCAGCAATTCTTCCATGCTGAAGGGCTTAGTAATGTAATCATCCGCACCAAGCGTAAGACCTTTAATCGCATCTTCTTTCATGGTCTTAGCTGTGAGGAAAATTACAGGAATGTCACTGTCCATATTTTTGAGCTCTCCAGCTAATTCAAAACCATCTTTCTTAGGCATCATTACATCTAAAATGCAAAGTACAAACTGCCCAACTTTAAATTTTTCCAAACCCTCCTGACCATCTCTTGCAAGGGTAGTCTGAAAACCTTTAAGTTCTAAATACTCTTTCAAGATCTGCCCGAGATTAGGGTCATCTTCCACCAAAAGGACGCGCTGCTTATCCGCCATAAGGTAATGTGATTTTAAAGTTACTGCCCTTACCGGGAGAAGAATCTACCTCTATCTGACCTTCATGTTTATCCACAATGGTTTTTACATAGCTCAGCCCCAGCCCAAAACCTTTTACATCATGTCTGTTGCCTGTAGGCACACGATAAAACTTATCAAAGATCCTCTTTATGGTGTCTTTAGACATTCCTATACCATTGTCACGCACATTGATTTCAAAAGCATTGTCAGTAGAGGTAGTGCTAATTGAAATTGATGGCTTCTCAGCTGAATACTTGATAGCATTATCAATCAGGTTTCTTAGCACATTGCTCAAATGGTGTTCGTCTCCAATCAAACTGTCCTTCATGGCATCAAGGCGCAGCTCTAGCTTTCCCTTTTTATCTTCAATGGCTATCATCAGGTTAGCTGTGGCCTGAGTGATCAGCTGATGCATAGAAAGCTTTTCCTGCTTTATGGAGAAGGAGTCCTTATCCAGCAAGGCTGATTGCAGTACCTTTTCTACCTGATTAAAAAGTCTGGTGTTCTCATCCTTGATCATGCCCAGATACCTAAGGAGGGTTGACTCATTGGCACGCATTTCCTTTTCATTCAAAGCCTCCACGGCTAGCGATACAGTTGCTATTGGAGTCTTGAGCTCATGGGTCATATTGTTGATAAAATCATTCTTAATGTCAGAAAGCTTTTTCTGCCTGAATATAATGTAGATGGCATAGCTGAAGCAAGTCACAATAATCAAAATGAAAAGTATGGATGCTACTAATGTTGTCCAGATTTGCTTGTATAAAAAGGAGGTTTGGTTGGGAAAGTTCACCAGCAAAAAATTGGCATTCTCAAAGATGTCATTTGGAAATAATGCTGCTCTATATTCTGATTTTTTAAGCTCACTTGGGTCTTCCTTTTCCTTGCTCAAATATTGATTCTCATCTGCATCCCAGACAGCATACTGATAATGGAGATCAATCCCCTTACTTTGTAATGACTTTTTCAATAGCGAATCAACGCGATCTAAATCTATTCTTCTGTGGGCTTCTTTGGGGCCCATCATATTCTCTATTACCACATTTACCATCTCGGCTTTAGCCAAAACCCTAAAAGTTGAATCGCGGGAAGGGCCAGAAAGTGTATCCCCCTCAACAACAATCTCAATTCGTTCAGAAGGATTAGGAATACGATGCTTAAGCACTGTAATTGGTTTTACAACATCCACTTTTGATGGATGAGGTGGGTCAGGGGGAGGCATGATCGAGTCATGATTGATATATACATATCGCCTGCCATCAGAAAAGAAACCTTCCTGCTTAAACTCATACCTCAACTGTCCATTATCTTTTGAATAAAAAGAAAACATATTGCTGGAAGCCATTTCGGCCACTTCTCTGCGCTCTAAAGTAGTGGCCACCTGATGTAGAGAAGAAATTACATTTTCTTTAAAAGTCTTCTTGTTGAGCTGAATAGCGTTGTTGATCCAATAGACCTGAAATGAGGTAAGGCCCACCAATGCCACCGACATTAAGATGATGATTGTCCATATAGTTGAGCCCTTCATTTGACAAAAATAAGGGATTATTCCCTTGCCCAATTCTATTTAACTTTTTTTAACATCAACAATAAATTCAATCCTTAGCGGTTTCTGCTTGGTTTTTAAACTACATAGGAATAATTTCGACCATGGAATTGAAAAATGGAGCCTTTACTGTGCAGGGCATTGACCTCACCAAAATTGCAAAGCAGTTTGGTACCCCGCTGTATGTTTATGATGCCGACAAAATTGTTGACCAATTGCAGGCACTAAAAAATGCATTTTCTAATCAGAACTTGAAGGTAAAATACGCTGCTAAGGCCCTTACTAATCTTTCCATTCTTAAGTTAATGAAGAAGCATGGCGCGGGGGTAGATGTTGTATCTGTACAAGAAGCAGAACTGGCCATGAAAGCTGGTTTTGAGCCAAATGAAATTCTTTTTACGCCTAACTGTGTGTCTTTTGCTGAAATAGTGGAAGCGGTGGATATTGGGTTGATGATCAACATTGACAACATCTCCATTTTAGAGCAGTTTGGTCATAAATACCACAACAAAGTGCCTTGCTGCATCAGGTTGAACCCTCATATTATGGCCGGTGGTAATCATAAAATTTCAACCGGACATGTGGATTCAAAATTTGGTATTTCCATCTATCAGTTGCCTCACCTACTAAGGGTGGTTAAAACCAATGGCATTAAAGTTACCGGTCTGCATATGCATACTGGGTCTGACATTCTGGATGCAGATGTGTTTCTTAAAATTGCAGAAATACTTTTTGGTGTAGCCCGTGACTTCCCTGATCTGGAATTTATAGACTTTGGCAGTGGATTTAAGGTAGGATACAAAGAGGGTGACATTACCACTAATGTTTATGATGTAGGTGTTAAACTAGGCAAAGCATTTGATGCCTTCTGCGAATCTTATGGCCGTAAACTGGAAATGTGGTTTGAACCCGGTAAATATCTGGTGAGTGAGGCTGGCGTTTTCTTAGTGCAAGCCAATGTTGTTAAAACAACTCCCGCAACTGTATTTGTTGGGGTTGATTCTGGGCTCAATCATTTGTTGAGACCTATGATGTATGATGCTTATCATGAAATTGTGAATATCTCCAATACTAAGGGCACACAAAGGGTGTACACTGTGGTGGGTTATATCTGTGAAACGGATACTTTCGGGTGGGACAGAAAGATGCATGAAGTAAAAGAAGGCGATATTCTGATGATGAAAAATGCCGGTGCTTATGGCTTCTCGATGGCCTCAAATTATAACTCACGCTACAGACCTGCTGAAGTGTTGGTATACAATGGTAAGGCCCAGCTGATCAGAGAGCGTGAAACCATGGAAGACATTTTGAGGCATCAAGTGGAGATTGATATTTAAGAACTCTGCGCAGTGAAGTCCAAATGCGCTATTAAGACATATTAGTTTTTATATAGGTCTCTATTAAATTAATCTCTTTTCCATTTTGAATAACATTTTTATCTACTCGAGTCCAAGGCATCTTAAATCGTCCATGGTCTCTGTAAATGGTTTCCCAATTTTCATTATTAGGTTTCTGAAGAAGTGATTTATAGACTTTATCTTTATTCACAAACTGAAGTATTCGGTATTCTCCACTGATTAAACCCACCACGCTTTCGAAGAAAAAATCCACCAATTCTGAAGACTCAGCAGAAAATAATTGGCACCAGATGAATGCAGTTGAAATATGCAATTCATCATCATTCTGCAAGTTTAGGTGAATATCAAAGTCTAGTCCATTTTGCTCAAGAATTACCATTGACAAATCAACATATTTGTCTTCGTAGTCAATTGTCATATTCAGCTCAGGAAAAGTATCTTGTATTTTCTGAAATGTTTTCTCAGCAATATCGAAACATTTAGCTTTCATATTCTATACTAACTCGTTGCTAACACCTAGCTATCAAAAACAGAGTATCTTTTATCAGTCCGGCTAATCTAATTGATTTTTTACAGAATTAACACTCGCCTGAGGGCGTGAGACCATCTACCGCTCAGAGTGACTCGGATAATGAAATGGTAGCAGCAGTCTTTAATTTTCAATTCCAAATTGAAGTTGACGATTGTATTCTTCCCAAGAGAAAGAACCTTTTGAATCTTTAATCAGATTTTGATCACTCATAGTCCAAAGCTCAAATCCACTAACTTTCACTTTATGGCCTTTTCCATTTTGGTCCGAATCAGTTCCGGTTAAGGTCCAATGAAACTCTATTCCGGTGGGTTTATGAACCAAGCTGTCAAAACTTACATTGATGTCCGGAAATTTAGCCATAAAACTTTGCGCTACATTAGAAATTGCGTTCCTCCCGATGGCCGGTTCTCCATCATTTACCTGTAATCTACCGTCTTCCTCAAAAAACATAGCAACAAACTCTGATCGCTTACTGCCCCAAGCCTGTGCATAACCTTGAGCAAAAATATTTAAGTCAAACTTTCTTTTTTCTTCAGGTTGTTCATGTGCAGTCCAGCCTATGCTAAGTAGTTTCCATTGTTTATTTTCTTTGATGAGTATCATATGATTAACTTCTCTTAAGCCAGGCATGCCAAAGCGATTTACAACCGCATCTGCTCTTACCAGAGCCATATGTCCTTCAGTAACGATTATATCATAATCACTCACTATTTCAATATAAGGTCTTAATTCTCTCTTCTTGATGCTTTCGATGTATTCATTTATTGTCACTTCTGTGTTTTTCCATTCACCATCTCTCTCCCTGGTATATCCAATCACAGCCTTGTCAGAGGTCAAGCTGTCCAACTCCTCTAAATCGTAGTTACCAGCCGCCCTCAATATGTTTTCTACCGCAGCTATTATTTCATCTTCCTCATCTGATGAGGTATCCATTGTGCCGGGAGTTATTTCCTCACTTACCTCAGGTTTATCTTGCTTGAATTGACAGCTAACAATCAGTAAGAAGAACAGTAAAATTGATAAAGTTTGATTAGTTTGATTAGTTGAATTACTACTCATTATTAGTTGAATTTATAGCTGCTAACAACAACTGTGTGTATTATTTTTTCAGAGCCTTAATTGTATCCTCAATATTTGAATAGCTACCTACTATATTTTCTTCCTTATCTAGAATTAGATAAGTTGGAAAAGACCAAATACCTAAATCCTTATCCAAACTCGTTTCCCCAATCCGATAGTTTCTCCAATTAATATTCTTCTTTTCTAAATATTTAATCCATTTCTCTTGATCACTATCGGTCGAAATCCCGATTAATTCTGCGTTCAGATTTGCAAACATTTTTGGATCGGATAAAATCTCATTATGCTCTTTAATGCAAGGAGAACAGGAAGTATACCAGAAATCTAAAACTGTAAATTTCACGTCTGAATTAATTTCAACAAAAGATTTATTTCCCTCTGTTGAGATAAGTGAATACTTGTCAAGGTTAATATTATTCGTAGATTTTAGTTTTTCAATTCTACTCGAAATCATTGAATAGATAGTGTGTTGCTTGGTAGACAATGGCTGTTTATTCAAAAAACTCTCTACAAAATTCAATTGAACGATGTCATTCTGATTTAGCTTCAAGTAATGATTAAGTGGGACCAAAACAAATGCGTCTTGGTCATTTTCGATAATAGCCATTTTTATAAATTCCGCCCCATTGGATTTGTCCTTTAAAAAAGCTTCATAATTTCTAAAGTACCTGGCTTGCCTGTCATACACAGGTGTGTTTTTTGTTTTCGAAACTGACAGCTCGTTATCTTTAAAATCTAAATAAATATCCACTTTACCCGCATTAAACCATCCATCAATCCTTTTATCTGCAACGTAAATAAAATATTGGTCAGAAGATTTTGATGGTATTTCGAATTTTGCGATTCCATTTTGCAATCCAGATTTTAGTCTTTTCGATAAATTAATTCCAGCAATAGAAACACTATCTACCTTGACATCAGAATTTAGATGAATATAAAATTCTGTTTGCCCATATGTGGTTAGGCTTGAAATCAAAATAATTAGTACACAAAAAGTTTGTTTCATATTTGCTAACAACAACTTAGTGATTGTTATTTTTTTATTAACTCGACTAATCTAATTGATTTTTGAGTGACATCA
>NZ_SMLV01000242.1:6572-7543 GCF_009711525.1 Fulvivirga lutimaris
TTAAAGGCTTGTAGAAATTTAAATTTTTGCTGTGCAAAAAGCCCCTTTCAGGTAAATCAAATTTTCCTTATGACTCGGTCTGTTCATTGAGCTTATCATCCAATGCGTGTCTGTTTATCATTTGTGCAATGGTTCTCGGTAACTCATTTTCAAGATCAGTTCGATAAGAGACCACCATTTCTAAAGGAATGTTTAGTCGATCTATCTCCAAATAATTTACTTGTAAGTTATAACCTTGTGTTATGCTTTTAGGCATTACTGATATTCCAATATCCTTTTCCACCAATTTAAGGATTGAGAAGGCATTTATACTTTCATGCATAACCTGAGGAGAGAAACCATGATAACTACATATGTTTATAATCTGATCACGAAAAAAAGTCCCCGCTGACCTAGGGAAAATAATGAAAGGAATATCCATCAATTCAGAAACATTTGAATTTTCGTTAATATTCCATTTACTGTTGTTTGCTATCACCAAAAGAGTGGAGTCCGTAAAAATTTTTTCTGAATGCACATTTGAAATTTCTTTGTGAGGTCTGCCTATCATTATATCTATTTGCCCGTCAAGCAACTGATTGAGTAGATTGAGGGTTGTAGTTTCAACAATGTTCGTTTTCACTTTTGGAAATTGCTCGCCCATCTCGTTAATCAGATGAGGCAAAATTTGAGTCATTGCTGATCCGATACAGCCTATATTAACAACACCTGTCAAAGTTGATCCCATATCAGCAATAGAAGATTTGATCATCTCCACCTTTTTCAATAACTGATAACCTTCCTGTTGAAGAAATCTCCCAGAAGGAGTGAGTGAAACATTTCGCTTATCTCGTTTGAAAAGCACCGTTCCTAATTCTTGTTCCAGATTTTTTATTTGACGAGTTAAAGCAGGCTGGGCTATAAATAGCTTTTCTGCCGCTCTTCTAAAGTGAAGTTCTTCGGCCAAGGTGAGAAAATATTGGACGTGTCTT
>NZ_SMLV01000334.1 GCF_009711525.1 Fulvivirga lutimaris
ATTCATCAAGTGAATATTTAGTTCAAAGTCCTTTAAAAATCATGAGAAGCTTTGGTGATTTCTTTATGTATTCTGGAATGAATTAAAACTACACACAACAAGTTGTAAGAGCGCATATGGACTTCACCATGCGAAGTTCTTTAATGCTTTGATTAGGCTCGCCCACACGTTTTGGGTCAGTTTTTCACATCTACTTTCATGGCTGCCACTTGTGAACGATTAACTGAAACGTAGTGTCTTAAGCTGCTTGTTTCTCGACTAGGTCCTAAACCCAAATCGTGCTAGTTTTATGCCGTTAACTAAAGTAAAAACACGCGCCTTACAGGGGCGTTATGCCTCATACTTTAGACCATTATGAATCTAAATATTGACGAGTTTGACATTAATGAGCTAGATGAATTAGTCCAATTAATTCAACTGAACAGAATCGAATATTTTTGGGGCACTGACCGAGAAAAACTGAAGATTGAACCTGCTTCATTGGATTTAGACGATATACTAATTGACCAGATTCATTCACTATTTCAACGTTTAAATGTTTATTGGATTAATTCGAATGCAACTTCGACTTTTATAACATTAGGACGATGGACGGACGCAAGCCGGGGTTTTGCTAAATTAGTAGTCCCTGAATACATTAGCCCTTTCAAAGTTGGCCGAATTCATGAAATGACAAGGCTTAATTCTAGTAACTGGTACTATTTTCTGCGTGAATAAACATTAAACGAGGCATAACATCATGTAAGAGCGCATTTGGACTTCACAATGCGAAATCCATAAATACTTAGGTGCCTACCTCGCACTATACAACTTCAATCTCAGCAGCTCCAATACCGAATATTTCACAGCTGGGTTTTGAGGGTTGGTGATGCCATATCTGCGGTCTACCAAATCTCCTATGTCACTAATTTTAAATATAGGTCCGGCCACATCAAGTCCATCCAAAGTGCAGGTATTGGAGAATATCAATCGCACATATTTCATTTTCCGTTCCTGAGCATAAGTTACATTATTGCGCTGCATTCGCTCTACAATTTCAAACTGATATTCCATGCAGTCCAGGGCATAGTCATCAATAGGCACAAGTTTGGTGGTTTCACAATCCCACCCTGGTGAGGTTTGCATAAGCGCCCGATAGGCCCGTTCTGTCATCCCAAAATGATAGAGAAACTGTGAATAGCTTACTGGTATTTTCGTGTTTTTAGGATAGTAACCAACAATATCACCCCTACTCATAGCATCAATCAAAATTTTTGGAACCTCAGCAGCCATCTGATTTTGCTTTTCCTTAAGCATCACTTTGGAAACTATCTCCTGAGCCTGAGTTGCCCCTGCTATTGTAAGAAGCAATATTGTCAGCCCCCTCCTCATCTTGCTCCAATTAACTTAGATAATTCATCAGCGTTCTTTGGTAGGTCCGCTTTCTTTTCCAACATAAAAGTCAAAGTGCTACCTGCAGCTGTGAGTTCTGGATATTTATTGAGCTTGAAAATAGCACCATCTTCATCAACAGTAAACATGCTGTATTTCCTGTTTTGCATCAGCGTAAAGTCTTTCGCCCAGTTATACTCATTAAAATAGATGACGGTATTCAGTCCTTCATAAACCACATATACATCTGTCTTAATTGAATCATTGTTTTGATTTACAAATTGAGGAATATAAGGCACAAACTCTTCCCCATTAATGATCCTGTCGTAATTATAAAGACCGAAATCAAAAATCTCCATAGTCTGAAAGGCCAGGTTTCTCAAAGAATCCTGCCTTGCCCAGGCTGGATCTACCACCCACTCGTCATCCCAACCCGGCTCCATAACTTCAACATTTTCTGCATTGCTTTGTACTATACCACTTCCCCAAAGGTCATCGTCCTTATCATTCAACAACAGGGGTTGTATCCTATTGGTATAAGAATCCCACCGCCCCTCTTCTTTATTATATCGGAAACCTTCCATAGTTACATCCACTTCTTTGGATGGTAAAGCCAGCCTCACAACAATGGAACGGTCTTCATGTACCTGCACCGTATCCTCGCCATTCAAGCAATACATTTCAAACATTCCATTAGATTCCAGGTAATAAGTTTTACCCATCAATTGGGTAGTCATATTGATATTATGGATCAGCATCTCAGATGGTGTGCGTACCTCACGGTACAAAAGCGTAACAACATCAATCTTACTAACATCAACTGAAAAGGCATTGCTGGGTATATAAATGAGGCTGCCACTATGATGCATAATTTTGGAGCACTCAGTGGTGCTCACCTCATATTTAGAGAAAGGAGATTTTAGATTTGATAGTTTATTCTGCGCCAGCAGATCAGATATGGAGCAAAGCATCATTACTACAAGGAACGAAACAATATTTAGGAGCTGAGAATTACGCACCTTTCAAGATACAAAAAGTAGTTAATGTTGGCAAAGGGCGGGTTTGGTGTTTTAAATGATATCATGTCCAATGGTTAATCGATCAAGTAGTTTCTCCTATCACTTCAATTTAATTTATATATTGTAGAGATATCAAGCCAAAACCCTATGAAATTCAAATACCAGTTATCCCCACTATTCAAGTCTTTAGTCCTTTTAATCATCATCACTGCTTGCCAGGACAAAACGCAAAAAGCCGATCTGATAATTACGAATACTACCATTTGGACAGGTAATGATGATCAGCCCTGGGCTGAAGCCATGGCCATATCAGGAGATTCAATTCTTTCTGTTGGTAGCACCGAAGAAATATCAAGATTCATAGGAGAAAACACACTAACCAGGGATCTGTCAGGGAGATTTATAACACCAGGATTTATTGATAGCCATGTGCATTTGTTAAGAGGCGGATTTAACCTAAATTCTGTTCAGCTGAGGTATGCTAAAACACCTGATGAGTTTATCAAGGCCATTGGAGCATATGCTAAAACATTACCTAAAGGCTCCTGGATTTTAGGAGGAGACTGGGACCATGAAAATTGGGGAGGTGAGCTACCCACCAAATCATGGATAGATTCGGTCACTAAAGACAATCCTGTTTTTATCACCCGATTGGATGGGCATATGTCATTAGCCAATTCTATCGCCTTGGAGCTGGCTGGAGTGTCAAATGATGCTAATGATATAGAAGGAGGTGAGATTGTAAGAAATGACAAAGGAGAAATCACAGGCTTATTTAAAGACAACGCCAGCAGCTTAATTTGGTCTGCTGTTACTGATCCTACTACCGAAGAATATGAGAATGCACTTAATGCGGCCATGAAATATTTGGCCTCAAACGGAGTAACCTCGGTGCATCACATGTCAGCTGCCGGCCATTACAACGTGCTTAAAAAAGTACGTAGTGAAGGCAATTTGATCACCCGGATATATGCCATGTATCCGCTGAACCAATGGGAAGATCTAAAGCAAGAAATTGATACAAATGGAAAAGGTGACTACTGGCTGAAAATTGGTGGGCTCAAAGGATTTGTTGATGGCTCTCTGGGTTCTCATACTGCTGCATTCTTTAACGCTTATACTGATAATCCTTCAGATTCTGGTTTTTTCGTTGCTCCTATTGATTCTATATACAAACATGTAAAGGCAGCAGACAATGCGGGACTGCAGGTGATGATTCATGCTATTGGCGACAAAGCCATTCATAGTCTTCTTAACACTTTTGAGACCGTTGAGAAAGAAAATGGTGACAAGGACAGAAGGTTTAGAATTGAACATGCCCAACATATTGATCCTAATGATATTAAAAGGTTTTCGGAGCTCAATGTGATACCCAGCATGCAGCCTTATCATGCTATTGATGATGGCAGGTGGGCAGAAAAGCTCATAGGTTCTGAAAGAATAAAAACAACTTATGCCTTTAAAGCCTTGCTTGATGCGAATGCCCAACTGGCCTTTGGCAGCGATTGGTTTGTAGCGCCACCCACCCCTTTGATGGGCATTTATGCTGCAGTAACTCGCAGAACGCTGGACGATCAGAACCCTGATGGCTGGGTACCCGAGCAAAAGATCTCAGTTGAACAAGCATTAAATGCTTACACCAACACCGCTGCCTATGCTTCCTTTGATGAAGAAATAAAAGGATCATTAGCACCCGGAAAGCTGGCAGATTTTGTAATTATCAGCGATAATTTAACCACAGTTGACCCTGTAAGCATCAAAGACCTAAAAATACTGGAGACTTATGTTGGTGGTAAGAGAGTGTTTGGTGATGGTGATAACTAGAAGTATTTCGCTTCTGAAACCATTTATTCGTTAGAATTCTTAATTCTTGAGCTGTTCATGTCCAAACCCAGAAACCGACCCCTCTACTTCTTCCTTATCATTGGCACGATAGCCTGTGGTCTGGCTTCGCGTGCTTCTTTTTCTCCGGATTTTGTTAAAGCATATGCCGGTGATCCGCTATATGCGTTGATGATATTTTTTATCATCGGTTTTTTCTTTTCAAAATACAGTTCACTGCAAGTGGCATTGCTTTGCATAGCTGTTTGTTATACCATCGAGCTAAGCCAGCTTTATCAGGCCGACTGGATCAATGAAATAAGAAGAACCCGATTAGGTGGTTTGGTTTTAGGTTTTGGGTTTCTGTGGAGTGATATCATCAGCTATACTGTTGGCGCACTTGTTGGATATGTTCTGGATTGCCTTTTTAAAGCCAAACTATAAATTCACCAACTTCTTCAAAACCTGAAGACTGTTGAATTAGTCCACTGTTAAATCCATTTCTAAACTTGTCATCCACCGACAAAGTATTTTTTAGTACTCAAATCAACTTAATGTTGCAAGAGTAATCAAAATTCAAAAAAATGAGATCAATTATTATTTTCAGTTTATGCTGCTGCATATCCAATGTTTCAACAGCCCAAGATTTTATAAAAGAAGCTGATAGCTTGAAAAAACAGGGTTTACTCATGCCTGCATTAGAAAAATACGGTACGGCATTTATGCAAAATTATTCTGCAAGTACCTCTTATCAAATAGCTTCTACTTGTGCTTTGTTATGGACCAGAGAAATGAGAGACACCTCCTTCTATTTTTTAAACTATGCACTGGAAAAAGACTCATCACTATCTGTACTCTACGATCCTCAATTTTTAAGTCTGATAGGTGATGAAAGGTGGGAGAATATTGAAAAAATACAAGTCACGAAATATGAAAATATATATGGGCCTATTAAAAACGAGCCATTCGCGAGAGCACTTTTCAGAATGATCATCAAAGATCAGGGCTTTATGTATGCTGGTAATTTAGAGAGAAAGAAATACCTGGCCAATGGAGGTTATTTTAGCTCCCCAGCTGTTTTTCCTATGCTTGCTATGGAAGAAAAGAATTTAAAGGAAAATGAAAAAGAACTGATAGTACTCCTCGAAAAATATGGATGGCCAACAGCATCTAGCGTGACAGAATATGCCGCAGCAGGCGCAGCACTTATTATCAACCATACAACCTATGAACTTAGATCGAAATACTTCCCTTTATTGGAAGAAGCTTTCAACAAAGGGGAAGCCCAGCCTTTAAGATATGCAAAAATGAGAGACAGACTTTTGGTAGAGGAAGGAAGGGAACAGCTTTATGGTACACAATGGAAATATGAAGGAGAAACTCGTTTTCCTCATAAAATAAAAGACCCTCAATATGTTGATAAACGAAGGGCGGCTATTGGATTGGAGCCACTAAGCATCTATTTAAAGGAGCGATTTGATATTGAATGGAATATTGATCAGAAATAACGACTACTTAAACAAAAAAGCGGCTCTCAATATTTGAGGCCGCTTTCATATATTAATTGTAAAATTATCACTCCTTCAGCACCATGTCAATGCACATCACAGCGGCCATGATTAGCATTCTTAACCTGTTATTTTCCGGCACACTTTCATCTATCTTAAGCATATAGTTATCAGCAGAGGTGAATAGCTCTTTGCCAAAACCAGCCCATTGTTTACTAACATGAGCAAACTCATGGCCTTCCTTCACAAACTTAAAATCCCAGCTGGTCCATTTTCCTTTTAGTGTACTTACTACACTATCATTTTGGTCTAACAAATTAAACTTGCCGCCAATGCTGAAAAATTGTTGTTTAAACTTACCTATAAGCTGATCCTTCTCATCAAACACCTCTACGGTAGACAAGAAAATAGAAACCCCTCTTTTAACTGTAATCAAAACGTCCCCATTAGGCTCTTTGATTACCACTTCGAAAGGCGTCATTCTTTTGTAGTCAGTGAACCTGAACATTTTGGTAAAAAAGCCAAGGTTAGGCTCCCTACATTCCAAA
This sequence comes from Fulvivirga lutimaris, assembly GCF_009711525.1. Taxonomy (GTDB): domain Bacteria; phylum Bacteroidota; class Bacteroidia; order Cytophagales; family Cyclobacteriaceae; genus Fulvivirga; species Fulvivirga lutimaris. The sequence continues at coordinate 6,268 of NZ_SMLV01000334.1, forward strand.
ATCACTTCCTTCGTTTCAGGGTCATAGATATCATAGTTGTTGGATGCTTTGAACATACCAACCTGCTCTTTTACAAAAAAGAGGTTTCTATTAAATACTGGATGCATATGCTAAATTTTAAAACTGAAAACTAAGCAATTGCAGGTTGTCTATGCCCCACCCAGGTAAATCTTTTTATAACATATTCAGGATTTGTAAATGACGCATTACCTGCAGGATTACCACCTGTAACATGAAAATCGCTAAATCCAGCGTTCTGATTCATATAAATTCCACCAGTTAAATTGAAGGATACAGGGGTTGCGGCCAGAGCCATTTCATCTGCAATATGCTCCTTAACTTCAGCGTCAGTCACATAAGCGCCACATGAAATAGCCCCATGTTCAATGGCCATCTCCTTGGCCAATGCCACAGATTCTTCAGTGTTTTTTGTCTTGATGAGCAAGGCAATTGGTCCAAATAATTCTGTGCTGAATTTATCCTTATCAGCAGCATCTAAAGCAATGACTGCCGGTGTAGAGATTCTTGCATTAGCAAACATTGGGTTTTCAATACTTCTTGATTCAAGTAGTACTTTGCCTCCAATTTTATCGATTTCAGCCACACGCTGGCATGTCATTTTATTCTGGATAGCACCTAACACAAACGGTCCTGCCTTAGGATTATCCACCAATCCGTTAATATTCTCGATAAGCTTAGCAGCAAATTCATCAAAGCTCACTTTTCCATCAGGCGTGTTGATACCACCTTCAGGAATGTAGAAATTTTGTGGTGCTGTACACATCTGACCACTATAGAGTGTCAAAGAAAATGCAAGGTTAGCCGCTACTTTATCTATGTTGTCAGCTGAATCAAGAATGGCAGAGTTAACACCAGTTTTCTCAGTGAATACGGCCTTACCATCCAATTTCTCGAGATAGCTACCGAATTTAGAGTTACCGGTAAAGTCAATGATCTTCACGGCCTTATCTTCAGCCAACTCTTTGGTGATCAAATGATCATAAGTATCAACGGCCAACTGACAGATGTTAGGATCAAGGTTATTCTCAGCCAATACGTTCTGAATTTCAGCTACAAAAATAGCCATTGGCAACACTGCCCCAGGATGCGGTTTTACAATAACGCTGTTTCCAGTCATTAAGCTGGCATAAACACCAGGAACACTGTTCCATGTTGGGAAAGTAGAGCAACCAATAACCACACCTATACCCTTAGGTACCGCGCGCCATTCTTTATCTAATGTTATGTTAAACTTACCCATTGGTTTGTCCCAAACTACAGCTCCCGGAAATCTGTTCAGCTCTTCATAACCTGAGGCTACAGCTTCCAGCGCTCTGTCAGCGGCATGAGGTCCAGATGCCTGGAAAGCCATCATATATCCCTGGCCGGTAGTATGCATAGTAGCATAGGCCACTTCAAAAAATCTTTCCTTGATTCTTTCCAAAGATTCGATTAAGATCCCAGCTCTATCATCAGCGCTAACCTTTCTCCAAACATGAAAAGCTTTATCGGCTCTTTCTATTAGTGTTTTGGTGTCAAAAGCAGGGTATTGAATATTTAATGGCTCTTGCATATAAGGAGATTCCTCCACTCCCACCCAAGAAGATGGGTTTTCCTGCTTTAGCTCTTCAAATTTCTTACCTACACTGCCCTGAAATTTCTTTCTTCCATCTGCATCAGCCGTTTCGCCATAAATTTTTGGAGATGGATGTTCTGGGTAGGCAGCGAAAAATGTTCTTTCATGAATGGCCTTTATTGCCTTAGTTAAAATATCTTTATGCTTATTATACAAACTCATAGTGATCGATTTTTAGAATATCAATTAGGAAAGCGAAGATAAGGTATATTGACAAAAAATTTCAATCGGTTGCAGACCACTTTAAAAGAGATTTGAAAAGTTACAATTACATAATTTACCCTATTAACAAACGATACTGTTTTAAATTGAAGTGGCTTTTACATATTATCGTGTTTTGTCTTGTTGTGACATCAGTTCACGGACAAAGATCCTATCGACTTCCAAAAGGTGTAAGCCCTTCAGAATATGCAAGCAACACCATTATTGTAAAATTAAAATCTGGTGAGCTCAACAGTCTAAAAAACAGAAGCTTCAAGACCAATAAGCTCACAAATGCAGAGAGAGCGCTCACTCATATTTCCCAAAAGAGCTCTAAGCATCCATTATCAAACATATTTAAAATTGAAGTAGAAAATAGTGATCAGCTTTTAAGTACGATCAACGAGCTGCTAAAAGACGACAATGTAGTTTATGCTGAACCCTACTTTAACCACCGCCCTTTATTTGTGCCTAATGACAAAGAGTTAGCGCAGCAAACCTACCTTTCTGTTGTTAAAGCCTTTGATGCCTGGACCATTGAAAAAGGCGATTCATCAATTGTTATAGGTGTTCTTGATTCCGGGGTGCAGCCTGATCATCCAGACTTACAACAGCAAATTGCCTATAATTTAAATGATCCTGTCAATGGCCTGGATGATGATGGTGATGGTTTGATCGACAACTATGCAGGATGGGATATTGCCGATAACGACAATAACCCAACAGCAGACACCGATCCTCACGGCACACAAATTTCCGGAATATCTTCAGCTAGAGTTAATAATGGTATTGGTATATCTGGCACTGGGTTTAATACTAAATTCCTACCAATAAAAATATTTGAAAGTGGATCAAACTTCTTTAGAAATGGCTATGAAGCTATTGCACTAGCAGCTGATTTGGGATGCAAGATTATTAACCTCTCATGGGGTTCTGCAGGTAGTTTTAGTCAATATGGACAGGATATTATAAACTATGCTGTATTGGTGAGAGATGCTGTAATTGTGGCCGCTGCTGGTAATACACCAGAACATTTAGATTTTTATCCCGCATCCTATGACAATGTGCTCTCTGTTGGAGCCACTGATATGCTAGACAACAAATCAGGGTTTGCCACTTTCAGTTACAATATTGACCTTATGGCTCCCGGTCAAAACATCTTCCATGTAGACAATGACAGTAAATATAATGCCAATGGCTCTGGAACTAGTTTTTCCTCACCCATGGTAGCTGGAGCAGCTGCTCTTGTTCGTGCCAGATTTCCTCACCTCACTGCGGTGCAAGTGATGGAAAGAATAAGAATCACCTCAGACGACATCTATTCTATTGGGACTAACAGTGACTTTGAAGGTCTTATGGGGAATGGGCGTTTGAATATGCTAAGAGCATTGAATGACATCTCTACTCCATCAATCAGATTAAAAAATATCACCTACAATAACGGGTTAAAGACTCAGGCTTACGCCCGTGATACGCTGAACATATCAATGGACATTATAAATTACCTGAATGTAGCAAGAAACACCACTTTAACACTTTCCTCCACCTCTCCTTATGTGCAGGTGACTTCATCAGAATTTAGCATCAGTAGTCTAGCCAGTATTGATACAATTAGCAATATTGACTCACCATTTCAAGTGGTGTTGACAAGTGACCTTCCCGCCTCTGAGGATCTTGTATTCAGAGTTGATATGATGGGTAATGATTATGAGGACTTTCAATATTTCACCATTAAGACCTCTCCAAATTATGTCAATTTCAAGTCAGGACAGCTAGAAATGACCATAGCTGGTGATGGTGATCTGGGATATGACCGAGATGGTTTTCTTTCAGGCATTGGATTCAACTATAAAGAGGAAAGAGTGGCCGATAATATTGGTTTCCTGATAAGTACTAACAAAACCAGCGTTAGCGATAATGTGCCTAACAATTTTAGTCTTAATGTAAGAGATAATGATTTTACACCAATAACGAATATTAAGGAATACAGAAATGGAATAACTACAAATGATGCTCGTTCAGTATTCACCGTAGCCGACAGTATTCTCATTGTACAAAAGACATTATCTGATAACATTTCTGATTTTATCATTCAGGAATATCGAATTATAAACACGGGAGCAGATGTTTATTCTGATCTTAACATAGCACTCTTAGCAGATTGGAATATAAATGATCAGGATTTTAACAAGGCAAATTGGGATGGTGACAATAAACTCGGTTATGTAAATGATGGAAATACCTTTGTTGGAATAGCACTTTTAACTGGCCAGGATTCCATTTACTCTGCTATTAACAATAGAAATTTTAATGGCAACGCTGCTGACATTCCTGTAGTTATTAATGATAGTGTGAAATTCAGTCACAGTTCGCAGGGTATTCTAAATGCAAGTGCAGGTGATAATAATAACGGCAATGATGTCTCGCATCTCATTGGTGCAACTATTCCAAGCCTTGTTATCAATCAGGGAGAGAAAGTAACTTTTGTATTTGTTGCTGGCCATAGTTTGGATGAACTGATTAATAATAAAAATGCTGCCTTTGCATTTTATAATACTTACAATCAAAGCCCCCCTGTAATTAAGATAGCTGAAACCTGCATTAATCAACCTGCGGTTATTGACCCTGAAGGGACCAACTTTGATTTCTATTCTGATGTAGAATTGACTGACCTCTTGTTTTCTGGGGAAGCATTTACAACACCAAACATCTCTACATCAACTCCTTATTATGTTGTAAATAAAGATAGTACTTATGATGGCAGTATTTTTAGGGTTATAGCCAAACCAAAATATGTAAATGCTGATTTCTTAGCTGATCCCAGCCCGCTTCTACTTGATGAAACTGGCAAAAAGACAGTACAATTTTCAGATAAAGGTATTGATGGCGTTTCCTGGTCATGGAATTTAGATAACGGCTTTACTTCTACCCAGCAGCACCCTTCCACCCTTTATTCATCTACCGGATCTTATGACATTCAGCTAACAGTCACCAATGACATTGGGTGCGTTGAAAGTATCACAAAATCAATTGAAGTTGCTAACAGAAGCAACAAGCCTAATATTGTAGATAAAAACATTTGTAAGGGTGATGAGGTAACGCTTACAGCTACAAATTCAGCTAATCTTGAATTTTATAATGATGCTAAGCTTACTGATCTGGTCTACACCGGAAATAATTTCAACCGCACTTTTACTGAGGATGCCACTCTATATGTGGTAAGTAAAGACTCTGTTTATATGAGCAATACTCAACTAGTAAATATTAATGTTGATGATGTGAAAGCAGATTTTACTTACGTACCTGATACTATCGACCTTTCCTCCTCAACCTTGGCTACTTTTAATTCAAACGCTCAAAATGAAGCTTTATACTATTGGTATCTTAATGATGAACTTGAAGGAGTAAATGAAAATATTACTGTTGATTACGAGTCTTTAGCCTCGTTTACAATAAAACAAGTGGCTGAAAGCAGCAATGGCTGCTTTGACTCTCTTATTCAGGTGATCACTCCTACTATTAGTGCAAAACCAGCATTACAAAGAATTAGCATCTGCCAAGGTGAAAGTATTTCAATCAACCCAGATGGAGATTTTTATCACTTTTATGCTGACTCGGGATTATCCGACTTACAAGCAAAAGGATCATCGATAAGTCTTCAAAATGTATTGAACGATACCATTATTTATATCACCAGTAATGAAAGCCTCAAAGAAAGTGAACCGCTCGCGCTGACCATTGATGTGAGTGATCTGGAATCCAGCTTTACCATTACAAATCCATTGAATCTTTATGATGCGCAGTCACCTGTTATCACCAATACTTCCGTTGCTGCCACACAGTTCGTTTGGATGTTAGATGGTGATACAATCAGTACTGAAGTGCTGCCAGCTTTAAGCTTTAGTATCCCAAATAATCATGAACTCAAGCTGATTGCATTAGATGATTCGGGGTGCATATCCGAAAGCACAACAGCCTTGGAGGTGGTTAATATCACCAGCCTTGAACAAACTTCAACCCTTAAAATTTACCCAAATCCAGTTGACGATTACCTCATTATTCAAAATCCAGAATCAATAGAGATTCAATTATTCAATGCTTCGGGGGTATTAATCCATTCAGAAAATGGATCGGATATAAAAATAGCCACTGCTCAGTGGAACAGTGGCTTATACTTTATTAGGGTTCAGGATAACACTGAAACCCGCTGGTTTAAAATTGTTAAAGACTAATCTTGTTCAGCAAATACCTTTTTCAATAACTCTGAAGTTCTGGCCAAAGGATCTTTTCTGATATTCATCTCCTCTTTGGCTATTAATGTAAAAAGACCTTCAATGGCCTTATCTGTAGCATAGCCTTCCAAATCATCATCCACTTTCTCAACAAATGGCACTTTGTTGTAGGTAGTCACAATATCACCATAGTATTTTGTTGCATTGGTTTTATCCAGCGCTCTTTTGATTACTGGTTGAAAGCTCGCCTTCAGTTGCGATGAGGTAGTGCGCATCAAATACTGTGTAGCTGCATCTTTATCTCCTTTTAATATTCCCCATGCATCCTGAATGGTCATGGCCTTGATGGCATTTACAAATATGGGCTTGGCCTCTTTGGCAGCCTCTTCTGCACCTCTGTTTAGCGTCAGCACAAACTTATCTACCTCATCACCAAGTCCAATTTGTCTCAGCTTAGTCTCCACTTTCTGAACATCAGGAGGGAAGGGTAACTTAATTTGAGGGTTTTTGAAATAGCCATCCAATTTAGAAGCCTGATTTGAGCCTTTAGATATTCCATTGATCAAAGCCTCTTTAAGTCCTGAAGCTACTTGCTCCGAAGTCAGGGCATCATCGCCCAAAGCATCATTGATAGTTCCCAGCGTCTGATTAATCTGTGCTGAGGTACAAGCGATTAGCACAATAAAGATGAAATAGAAATAGGTTTTAAAAAGCTTCATGATATAATCCTTTAATTGAGTATTCTGTTAATGATTTATAAAGTGCATAATTCGCAAATTAAGTTAAGCATTTTAATATACTTTCAGATATTTACATTTCAATAATCGAATTACATGGCAAACGCAAGAGCAGAACTACTCACAATTGGTGATGAAATTTTATTTGGTCAAATAAACGACACCAATTCTCAGTGGATGAGTCAGGAGTTAGACAAAGTGGGCATTCGTGTGGTTAGAAAAACTACTGTTGGCGATATTAGACAAGATATGATGGATGCATTTGCGGAAGCAGAAAAGCGTGCTGATATCGTATTGATTACTGGTGGCCTTGGTCCAACTAATGATGATCTTACAAAGCCATTATTGGCAGAATACTTCAATTGTGAAATTGCTTTAGATGAAGAAGCCCTGGCAGAAGTTACAGAGTTTTTTAAGAGCAAAGGCCGTGAACTCACCCCTGTCAACAGGAAGCAAGCAGAGCTGCCAGTTTGCTGCGAAAGAGTATCTAACAGGTTAGGTACCGCGCCAGGTATGTGGTTCGAAAGAAATGGAAAGGTGTTTGTCTCTATGCCGGGTGTACCGCATGAGATGAAAAATATGATGAAGGAGATTGTCATTCCTAAGCTTCAGGGGTATTTCCAAACAGATGTCATTTTCCATAAAGTGGTAAAAACAATAGGCATTGGCGAGTCATGGCTAGCAGAAGAAATAAAGGTTTGGGAAGATGCCTTACCTGAACACATAAAGCTGGCTTATCTACCAAGCCTGGGACAGGTGAAACTGAGATTAACTGCTGTAGGCCCTGACATGGAGACTTTAAAGGCCGAAGTTGAAGAACAGATCACTGAACTGAAAAAGTATGCCTGGAAATACATTTATGGCTACGACAAAGATGAAATACAGTCGGTAGTTGGCGACATGCTAAATGAGCGTAATATGACTGTAGCTTTTGCAGAAAGCTGTACCGGAGGTTATTTATCGCACCTTATTACTTCTATAGCAGGTAGTTCAAGTTATTATATGGGCTCGGTTATTCCTTACCAATACGAATTGAAAGTAAGCCAATTAGGTGTAAGCCAGGATACATTAAACACTTATGGCGCAGTAAGTAAAGAAACTATTATTGAAATGGCAGAAAATGTAAGAACCCGATTAAAGGCCGATATTGGTGTGGCCACGAGTGGCATTGCTGGTCCGGGAGGTGGCACCGAAGATAAGCCTGTGGGTACAGTTTGGATTGCTATTGCTGATGGAGAACAAACTAAAGCTCGTAAATTGCAACTATGGAAAGATAGGGATGTGAATATAAAAGCAACTGCCGTTGCAGCGCTGAACCTTATTAGGATAACCTTATCGAAAACGATTGAAATAAAGAAGTAAAGTACTAAATTTGCACCCGAATTCGGGTAGAACACTTTTATTGATAATAAATGGCACTAGTAGAACTAATAATGCCTAAGATGGGCGAAAGTATAATGGAAGCCACCGTGCTTACATGGTTAAAAAAAGAAGGTGACACTATAGAGCAGGATGAGTCTGTTTTGGAAGTAGCTACTGATAAGGTAGACACTGAAGTTCCTTCAACCCATGCCGGTGTATTAAAAGAAATACTAGCCAAAGATGGTGAGGTAATTGAGGTTGGCAAGCCAATCGCTATTATTGCTACTGATGGTGATGATGCTGGCGCACCTGCTGCACCGAAAGCAGAAGCCAAAGCTGAGCCAAAGACAGAAGTTAAAGTAGAAGCTGCACAGCCAGCGGCTGCAAGCAACGGAGCTGTTCACAGCACTCCTGTTACTTCTGACAGATTTTACTCTCCATTGGTGAAAAACATAGCCAAAGAGGAAGGTATTCCTTTGTCTGAATTAGATTCACTGCCTGGCAGCGGAAAAGATGGCCGTGTTACTAAAACTGATATTATCGCTTATGTAGAAACAAGAGGAAGTCAGCCAGTAGCTGCGCCTGCTGCACCAGCTCCTGAAGCTAAACCTTCAACTGCCGTAGCCAAGATTCCTGCTTCTATTAATGCTGGTGATGAGATCATAGAAATGGACAGAATGCGTAAAATGATTGCTCAGAGAATGGTTGACTCTAAACGCATTGCTCCACACGTTACTTCATTCGTAGAAGCTGATGTGACCAATATCGTATTCTGGAGAAACAGAAATAAGAACGAATTTAAAAAGCGTGAGGGCGGTAATTTGACCTTCACTCCTATCTTTATTCATGCGGTAGCAAAAGCCATTAAAGACTACCCAATGATCAATGTGCAGGTAGATGGTGATAGAATAATCAAGAAAAAAGATATTAATATTGGAATGGCTGTGGCTCTTCCTTCAGGTAATTTGATTGTACCTGTTATTAGAAACGCAGACCAGCTCAACCTTACAGGTTTGGCCAATAAAGTAAACGATCTGGCCATTAGAGCAAGAGACAATAAATTAAGCCCTGACGAACTTTCAGGTGGCACATTTACCATCTCTAATGTTGGTTCTTTTGGCAATGTGATGGGTACCCCTATCATTATGCAACCTCAGGTAGGTATTTTGGCCTTAGGCGCTATTGTTAAGAAGCCTGCCGTAATAGAAACACCAAATGGTGATGCTATTGCCATTAGACATAAAATGTTCCTTTCTCACAGCTATGACCACAGAGTGGTAGATGGCTCATTGGGAGGCATGGTAGTACGCAGAGTAGCTGACTACCTGGAGCGTTTTGATATGGACACAGATATTTAATCATTTCTGATTTTATAGAATCAAAAGCCCTTCCGAAATATCGGAAGGGCTTTTTTGTTTAGCGGCCCTCCTCCCCGGATTCCTGTCTGCCGACAGGCAGGTATTCCGGGTTCTCTTTTTAGATAAGATGCCGGAACAAGTCTAGCAAGTACAGTTCAACTATTTCAATTTT
>NZ_SMLV01000211.1 GCF_009711525.1 Fulvivirga lutimaris
GTAGATATTAAGTAAAAATTAATTATTTACACTTTCTATTCTAAACTTTTAAAATTCTTCTCAGGATTTACTTTTAATCGATATAGAAAGCCTCCGTTAAAACCAGTTAATTCGGCATCAGAAAAGAAGAGGTCGCCATTAGTATTTATACTTAAAGCACGCTTCTGACTATATTGATCAAGATCTATTTCAGATTTCGTGCCTAATAAAAAGTAATCTAAGGTAAAATCGCTAAAGGCCAATACTTTGTCAGCTCCTAATAAGTACAAAGTTTTGCCATCTTTTGATAAATCAGAACTAGTAATTTTATTATCTCTACCCTTTACTTTTTGTATATATAGGCTATCAATTAGTTCTGCTTTATGATTTCCCGGTGAATCAGGTACTTTGAAATGGTATAAGTAATCATTACCTGCACTGTTACTAAATAAATGTACGTATCCTTTATGCCATAAAATAGATTCAAAATCACTGCCGTTATATTTCGGCAAGGTTAAGGTAATAACTTCAGCATTTACTCGATTAATTCTTTCGTCTAAGATATTCACTTTGTAAATCTGAAGGTTTTTTCTGCTTCCTGTTTTATTTCCAACATCTCCTATATAAAAATTACCTTTCTCATCAATAGTCAAATCTTGCCAGCTGTAGTTAGCAGCCAGGGAAACCCTTACAAATTGGTTGATATTACCTAAGGTGTCAAATCTGAAAATCACTGGAGCTCCAGTATTATTGACACCCCAGAAATTGTTTTCACTATCTAATTCCAGTCCTGAGATATTTTTAAGAGCGGTAGGCAACTTGTAATAGCTGAGGTTATCAGATTTCATGTTTGACATAATGAACTCTTCATTGCTCATTTTAGGAGGTGAGCCAATCTCATAATTAAGTAACCATTCATAAATGCGCATATTTTTAAACGTGGCAGTCCAAACGTCATGTTCACCTTCAGCATACTCAGTGTATAAAACGTTGCTGTTGCATAGTTTAAGTTGCTCTACAAGTTGTCGTGTGGCTTTGGGTTTAATTAAGTTATCTTGCCTACCATGGAATGCCCAAATTCCAGCGGATTTGATTTTGCATACTTCACCTTTGTCTCCATATCCCGTAATAGGAATTGCAGCTGCAAATTCTTTTGGGTATTGAGAGCAATATTTCCAAACACCAGCCGCACCTTTGCTAAACCCAACTAAATACACTCTTTTGGGATCAATTGGATAGGTATTCTTTACTTCCTGAATTATTTCATGAATCAGTTCTGGGGGCCATTCTGCAGCTAATTTGTACGGTAGTTGAGGGGCAACAGTATAAAAAGGTAAATCTTGACCTCCTTCAATTATACTTGGGGGTCCCACGGTCTTTACTTTATTAAGATCACCCCCAGTTTGACCACTACCGTGAAGAAAAATTAAGAGAGGAGCTTTTTGATTGATGCTTTCAGGTTTATAAACTAGGTAGTCAATATTATATTCCCCAAAAAGCACACTTGATAAACGATGTGCTTTTTGAGCATATATATTTAAAGAACTAAATAAGAAAAGTATAACAGGGTATATAAAACGGTTTACATCCACTTTTCTCTCCACATTTGAAACACTAATAAATGCCATATTCTTTGAACATTTTCTGCCGTACCATTTAAATAACTATCTCTCAATTTACCAATTTGTTTGTAATTCAGTAAATCATCCTGCTTAAGTTTTTCATCACTAAGGTAGTTAGTGGTAATTTCTTTCAGGTCATTTTTAAACCAATCCATTATAGGAACGACAAAGCCCATCTTTGGTCTTTCCATTAAGTTTTTAGGAACAGCATTATGGACTATATCTTTAAGGATTCTTTTGGTAACGCCATCATGGTACTTATAAGAAGAAGGAAGTTGTGCAATCATTTCGTTTAGTCTGTGATCTAAGAAAGGTTCGCGTCCTTCTAAACTCACACTCATGGTGCACCGGTCGACCTTAGTTAAGTTGTTATCTAAAAGGAAGGTCTTATAATCAATTGCAAGCATCTTATTGATAGCATCATTTTCTCTATTGAGAGAGTTTGAACTTTTGAAATATGATATAGCATCTTTATGTTCAGCAAGAATCCAATCATCGATAGTGGATTTTACATTGAACTTAGATATGGTTATCATGGCTTCCACAGGGTCTTGATTTTGCCATATTTCCTGCATTTTTAGATATCGTTGATCGAAGTTGTACGTCTCCTTTTTCCTAGGAAATACCTGCGGATTAACCATGCTCATGACACCACTAGCAGCCTTTTGTAGTGTCTTAGGAATCTTACCTGTATATTTTAACGCATTGGTAAATTTTGGATACCCACAAAAAAGTTCATCTCCGCCATCTGCAGAAAGTGCTACCTTTACTTCTTTAACAGCCATCTGGCTAACAAGAAGAGTTGGTATTACTGAATTGTCACCAAAAGGTTCATCAAAAATTTCAGGTATTTTAGGGATGATATCTCGAGCATCTTTATAGGTGCAATAATGCTCGTGATGCTCGGTTCCTAAGTAGTCTGCAACTTTTCTTGCATAGGGAGCCTCATCAAACCCTTTATCTTCAAATCCTATAGTAAAGGTTTTGAGTTTGCTAGAACTATTTTGCTGTAACAGAGCGGCCACAGCAGTACTATCATATCCACCACTCAGAAATATTCCCACGGGCACATCGGCAACCATACGAAGTTGGAATGAATCGAGCATTAGTTTAGTTAGTTCTTCCTTAGCCTCTTCATAATCGATATTTAATTTTGGCTTATTATAGGCATCGAAAATATCCCAATATTTTTCCTTTTTTAATTCTCCAGTAGAAACAGAAACTTCAAGATAGTGTCCGGGCTCTAATTTGTATGCATTTTGAAATATTGTATGAGGGACAGGTATGTAGCTGTAAGTAAAATAAAGACTCAAAGCATCAGTATTAAGAGCCTTTTCAAATCTTGGAGATTGATGAAATGCCTTTAATTCTGACGCGAAAAGCAGCATTTTGTCTTTATGATAATAGTAAAGAGGTTTTACTCCGGCTCGATCTCTTGTAAGAAATAACTTCTCTGTTGAACTATCAAACAACGCGAAGGCAAACATTCCAATGAAGTCAGCAAGGGCATTTTTAAGGCCTTTATAATGGATATTTTTTATTATTACCTCCGTATCCGAGGTCGATTGAAAGGAATACCCAACTTTAGTCAGTTGCTCTCTAACCTCCATGTAATTGTAGATTTCACCATTGAAAACTAGCTGCAGATGCTCAAATGTATACGGCTGGTGACCAAACTGTGAGAGGTCGATAATAGATAACCTGCGATGACCAAGACCAACTTGATATGAGTCAGATTCAATAACTACATGGCCATGATCATCGGGCCCACGGTTTTCCAGGCTATTGGTCATATTAATCAATATTTCCTTACTTGAATTACAGTTGCGATCTAAAAATCCTGCTATACCACACATTATTTAACTATATTTTTTTTATGACTTCTGCTGGAATTCCAGCAACAACACAATTTGCTGGAACATCTTTAGTAACTATGGCTCCAGTAGCAACTACCGAATTTTCACCTATGGTTACGCCTTTTAAGATTGTACATCTAGTGGCCAACCATACATTGTCTTCAATAACGATTGGCTTTGATTCACCATCACTAAAATGGTCTTTGAGGCTGTGAAAGTCGCTGTCTAATATAATAGTATAAGGTGCTATTCTTACATTCTCCCCAATAATTATAGACTGTTGTGCATCAATGTGCGCTCCATTAATTCGTGAATTTTTACCTACTGTCAAAGTTCCGTTTGGCCCAGTATATAACTTTGCTTTAATAATTTTTGACCAGACTCTTACTTCATCAGCTAAATGAATTTTACCAAGATTCTCTAGTTTCGGCCTGCCATTAACAGATACATATTTCCCAAGGGATGTGCAGTTTTTTAAATACCATTTAGCAAGTAGCATTCTCCAAGCACCAACAAGGAGCTTTAACCCAAATCCAATAAAAGAGATTTTATTATTCTTAAGCTTCTCTTCTTTATATTTTGCAGTTAGAATATTCATTTAAGTGATAAAGTAAAATGATCTCCAATGCCTCTAAATGTAGCTTTTATAAGGTCAAACCTTCCCTTCATAAGATACTGTATAGTATTTTTGGGTATGGTAAGCACAATAATTATCAAGATGCTTGTGAGCTTTTTGAGCCCTGAACAGTTTTTTCTGAGATACAAAATTCTTGACCTCATCATATAATAAGCTTTAAGAGGACTATCTTGACCGATTGAGACAGATTCTTTATGTATTATGCTTGAGTTTCCAGTGTAGTATATATTATGACCTGCATTTTTTATTTGCTCGGTCCAGTCATGTTCTTCATAATAAAGAAAAAACTCTTCTGGCATCTTTCCAACTTCATCAATAACTGTCTTTCTCACCGCAAGACATGCACCGTGCCCCAACTCAGTTATTTTTGTAAAATTATATTGCCCATTGTCAATTTCACCTAAACCTAGTCTTTTACCTCTGCCAGTCCAAGGATTAATGGCTTTCGCTCCAGCGTATTGAATAGTTTTTTCATCGGGAAACACTACTTTGGGTGTGACCATCGCGGCATCTGAATGGTTTTTAAAGACTTCAATTATTGGCTGTATGAAGTTGCTATAAACTACCGTATCGTTATTAATGAAAATGATAAATTCTCCATTTGCCTGATCTATACCAAGATTGTTTCCGCCAGCAAAGCCTAGGTTTTCCTCGCTCCTTATCAAAGTAACATTAAGATCTGTTTTTCTAAGTTCAAAGATGTTTTTTGATGCATTATCAACAATAATTAATTCTAAATTTGGGTAGGAGAGTTGTTCACAACTTGCAAGAAACTCATCTGTGTCCTTCTCTGCATTGTAATTGATTGTAATCAGAGTAACTAGTGGGTATTGCACTTTATTCATTTTGATTTGCTATCACTCACTTCGGAGGCACTATGAGGGGTATGAATAAATTTTCTATTTGCTCCCTTTAATTTGAATAACAAAAGAAACATTCTTAAAAATATTAAGGGGAGAGAGGTAATTGCTTTTAACATCTGTTTTCCAAAGTACTCATTTGGAATGGCTAATATTAGGCTCAATACTGTTATTCCTGACAATATAATCCATTTTATAAATTGAGTGGTAACAACTAAAGATAATAGGATCGATACTGTCGTAAGTAAAGCTAGTAACCCGAGATTGAGTAATCTTGGTAGCTGGATATTTCTTAAGACAGTACTATTGAAGTATGTGAATTGACCAATAAATAGCCCCTTAATGCCTGAAAAAAAATATTTAGCTAAGTAATGATATTGACTTGAAATCCATCTTTTGCGCTGGTTTTCAAATACTGCAGAGTTTCTTACTTTTTCATCATACACTACTGCCTCGTCAATATAAAGAACCTTGTAGCCTTTATTTACTAAGAGAAGTTCCAATTCACGGTCAAACCCTCCAACAGATGCCATTGAGGATAATTCTTTTTTTATCAGATCATACCTGAATGACATCCCAGACCCTTTAAGTGATGAAGATAACCTTAGAGCAGTACTACCTTTACACATGACATGATTGTTTATTTCTTCACTTAATCCGTCTAGAAAAGCCATTGTGTTGTCCTTATTTTTTGCAGCTCTTCTTCCCTGAATCACTTCATGTCCCATTCCATGAATGTGATTTAATGTTT
>NZ_SMLV01000002.1 GCF_009711525.1 Fulvivirga lutimaris
TTTTGACTTAGACCCAAACAACATTGCAAGTATTTCTGTACTTAAAGGTGCAGCAGCTAGTGCATTGTATGGTTCAAGAGCAACCAATGGAGTTGTTGTAATCACTACAAAAGCTGGAAAGAAAGGTGTTAAGAAAGGTCTTGAAGTAACTTACAGTGGATCTGTAAACTTTGAAGAGATATCAGGTATTCCAGATTATCAG
>NZ_SMLV01000010.1 GCF_009711525.1 Fulvivirga lutimaris
AAAAGGTACAACTAACGGTACTGTTACCGATATTGACGGTAACTTTAAATTATCTGTGCCATCAGAAGGTGGTACATTAGTATTTTCATTTATTGGTTTGGCTACTGAAGAAGTAAGCGTAGGTACCAGATCAGTTATTGATGTACAAATGTCTCCTGACGTGAAGCAACTTTCAGAAGTTGTTGTAACAGCAGTTGGTATTGAAAGAGAGAAGAAGGCATTAGGTTACTCTGTTGCTTCA
>NZ_SMLV01000015.1 GCF_009711525.1 Fulvivirga lutimaris
AAAAGGTACAACTAACGGTACTGTTACCGACATTGACGGTAACTTTAAACTTTCGGTACCATCAGATGGTGGTACATTGGTTTTTTCATTTATCGGTTTGGCTACTGAAGAAGTAAACGTAGGTACCAGATCGGTGATTGATGTACAAATGTCTCCTGATGTGAAGCAGCTTTCAGAAGTTGTTGTAACAGCAGTTGGTATTGAAAGAGAGAAGAAGGCGTTAGGCTATTCTGTTGCTTCGGTAGATGCTGAGCAAATGCAACAAAGATCT
>NZ_SMLV01000349.1 GCF_009711525.1 Fulvivirga lutimaris
ATTAATGACAGATGGAATGGTCATTGCACCTTAATTCATTAAAAGATAAAAATTAAACGTAACGTTTTTAAAGTATTAAAATATGAATCACGATAATATAACAATTAAACACGATCAACAGCACCATATGTTCTTTATCAAACTAAATGGTGGTGCAGCACATCTTAAGTATGATAAGCCGAAGGAAAATGTTGTAAACATAAAAGAAACTTATGTGCCTACATCAGCACGTAACCTTGGACTGGCAAGTCAACTGGTGAAACACACCATTAAATTGGCCAATTCTCAAAATCAGAAAGTGGTAGCATCATGTCCTTTTGCTGCTGATTACATGAAAAAACAAGCGGTACTAGCTAGTGAATTAATGATTTTACAAGCTGAGAAGAGGTCATAATCATTTTAAAGGAAGTTTTAAGTCTTCCTTTTTTTTATGCTCACTTTCAGGTTGTCAGGATACATAGTAAAAGCGAACACTTCCCTGACTTCTTTGGGATCAACTTCCAAATTGAAATCAAAATTCTTAATGAGCATTGAAATGGCCATTTTGATCTCATGAAATGCCAGATTACGACCAGGGCAGAACCTTGGACCTGCACCAAACACTTTGATAGTTAGAGGATTATGATTCTTTAAATGAGGGCATGCGTTAGGAATCCAGCGCTCAGGTATAAAAGAATCGGGCTCTGAAAAATGCTGATCTTCTGTCTGAGGTACCTTGTTCTGCATCATCACTGTCATACCTTTTTTGATCTCATAGTTTTTGATAGTTACATCCTCAAGTGCCTGCATGTACAGGTTGGGAGTTACGGGCTTCAACCTCATTACCTCCATGGCAACGGCTTCGGTATATTTTAAAGCCGTCAATTGCTCATTAGTTGAAGGAAGAGAATCTTCACCGAGCACTTCCTGAATTTCCTTCCTAAGCTTTTCTACCACCTTTTCATTTTGGCACAAGTAGTAGATAATCCATGAGATAGAATTGGAAGTAGTATCCTCTCCAGCCAGCAGAATGGTAAAAACATTGCCAAAGACTTCTTTATCCGATAATCCACCTTCCTTTTCCTGTTCAACTAAAAGCGCTTCAAGAAAATTGGTTGGGTTTTCTCTAAGCTCTGGATGGTTGGCAAGGCGCTCCTTAGCCTCATCTATAAATCGCTGCACGAAGGCTTCAATTTCTATTAATGCATTTTCAAATTCCTTATCATCTTTTGATCTGATCAAACGCCACATCGGTATAGGTGAGGTGATCCTTTTATTGATCATTGGAAAGATCTTCTCCAGATGAGTTTGTATTACATCTCCATCTTTTTCCAATGTATTGATATCGTACCCAAAAGCAATATTCGTGGTGATGTCTACTGTATAACGCATCATCTCTTTTTGTATATCTACCACTTCACCTGATTGTCTATTCCAACGGTTCATCAATCGCTCAGTAACTTTATGCAGGGTGGGCAAAAAGCTTTGTACATTCTTTAAGTTAAGCGCCTCTGAGGTAAGCTTGCGGTGATGTTTCCATTGTTCACCTTCGGCATTAAAAAGGCCAATAATCCCAACCTCTTCCATGATCTCGTTGATCTTGAAGAACCTTCTGAATTTATCGGGGCGACTTTTCAGAATTTCATTGTTCAAGTCAGCATTACCAGAAACCATAAACTTCTTGCCTGCCAAGCTAATTCTCAATACTGGACCAACGTCATTCACCCACTTTTCAAGAACAGTATGTTTCTCGTTGGCTGCAAATTCTTTGAGGTTACCAAATATGGGTTTTCCTTTTGGGGCTGGAAGGTCTTTGAAGTTGATGATTTTGGACATGAGGTAAAGATAAGGACTTTGGCAAAACCTGTATTGATGATTGAAAACTTCCTAAAATCTGAATTTTGTATCAGAACTAATTTACCCCTTACTCGCCAAAATACTTGTTAATAAATGCACTGTTCAAACTGCTCTCAATCTGGTTTTCCTGATTGTCAGGGAGCTCCCAAAGGAAATCAAGCCCACTAAGCTGCTCAATTTCATCAATGGTCTTTTTATGATCTTTGATCTTATCACTTCTGGGTGTATCCTGATCGAAGAAGAAAGCCGCTACGCTAATGTTGCTGCCTTCCTGAATACATATAATTTTCCAGTAACCACTGGGCACTTTGTGAGTTTCATTGGCATTTGGAAGTGAGGGCATTATTCTCTGATAAACCGGTCCGGTCATAACGTACACCTCTAACACATCCCTAACGAGCTCACGAACTTTATCTTCCAGTCGCTTCCATGGCCCCTGGTTTAAAGCTGATTTTTGAGGAGTGATATTGCTTAAATAATTGGTATGTGCTGCATGTCTGGAACCTTTAAATGAAGCAAGAGGTGCCTGGTGACCTCTTTCATAGCCATGCGCATTATTTGCTCCTTGATAATCATTTTCATCATTCCGTTCTGGTTCCAACGTTTCTTCGTCAGCAAGCCATGGGTCGGCTTTCCAGACTCGATCAACCGTTAAATCACCATCAACTTCATGCATTGACAATCTGTAGGCTACCCAATCAGCAAATTTGGTGTCGTCATTATTAGAAAGTGCATAAATGTCTCTGATAATCAGATCGTTGGAGGCTGGTGTTCCGAACGGATAACCATAAAAGAAATGCTCGCAATGTATTTCTTGTCTGGGCTGGCCAACTGACAGTTGTGCAGAAAATATAAAAAGGCAGATGTAGAGTGATTTCATAAGATTATAACATCGGGTTTAATTGTATTGTAATATACAATCCTTCTCCGAAGAGATTATATTCCGAATGTTATAAATCCGTTAAATCACGCTTTCAATCTTTGAAAGGAAATTTTACAGTGAAAACAACTCTTGCGGAATGGCATGGAAGCCCGTTTTTTGCACCACTTTTTCTACATCATCAACTTTTACCAATGCTGATGTGTAAACAGTAAGTTCTATCGGGAAAATACTGCGGTCAATTACGACATCTTTTATCCCTTTGATTTTTAAAATTTCAGATTTAATGTACTCTAAATCTTCATCCTTTTTTGCGTCAGTTCCGAAAACTTTTCCATGGTCTCCCGGAATTACATTATCTTTTAAAAAGCCCATATTTATTAATTTAAGTTTGAAAATTATAAATAGAGCAAAGACCTTAATTAGGTATTTGTTCAGATAATATAATTTAATAAAAAATGAAGAAAAACGGGCTATATTAACTGATATTTCAAGCAACAAAGAAGCTATTAATTAAACATGAAAAACATATTAAAACTTGAAGAGGCGGGCTTATTCTTACTAGCAATTGTATATTATTATACACAATTGGACTTTAGTTGGGGTTGGTTTTTGGGGCTATTTTTTGTGCCAGATTTAGCATTTACCTTCGTAATAATTAGTAAGAGAGTAGCAACTGCAGCTTATAATTTTATGCATCATAGAGGTGTAATGGCTCTGGTAATCATTATTGGCTTCTTAATAAATGACGATATGGTTATAATGTTTGGAATTGTCTTTATGGCTCACTCATGCTTTGATCGTGTATTGGGGTACGGACTTAAATATTATGATAATTTTGACCATACTCACCTAGGGTGGACAGGTAAGAGTAAGCATAAAAATCAATGATCTTTTTAGGGCTTATGTCATTATTTTTTCTACTCTTTTTCTAATTCCTGTGGCATATTGAGGGCAGTAAATACCTCAGTAAAGATTTCAACTTTGTCGGCCAGAACTATCAACTTGTCGTTAGCCTCTATCTTGGTTGAGCCATTTGGTGTTATGTAGCTGTCATCCCTTCTAATCATTGCAATGATGGCATTTTTAGGAAACCCAAGCTCAACAATTTTTTTATCTACAGCGAAACCATCAGCGCTGATAAACACCTCTCGCATTTCGGCTTTCGGGTTTTCAGTTAATAGCAAGTCAGTGGCAGACAGTGGTTTTGCTTTTTCTGGCAACGCGACATGAAGCCATTTTGCAACTACGGAAAGTGTGGTACCCTGAATTAAAATGGAAATTACTGATATGAAAAACACAATGTTAAAGATCATATTAGCCTTGTCAATACCAGCGAGCAGCGGGTAGGTGGCAAATACAATAGGCACAGCTCCTCTAAGGCCAACCCAAGAGATATAAAAGCGCCTTCGCAGTTTCATTTTAAAAAAGCATAAGCTAAGAAAAACGCTAATAGGACGGGCAATAATAATCTGGAAAAGTGAGATAAGCAGTCCAATACCAATGATAGGGACAATCTGTGTTGGAAAAACCAGCAATCCTAAAGTAAGGAAGAGTACGATTTGCATTAACCATGCTAAACCATCATACATTTTTAAAATCGTCTTTTTGTGAATCAGGTCTTGATTACCCAAATAAACGGCACAAATATAAATGGCCAGAAAGCCATTACCACCAACAAAATTTGTAGCCGAGAAGGTGATAAACATCAGTGCTATAACGAGCACTGGATACAGCCCTTCAAAATCCAGCCTGATATTATTTATGATCCATTTACTAAGCTTTCCAAAGCCAAAACCAGCAATTCCACCTAAAATCATTTGCTGTAAGAAGAGGGGGATAATTGAAAAAACACTTTGATCTTGGTTGATGACCAATGTTAAAAATGCAATGGTGAGCACATAAGCCATTGGATCATTACTACCACTTTCCAGCTCAAGTGTTGGCCTGAGGTTGGTCTTTAGTGCCAGACTTTTAGATCGTAATATAGAAAAAACGGCAGCAGCATCTGTGGAGGATACAATAGATCCAAGCAGCATGCTTTCATAAATTGTAAAATCGGTTATTAACCATACAAAAGCACCCAGTGTAAGCGCTGTGAACAAAACGCCAAGAGTTGATAACACAATCCCTTGCCTGAGAATTGGTTTTACCGACTTCCAATTTGTGTCCAACCCACCGGAGAATAAAATGAAGTTAAGAGATACTACACCTATAAATTGTGCAATAGCTGGATTGTCAAAGTGGATACCACCTATACCATCGGAGCCAGCCAGCATGCCAATGGTTAAGAAAAGTAAAAGAGTAGGAACCCCAAATTTATAGGACGTTTTGCCCGCAACAATGCTTATTAAAAGCAATATTGAACCGACCAAAACTATGTTCTCTATAGTTAGATTCATATTTTAACTTGCTGTGGTGTTTAACCAGATGGCACTTTACACCAAGTTAACTAGAAAAAGGACGTAGAAATGTTATTAAAACATTAATAATAGTCGGCTTACCATTAATATTATTTACTCGGCCTACTACTCATATAGTAAGTTAGCTTACCACCTTTCATAATCTGTTCGTGAGTAATGTATCTGTTGTTAAGTGCTGCACCATTCAATTCTATTTTCTTTACAAACACATTTTTATCACTTTGGCCTTTGGCTTCAATTTCAAAGGTTTTTCCATTATCTAAACGTAAAGTGGCACTTTTTATAGCCGGGCTTCCGAAGTAGTATTTATCAGACCCAGGTGCTACAGGGTAGAAACCCATAGCACTGAATAAATACCAGGCACTCATTTGGCCAAAATCATCATTACCACCTAGTCCGTTAGAGGCTGGCTTGTACATGGCTTTCAGGATCATTCTTACTTTGTCCTGAGATTTCCACGGTGCATCAGTCCAGTTGTATAAGTACACTACATGGTGAGATGGCTCATTGCCATGAACATAGTTGCCTATAATGCCATCTCTTGAAATATCTTCTGTATCTGCGAAATACTTGTCTGGCAGCTCCATAGAGAATAGCGAATCAAGGTGCTGGGTAAACTGAGTCTTACCACCCATCATGTCAATCATAGTAGCAGGATCATGAGGCACATACAAGCTGTAATTCCATGAGTTGCCTTCAATAAATCCTTGCCCGTGTGTGTTTAAAGGATCAAAATCTGCTTTCCATGATCCATCATCTAGCTTAGGGCGCATAAAGCCTAGTTTGGCATCATATACATTTTTGTAATGCTCAGATCGCTTCATGAAAGTGTTGTAAATATCTTCTTCACCAAGTTTCTTGGCCATTTGTGCAATACACCAGTCATCATAGGCAAACTCCAATGTTTTAGAAACGGAAGAACCACTTTTATCTTCAGGCACATAGCCTTTGTCAATATAATAACCCAGACCATCGAAGTACCTGGTGTTGGCAGTTTGTATACAGGCATCCAGTGCTCTTTTTACATCAAAATCAGCATTGCCTTTAATGACTGCATCGGCAATAACCGGAACACTGTGATACCCGATCATGCACCAGTTTTCATTGGCATAGTGCGACCAGATAGGTAGCATTTTATGTACACTTTGATCATAGTGCGCTAGCATAGATTCTATCATCTCCTGATTCCGCTTGGGCTGAAAAATATTGAAAAGAGGGTGGAGGGCCCGGTAAGTATCCCATAAAGAAAAGCTGGTGTAATTAATGAATCCATCAGCTTTATGAATGTTTTGATCCAAACCTTTGTACTGACCATCAACATCCATATATACTGTTGGCCCTAAAAATGAGTGGTACATAGCAGTGTAAAAGTTGGTCATTTCTCCCGCACTACCGGCATCAACAATCGCTTTGCTCAATTCCTTATTCCATTGATTTTGTGTCTGTTTCTTTACTGCTTCAAAATCCCAATTTGGAGTTTCAGCATACATGTTTTTAAGAGCGCCTTCGGTACTTACTGAAGACAGCGAGAACTTAATTTTAATCTTTTCTCCCTCTGCTGTATCAAAATCAAAATGGGCTCTTATCTTCTCATTAGCTGCTTCAGGGAAGTTATTTTCCTGATCAAAACGTCTCCAAAAGCCCTTATATACATGCTTCTCATTACTTTGCAGTCCATAGGATTTAAAGGGCTTGCTGAAAGCCATGGCAAAATAAACCGTTCTTGTTCGCGCCCAGCCGTTAGATTGTCTGTAACCTGTAATGAGTGTGTCATTTTCTACCCTAACAAAAGTCCAGGTATTTTTCTCATCATAGTTATAAATACCATGCATCAGGTCAAGAATGATGTGTGCATCTTTTGATTCAGGGAAAGTGTACTGATGCATGCCCACTCTGGTGGTAGCCGTTAGCTCGGCAAGTATGTTATGGTCATCAAGCTTTACCATATAGTACCCGGCTTCTGCTTTTTCATTGTCATGAGAATAGGCAGAGCGAAAACCACTCTCTGGCTTATCTGCTGTACCAGGGTTCATTTGCAATTGGCCAGTAGTTGGCATCACTAAGAAATCACCTAAATCAGAATGGCCAGTGCCGCTGAAGTGGGTGTGGCTAAAGCCTACAATGGTAGGATCATCATATTGATAGCCAGCGCAGTATTTATAAACATCTGGATTGTATTTACCATTGACCGCATAAGGGATGGTATCCGTATCAGGACTTAGTTGTACCATGCCAAATGGAGCCGTTGCTCCCGGGTAGGTATGGCCCATTCGGGCGGTGCCTATCATTGGGTCTACATACTTTACCAGATTTGGGGTAGCATTTTGTGCGAGTGCCACAATGCATACTGATAAATGGATTAAACTGAAACCGATGATTTTCTTAAGCATAATAATGATCTTTTACTTTTGGTTAGAGAAAGAATATGGATAGCTCTCTTTACTAGTTCCTCTTGTTTTATTGGGAGTATTCGTCATTTCAAAATTTAACTTTCCTCCTTTCATTAGTTCTTCGTGAATAAGATAATTTTGAGTGTATTCCTTACCATTGAACATCAGTTTTTGTACATAGCGATTATCATCACTATTATCTGGAGCCGTAATTTCAAGCGTGTTGCCATTTTCCAATTGTATTGTTGCCTTCTCAAATAGGGGAGCACCTAGCACATACTCATTAACTGATGGACATACAGGGTAGAATCCTAGCGCTGAGAATATGTACCAGGCTGAAGTTTGTCCATTGTCTTCATCACCACAATAGCCATCTGGGGTAGGTTGGTACATCCTGTTCATAGTTTCACGGGCCCAGTATTGCGTTTTCCAAGGGGCGCCAGCATAATTGTACAAATAGATCATGTGCTGTATCGGCTGGTTGCCATGAGCATATTGACCCATATTAGCAATTTGCATTTCACGAATCTCATGGATAACACCACCATAGTAGCTATCATCAAATATTGGTGGCAGTTCAAAAACTGAATCCAGCTTAGCAACAAAATTCTCTTCACCGCCCATAAGATCAACCAGACCTTGAACATCATGAAATACAGACCAGCTGTAATGCCAACTGTTGCCTTCGGTAAAGGCATCACCCCATTTAAAAGGGTTGAATGGCGATTGGAACTTGCCGTCTTTATTTTTCCCTCGCATTAACCCAGAAGCAGGATCAAACAGGTTTTTGTAATTCTGGCTTCTCTTGGCATATAGGTCAATCTCTTCCTGAGGTTTGTTGAGGGCTTTTGCCAGCTGATATATGGAGAAGTCATCATAAGCATATTCCAATGTGCGGGCAGCATTTTCGTTAATCTCTACATCATACGGAACATAGCCCAATTCATTATAGTATTTCACACCTGCTCGTCCCACCGCAGTCATAGGTCCTTCATTATTTGCTCCATGGACTAAAGCTTCATAGAGTGTTTCAATATCATAACCTCTCAATCCTTTGATGTAAGCTTCCGCCACCACCGAGGCAGAGTTATTACCAACCATGATATTAGCATAGCCAGGACTCGACCATTCAGGAAGCCAGCCACCTTCTTTGTAATCATTGATCAGTCCTTCCTGCATTTCTTTGTTGATGCTCGGGTAAACCAGATTTAAGAATGGGTATAGGGCTCTGAAGGTGTCCCAGAAACCAGTGCCACCAAACATATACCCAGGTAAAACTTCACCAGTATAGGGACTCCAGTGCATAATGTCTCCACTCTGAGTAATTTCATAAAGTTTATTAGGAAAGAAAAGTGTTCGGTACAAACAAGAATAGAATGTACGCATCTGATCAATTGATCCACCTTCTACTTTTATTTTTCCAAGTTTATCATTCCACAGTTCAGCGGCCTTTCGTTTAGTAGTTTCAAAGTCATCATTACCAAGCTCAGAAGTAAGGTTGTATTCTGCCTGTTCAAAACTGATAAATGAAGAAGCCACTTTAGCATTAATTACCTGTCCCTTTTTAGTTTTAAAACCAACTACTGCTCCGGCATGATTGGCCTCCATTTCTGCTTGCCCTTTGGCTAAGTCATTGCCACTCCAGGTATTTATATTATCAAATGGCTGATCAAACTTGATGACGAAGTAGTTTTTAAAGTTCTTGTATTCGCCACGGTGATACCTTACTGTGTAGCCAATAATTTTGTTTTCTTCTGGAATAATCTTGACGTAAGTACCTCTATCAAAGGCATCTACCACTATAAAAGCACTGTCTGACTTGGGGAATGTAAATCGGAATTGAGCAGCTCTTTCTGTTGGGGTGAATTCAGTGGTTACATCATGGTCGGCAAGGTAGACACTATAATAGTGAGGTTTAGAAATCTCAGCTTTATGTGAAAACCAGCTGGCTCGATCATCCTGATTGAACTTCAGTCCGCCAGTTACAGGCATTATGGCAAACTGACCATAATCATTCATCCATGGAGAAGGTTGATGAGTCTGTTTAAAACCCCTGATCTTGGTTGCATCATAAGTATAAGCCCAGCCATGACCCATTACCCCAGTCTGAGGTGTCCACATGTTCATTCCCCAGGGCACACCTACGGCAGGGTAGGTGTTACCATTAGATAATGAAATTTCTGAATCGGTACCCATTAGAGGGTTAACATAATCGACCAGTGCTATGCTGGATTCAGAGGGTACGGTTTGTAATTCATTTTTAGCGCATGACCCAAGAAGGACTGCGATGGAAAGTAGTGAGAAAATGTATTTCATGGAATTGTATAAATATTCTTATTGCTGAATGTTAAGTTAGACTAATTCGGTTGTATTTCATTTTTAGCAACCCCTTCAAATGTCATTTTTACTGGTTTGATTGTGCCATCAGGGTTAAAATACAGACTATCGATACAAGTCACTCTGTGGTCACGGGCTTCATTTGGAATTGGCCTGCGGTGATAGACAATATACCAATTGTCAGTATTAGGAGTGTTGATGACTGAGTGATGACCTGCCCCAGTAGCTACTGTGGTATCACTTTCCAGAATAGTACCTATCCGCTCAAATGGGCCAGTGACCTTATCGGCCATGGCATAGGCAACTTTATAGCTGCCATTGGTCCAGCCACCTTCAGACCACATCAGATAATATTTACTGTTTCTAATAAACATGAAGGGGCCTTCTACATAACCTTCGGGAGTTATTTCTTTGAACAAAGAGCCGTCTTCCCAGGGTGTGAATCCTGTAAAATCATCATTAAGGATGGCCATATTGCAGTGTCTCCAGCCGCCATAAAAGATATAGTAAGTATCATCAACGTCCTTAAATACAAATTGATCGATAGGCTGAGCTTCATTTTCGAATGTCGATATCAAAGGTTTGTTTAAATAATCTTTGAAAGGGCCACCTGGAGAAGAAGCTACTGCAATACCTATACCACCAGTGTGATTGATGGTGTCTGTTTCGTCCCAATAAGGGCCACCAGGCTTTTGCACATCGTTGGCTGAAAAGAAGAGATAGTAAGATGAATCTTTGGCAATAATAGCAGGTGCCCACATGGCTTGTCGAGCCCATTTAATAATGGATGTATCTAAAACATGCTCGTGTTTTTGCCAAGATACCAAGTCAGGAGAAGAAAAGGCATCGAAAAACACCTGCTTTTCATACTCAGAAGAATAGGTAGGAAAGATCCAATATTGATTATCCAATACAGCGCCTTCTGGGTCAGCATACCATCCTTCAAACAAAGGATTACCAGAAGTTGGAATTGTCTCCTTTTCTTCTTTCGGACTGGTGGAACAACCTATTATTAAAGATGTAAACACAACAAGGGGTAGGAAAATCTTCATTATCAAATAAAGGGGTTATTGGAATTTAATATTAGATAAAAGTAAGAGGTATTCCTCCAATAATTTTATGGATGGGGACTTGTCACTTATTCTAAGATAGTTTAAAAGCCATTAAACCCCCACCAGTGAACATCGAGCCCATTATACCCATCAGTACGATAATAAACCACCGATCCCAGAATTCATTGACCAATGCTTTGGAGGGTTTCTCCGGATCTATCAGTATTTCAACCTCCTCACCTTCATCATAATCAGGACTTGAAGAACTCACATCGCTGGTATGTTCATACTCTTGCCCCTGATATTCATATTTAAAAATGCTGCTGTACATTAAGGTTGATCCACCATCATCATCTGAGCTA
This sequence comes from Fulvivirga lutimaris, assembly GCF_009711525.1. Classification (GTDB taxonomy): domain Bacteria; phylum Bacteroidota; class Bacteroidia; order Cytophagales; family Cyclobacteriaceae; genus Fulvivirga; species Fulvivirga lutimaris. The sequence goes on from NZ_SMLV01000349.1 coordinate 11,281, forward strand.
TAGTGTGTGTCAAAACCTATTACTTTTCCATTCACCGAAACGGCATTTTGAGCAAATTTATAGTTGCTATAGAAGATGTAAATACACACTGAAAGCATAACAAGACCAAAAAACATAAAAACCCCACCAATCCACTTCCCAATTTTGGAGTCCTTCATCATATGCTTTGAGCCATGTTTCATTGTTTTGAACATGGCCGCGGCTGGCGATTGCTCAACAGTTTTGTCCAACTTTTCTGTGAGTTGGAGGGCCTCTTCGGCAGAAAGCCCCAATGTATCTTGCAGATACCTTACGGCTTCTAATTCCTCGCCTGCAATTAGTAGAGCTTCAAGGTGTTTTTGTTGATCAAGGGATAGGGTCATGATTATATTGATTTAACGTTTCATATGATCATAAAACATCAATATAATAGGTGGAAATTGAAATGCCTAATGGGAGTGTTGTATATGAAAGTTCTAAAAATACAGAAGCTAAGCGCTGATAATGTATTTACTTCTGTTAAGATGTTTTATCATTCTTGCCTCAAAGAATTAACAGGAATAGATACAACTGAAGTATTAAAAGATGATTCCAATCAATAATTCGAAAGTTTGATACATTTAAAACAGTCTTAATTATCAAATTACAATATTGTTAATAATAAGGTCTACATTAATTATTGTTGATTTTTTAAGTTTAATGGATGCTAATTGTAATATTACATAAACGGTAATGTTTCATTAATTACTTATTTCTTCTTTTGTATTGACAAATTTATAACTGCATTATGAAAGGCATTAATCTTGTTTTGGCATTCAGGTTCTTTAAAAAGGATAAACTCTTTACAATTATTAACTTGCTTGGTTTGAGCATTGCAATTGCCTGCATCTATTTTATAGCGCTTTTTGTTAATGATGAATTATCATTTGATAATTATCATCAGAATAATGTTTACAGAATAGCGCTGGAGAGGTTTTTTCCAAATGCGCAATCTAGTTATGCCACAACACCTCAGCCTCTAGGCTATACCATGCAAAGGGAGTTTTCTGAAGTACAGCAAACCAGTAGGGCTTTACCAATAGCGAATTTCCGTTTTGAAAATGAGGTGAAGGATATTTCATTTTTGGAAGAGGATGTACTTGCAGTGGACTCTAACTTTCTGGAAATGCTGTCGATACCCATTAAGGCGGGAGAGCTGACGGCACTTGAGGAGCCGTTTAATATGGCTGTCACTGAGGAAATGGTGATTAAATATTTTGGTACTGATCAGGTACTTGGGCAAAAGATGCTGGTTAATGACACTGCAGAATATACTATCACTGCAGTGGTTGAAGATGTATCAAGAAGATCACACCTTGAATTTGATTTCCTCCTTTCGTGGGAGTCGTTTTCATTTGATCAGTTTAGTGCGTTTGAATGGGTGTCATACAATACCTATAACTACATAAAGCTTAATGATGGAGTTGATCCAAGGGAGTTTGAAAAGCTATTTCATACCGTAGTGGTTAAATATGTTGGCCCACCGGTTGAAGCTTATTTAGGTAAGACTATTGAAGAATATGAGGCAGCTGGAAATATCCATAACTTCTATTTGCAGCCTTTAAGCAGTATCCATTTAAATAGCAATCTTCAGTTCGAAATGAAGCCCAATGGAGATATGCAATATGTGATTCTTTTTTCGATAATAGGGATTTTCATTTTGGCTATAGCCTCCATCAATTTTACCAATCTCTCAACCGCCAGATCTATCAGAAGGGCCAAAGAAGTAGGCATCAGAAAAACGTTGGGTTCTACAAAGCAAGGCTTGTTTATCCAGTTCTTTACAGAGTCCACCATATTGTGCACTGTATCAGGAATTGTCGGCTTTATCCTCTTTAGTTTGCTGTTGCCACAGTTTAATACTTTGGCAGGAAAGGAATTGTCTATAGAGCAGATCGATTGGCTGGTTTATGGGCCAGTGTTTGTTATTATTATATTTCTTGTCAGCCTATTTTCGGGTTCTTATCCTGCTGTTTTTATATCATCTTTCAATGTAGTTAAGATACTTAAAGGTCAGGTTACAAAAGGTAAGAGCAACAATATCTTAAGAAATACCTTGATCATTCTTCAATTCAGTATTTCCATTTTTCTGATTATTGGCACATTGATTGTCAATAAGCAGGTTGACTTTTTAATCAATAAAAAGCTGGGCTTTAAGAAGGAGCAGCTGTTGACAATTAACGATACTAATCTTCTTGGAAGCTCTTTCTTGTCATTTAAAAATAGCATCGAGCAAATGTCTGGAGTCAATGAGGTTTCAGCTTCATTTCACGTTCCAGGCAGACAGGTTTCAGGTCTTACTTTTGAGGCGATAGGACGGCCATCTACAGAGCGCTACCAGTGTGGGCAAATTACCGGGGATAAGAATTTTATCAATACTTATGGGCTTGAGATTGTTGCAGGAAGAGGTTTTGAAGAGCAGAGAAATGATTCATTAAATGTGATTATTAATGAAACAGCGGCTAATGAAATAGGCTGGGAGAATCCAATCGGCCAGAAGATAAGGCCTACCACTGCAGGAGAGGTTGAGATAATAGGCGTTATAAAAGACTTTCATTTCAATTCATTGCACGAACGAATAAGACCATTGATAATGTTTGGTGTTGATCTTGAAAATCTGACGAACAGGAATATTACTCCTCCGGTAATTACAGTTCAATTTGAACCTGGTATTGATATTCAAAAGACCATTGCTGATATTACCAAGCTATGGGAGGAACGGGTGACTGACGAGCAGATTGACTACTCATTTCTAAATCTGGAATATGATGAGCTTTACAGGTCAGAGAGGCGTTTTGGAGATATCTTTTTGACTTTTGCTGTCATAGCCATATTTATTGCCCTTATCGGGTTAATTGGATTATCATCATTTTTCGCCATTCAAAAAACCCGGGAAATAGGTATTAGAAAAGTGTTGGGTGCTTCGGTAAACAGCCTCATATTTATTATGTCCAGAGATTTTGTGAAGTTGCTTTTGGTTGCTAATCTGATTGCATGGCCTGCGGCTTACTATGTGCTTAAAGATTGGTTGCAACAGTACCCTTATGACGTTAGTATCTCATTAGATATCTTCATATTGGCCGGTACTGTTTCGTTGGCTCTTGTATTAATTACTACTGGATATCAGTCTGTGAAGTCCGCTGTGGCAAATCCCGTGAAGTCGATTAGAACGGAGTAGGAAATGGAGTTTGTTAATTGCCCATATGGTGGTTAGCGTCCTGAACTTTAAAAGGTAACAATTATTTTATGCAGCAAAGAAATCCTTTAAGGCAACACTGCCTTTTGTATGTGATTGCAGTTTTAATACTATCAACACACCTGAATGGTTATGCCCAGGTTCAGGAATCTTATGATCAATATCGTGTAACTATCGATTTAGTGAATGTAGTTAATGATAGGGTCAAGGTGGATATTAAGACGCCTAAAATGGATACGCCAGAAGTCACATTCATTATGCCAAAAATCATTCCCGGTACTTATGAGGAAAATAATTACGGGAGATTTATTCATGATTTTAAGGCCTTAGATAAAGAAGGTAACGAAATTGATGTTGAAACGGCAAGTCTTAATGAATGGATAATCAAGCGTGCTGACAAGTTGCATAATATTAGTTATTGGGTTGATGATACTTTTGAAGCCTCTGATGGTAAGAAGGTTTTCGAGCCTGCCGGTTCAAATATTCAGGAAGGCGAAAATTTTTTACTCAACTTTCATGCTGTTGTGGGTTATTTAAAGGGAGCCACAAAGCGGCCCTATAACTTGTCCATTACTTACCCGGAAGGTTTTGAGGTATATACGGCTTTACCTATCATATCCAGTGCTAACAATAGGCATTATTTCAATCTCAAAAATTATGATTATCTGGTAGATAGTCCCATAATGTATTCAAAACCTAATAGCACCAATTTTAAGGTGGATAATATGGACGTGATGCTGTCCATTTATTCTCCAAGTGGTAGGCATAAAGCGAATGACTTGAAAGCAGGAGTGGAGCGTACAATTGCAGCCAGTCGGGAGTATTTAGCAGACCTTAATCAGACAGATAGATATGCTATTCTGGTTTATTTGTACTCAGAAGATTTCAAACCTTCATCACCAAATGTTGAAGGTGCATTGGAACATCGGGAGTCAACAGTTTTGTTTCTTCCCGAGAAGCTTTCTTCTGGAGAGATTGCTGAAACCATTAATGGGGTAGTAACCCATGAATTTTTCCACACAGTTATTCCGCTCAGTATACATTCTGAAGAGATCCATTATTTCAATTATCTAACACCCAAAATGTCAAAACATTTATGGCTCTATGAAGGAGTGACCGAGTACATTGCTCAAATGGCTCAATTAAAGGCAGGACTTATTACACAGGATCGTCTCCTGGTCAGAATCACCAATAAGCTTGAAAATTCTAAAAAATTTAAGGATGACATCTCTATGGTGGAGTTAAGTGAGCATATGTTAGACAAACAGTATGGCAACCAATTCTTCAATGTTTACATGAAGGGTGCGTTAATCGGTTTGTGTTTGGATATATTGATCAGGGAACAGTCAGTAGGAGAAAAAGGCATTATTGATCTGTTAAAATCGCTCGCTGTTAAGTATGGACCAGAGAGACCATTCACAGATGATCAACTATTTGATGTTATCTCTGAGCTTACTTTTCCAGAAATAGAGGAGTTCTTTAATCAATATGTAATTGGCAGCGCCCCAATTCCTTACAACGACATTCTTGCAAAGGTAGGAGTAATTTATGAGTCACCTTCAATAAGGAAATTTATATTGATTGGTGGTCAGGTTCAATATGATGCCCAGAAGCAGCTATTTCAGGTTGATAAGTTCGACTCAAAATTCGCCAAAGAGTTGGGTTTGAAGACCAAAGATTATCTAGTGGCATATAATGGTGAAAAAATAACTTTAGACAATGTTAGGAGTCTTTTGGTTGAGCAAGTTGCAGAAATCAAGGAAGGGGAAAGTATTTCGCTCACTGTTTTAAGAAAGGGCAAAGAGGTTGAATTAAACTTGAAAGCTTTCTATGAAGAAGTGCCGTTTAAAGGTTTTGCTTTCGATAAATCCGCTGACGAGGAAGTAATTAAAATTAGAAAGGCATGGCTGAGTGCTAATTGAAGGGTTAAGAAGGTTAAAAACTAAAATCCTGTTCTTCAAAGAGTCTTTTTATTTCAAGAAGCGCTGCTTCATAATCAGCATCGTTATTTATAGCCCCGTTGCTTATTCTTATATAAGGTAGTTGGGGCAGGTCTTCATTTAAAAAGATGTCGCTATTACGAACTAAAATGCCATTCTCAAATGCAAGTTGGGCAAATTGGGCATTGGCCCACGAGTTAGGCAGTTTGAGCCACCTGAAGGGGCAATATTTGAGCGATGCGTTTGGTGCTATATCGAACACATCATCAAAGCACTTATTTCTTAGTTCAAGCAATTTTTTTCGCTCTTCAACTATTTTGTCGGCCCTTCCAGAGGTTATTAAATTGGTGCATATTTCTAATAAGATTTGAGAGTGTGTCCAATTGTATAGTTTAAACTGATTTTCTATTTTTTTTATATTGTTGTTGCTACCTACTACAATTGAGCTAGAAAGGGCCGGGTTTAGTGGGAAATAAGTACCGGTAACATAAATGGCAATTTCCGGATTCATTTCGTAGTATGGATTTACTACATTGTCATAGAATTTATCCGTTCTACCATCTTCTAAAATAATGATATTATACCTTTCGCATACTTTCACAATTTCTTGTTTGCGGTTCTTAGACGTTACCATCGTTGTAGGCATATGGAAAGTAGGCTGGGTTACCAGTATTTTGGGCTGATGAAGCTTAATTTTTTCTTCAAGATCCTTAGGGTCAATACCAAGATTATCAATCTTCACTGGTGCCAGTGTTCTTTTGCTCTGAAGTATCTGGTCTTTGGTTATCCTGTCGCCAATTTGCTCAATCAAGATGTTGTCACCTGCTTCGGTGAATGTATTTATAATAGTGTTAACAGCTGATACCTCGGACATCAGCAACGTTGCTTCAGACGTAGTTATATTGCCAAAGCCCAGAGGTTTAATCCAGTCGATAAAGGACTGTTTTTGATGTTCCGTTCCGCAATTATTAAAGTCATTTAGCTTGTAGAAGAAGTCTGGACTACTTGACGCCTCTTTGATTCCTGATAAGAGGTTGAGCTGTATTGTATGATTAAATAGTTCGCTTGTTCTGAAATGGCCTAAATTGTATTTGTAGGGAGTTTTGCTTTCTGTATAAAGGAAGTTTTTGTACTCACTAGTAATATCGCTAACGAACGTCCCTCGTCCTATTTCACCACTCAGATACCCCATGTGCTCAAGCTCTTTAAAAGCTTTTGTAATAGTACCAATAGAAACATTAAGTCTTTTTGATAAATCTCTTTGAGTGGGAAGTAGTTCTCCTGATTTAAGTATGCCACTATCTATGGCGTCAACTATGTATTGTATTAAATGGAGGAATTTTTTCCTGTCAGACTGTTTAAACTTCTTATCCCACATAGCACGTCATATGATACTTCTATTTAAGCTTTAATTATAACCTAATTAGGTGTAAAGTCCTATAA
>NZ_SMLV01000134.1 GCF_009711525.1 Fulvivirga lutimaris
TCAGCTTTTCTATGGTGTCTTCGCTTTCTTTTCCACAAGAAAATATAATTTGAGTATAAAATCGTCCTGAATTATAAAATGGGACTTATTTGACACAATATTTCTCAAGCTGAGGGGCTTTATTTGGGGAACTCCCACAATGTAGTTACTCTTTTGTCTCAATATTTCCATAATTTGTCTTATTACAGCCTCTATGCAGCTCAACCAATTTTATAGTACTCACGAGTGGATCTTTTTATAATTACCAAAAGCTTTTTTTATCACACTCATTTGCTTGGACCTATTAGATAAGAGTCATTTTTATTTCCTTTGAATTGGAATTTACCAAGCTTAGCTGATCACAATGGGAATACAGATGATAACCCCTGAAGGATTAGAAAAGCTAAAGGCAGAATTGGACCATCTCTGGAGGGTGGATAGGCCCGAAACTACAAACAAAGTTGCTTGGGCTGCTAGTCTTGGTGATAGATCAGAAAATGCAGATTATCATTATAATAAAAGGCGACTACGGGAAATTGATAGCCGCGTGCGCTACTTGCACAAATGCATCGATGATTTTAAAATGATTCGTTACGACCCTTATCACGAGGGCAAAGTAATGTTTGTCGAACGGGTGGAAATTGAAAATGATAAGGGCTTGAAAAAACGCCTGCGTATTGTAGGCTATGAAGAACTTATTGGCAACAAAGATTATATCTCTATGGACTCTCCTATGGCAAAGGCTCTGCTAGATAAAAAGGTAGGAGATGAGGCCATTGTGAGAACACCAGTCACTGAATTTGTTTGGAAGATAAACAAAAGTAAAATGGGAGAACTCCTGCCCTGCTGGCTTCACAAAGTGATCAAAGCATCATACTTAAGAGTGATGTTAATTATATAGGATGATCACAAATATTTCATATCGGAATATGGGATATTTTTACTTCAGCCCTATGGGCAATCAAGATCATCGAGAAGAACAGGAGGGAAACCGAAGTATCTCTGACTGACAGCATTTATATTTCCATATATCACTTTGATTTAGATGCCAGAATTACCCTCTGTACTAAATAGAACAAATATTTAAATTGAGTTTTTCATATTTTAACAATACCTTGCCCTAAGTACTTGAGTTCGTTTATTTATTGGTGCCATAACCCCCAAGTTATATGTATTTAAAATTCCAATTCATATTATTGTTTTTAATAGCCAACACTGCATTCTGTCAACTGAATTTGGGTGCATTCGATAACCATACCAATATTGGTAGCCCTAAAAAAAGTGGTTTTGTCAATTACGATAAGGCAAATGATACCTACACCATAGGTGGAAGCGGGGCAAATATGTGGTTTGCGCAGGATGAGTTTAACTATTTGTGGACTACCATTCAAGGCGACTTCATACTTCGGGCAGAATTATCGTTTCTAGGACAAGGTGTTGACCCACATAGAAAGGCGGGATGGATTGTAAAAAACGACTTAAGTGGTGAAACAAAGCATATCAATGCCACAACCCATGGTGATGGGTTAACCTCTTTGCAATACAGAAAAACTGACGGTGGCGATACGGAAGAATATACCTCAATAAACACTTTTCCAACCGTGATCCAATTGGAAAGGATTGGTGATAAATTTATAATGTCATCTGCCAAATTTGGAGAGGAATTTACCACTGTGGAGTCTGATATTTTACCAATGGACAATGAAGTATTCGTAGGTCTCTATGTATGTGCACACAATCCGGATGTTGTTGAAACTGTTGAATTTAGAAATGTAAGAATTATTAAAAAAGCAGATCCAAATTTTGTTCCATATAGAGAATACATTGGAAGCAATCTTGAAATTTTGGACATTGAATCAGGAAACCGCAAAATAATCTATACATCCGCACACTCGATACAAGCACCTAACTGGACTGCAGATGGGCAAAATTTAATATACAACTCCAAAGGAAGGCTTTATTCATTCAATCTCCGGAGCAGCCAAATCACCAATTTAAATACCGGGTTTGCTGTAAATAATAACAATGATCATGTATTGTCGTTCGATGGATCTTTACTGGGCATTAGCAATCACAACCCAGCTGAGAATAATGCTTCTTCGCTCTATTACTTATCTTCAGGAGGTAGTGACAATCCGACACAAGTTACTAAATCAGGTGTTGGTGCATCATACTTGCACGGCTGGTCACCAGACAATAAGTCCATGCTCTTTACTGGGGAGAGAAATGGTCAATATGACATTTATTCGATAGATGTTGAAACTGGAAATGAGACCCAGCTGACCAATCAAAAAGCATTAGATGACGGCTCAGAATTTACTCCTGATGGTAAGCATATTTTCTTCAACTCTTCCAGAACCGGAAAAATGAAACTCTGGAAAATGGACGCTAATGGCAAAAATCAGGAACAAATTACCTTTGATGATTATAATGATTGGTTTCCCCATATTAGCCCTGACCAAAAATGGATTGTGTTTATTTCATTCCCTAAAGACATCGACCCTAACGACCATCCTTTCTATAGACACTGCTTAATTCGAATAATGCCATTTGAGGGAGGCAAACCCAAAACAATTGCATACATATATGGGGGGCAAGGCTCTATA
>NZ_SMLV01000054.1 GCF_009711525.1 Fulvivirga lutimaris
AGATGACCAGTCATTTCTTCCTGTTAATGTCAAATACAGATAATCATTATAACCTAATACCACATTAGTATAGACCGCATAAAGCCTTCTTAATAAATTGTAGTCATAATCTACAATTTGAGTCGAAGTCGCATCGGTTTTGTTCAAGCCAGTAGAAATAATGTTTGAGCCGGTAACACGTCTTCTGTTCAAATCTCTTTGCTGCATATTTAAACCTACAAGTGCGTTAACACTTAGATTACCAAAATCCTTGTTCGCAGTAGCTGTGAAATCATAATTCTGCTCAGTGTAGGAAAGATCTTCTGTCCATACCTCCCCATTTGGTATTAAAAGACCCCCTTTTCTAATAATGCTTCTTCTTGAATCATGATAAGTATTCATACCACCACGGGCAAGTACAGTTAACCAATCAGTGACATCATAAGAAGCGGTCATACTTCCATAGGCTCTATTTACTTCACTGGTATATAGATTGTATTTGGCAATCCAGCGCGGATTATCCAAAGCTCTATAGAACACATTATTACCATTTACCGGGTTCTCAAATGGAAGACCATTCAAGTCAAAATTTCTTGGTAAGTAAAATAGCCTTGCAAAAATAGAACCTGCACCAGCTGAATTTCCTGGCGAGCCGGCAATACTTGCACCTGTGAAATAGTCGTTAAATGCACTACCCCCTGACTGTGGAGCCTGTTGGAAAGTATTTGTATAGTTAATAGTCCCTGAAAGGAATAATCCGTTATCTAACTGACCGTTACCACCAAAACTCATGGTAGTTCTTGAGCTTTCCGCATTAGGAATGTAACTGTCATTGTCCATT
>NZ_SMLV01000102.1 GCF_009711525.1 Fulvivirga lutimaris
TGGTACGAGCGATCATAGCATTGTAATCTATAACCTTGAAGATTATTCTGTAAAATATAGGCTTAAGGATCATGATAATTCTGTATTCTCAGTCTGCTACTCTCCTGACAATGAGTTGCTTTTAAGCGCAGGTAGGGATGCGCATCTGAAAATTTGGGATGTTAATGCCGGATATCTGTTATTAGAAGATATTGTAGCTCATATGTTCGCCATTAACAACATCACATTTAGTCCAGATGGCAAACATTTTGTAACTTGTAGCATGGATAAATCGATAAAAGTATGGGATGCGCAAGCATTCAAACTTTTGAAAGTAATTGATAAAGCAAGGCATGCAGGTCATGGCACTTCGGTAAATAAATTGTTATGGACAGGTCATGATGATTTGCTCATAAGTGCCAGTGATGACAGGTCAATATCCATTTGGGATATAGCTTTTAATAGTTGATACCGTTGGTTTAGTATAAAGATAGATATGAAAATTACACCATTAGAAATTAGACAAAAGACCTTTGAAAAGGCTTTTAGAGGGTTAGACAAGGAAGAGGTAGAAGCATTTTTAACCACTTTGGGTACAGAATGGGAAAAACTGATGGATGAGAATAAAGAGTTGAAAATCAAACTCGAATCGTCTGAGAAAGAGGTAGAAAAGCTTCGTGAGGTTGAAAATTCTTTATTCAAAACGTTAAAAACCGCTGAGGACACTGGTGCTAACATGATTGATCAGGCCACTAAAACGGCTCAGCTGCATATGCGCGAGACTGAAATGAAGGCTGAAGCCCTGATGAATGAAGCTAAGTCTAAAGCCAAAGATATGATTGAGGAGGCTGAGATGAAATCTCGCAATGCCATTGATGACATGGAGGACAGGGTTAAGTCATTGGCCAACCTGTACAGGCAATTGGAGAATGTTAAAGAAGATCTTTTATCTGATATAAAATCTTTTGCAAATGAAGCTATTGATAAAGCAAATAGAGCCAAAGATCAGATCAAGAAGGTAGATATAGATGAAGAGCTTATGAAGGTTAAGCGCGATATTGCTCCTGCCAAAGCCAGTAAGAAAGTGGAGATTGAGCTTGAACTAGATACTCCAGCAGAGCCTGAGTCAAAAAAAGAAGAACCTAAGAATGACGTTGAAGTGGAGAAAGTTTCTGATTCAGGAAAAAGCACTTCATTTTTTGATGATCTAGATTGATGGGTAAAATTAGTCTTGAGGGACTCACGTTTTATGCCTATCATGGGTTTTATGAGCGTGAGCGTGAGTTAGGTAATACTTTCGAAGTGAACATTACTGTAGAAGCGGATTTTGAAAAGGCAGCCATTGATGATGAGCTGGCTGAGACTGTAGATTATGAAAAGCTATACGCCATAGCTGCAGAGGTTATGGAAATACCGTCAAAATTACTGGAGCAAGTAGTGCATAAAATGGCTTCTCGTATTCTCAATGAATTACCAGTAACAAGTGTAGAGGTAAGTTTATCTAAATTTAATCCACCAATTTCCGGAGAATGTAAGAAAGCGACAGTATCACTCTGCCTGAGCAGGTGATGTATTCTTCACAAAGGTAAAACCTCTGGCATCGCCACCTTCATAGAAATCAACCTCAAGGTCGAGCAAATACATGGTGTGTTTTTTTTCGACTAATACATGGATACCTTCAATTTCGTACTCAAGATCACTATCTTTCTTTTTGTCAAAGCCTAGCA
>NZ_SMLV01000345.1 GCF_009711525.1 Fulvivirga lutimaris
TTTATCAAGCGACTGTCGAGGTATACTAACAAATCAAACTTTTTCATACATTCACCGCATCAAATTGCATGAGCAAAGATGATACATTCAAAGACAGAGCTCCGCTTCATCAATGATGAGATAGGCTACGGGGTAGTAGCCACAGATTTCATCCCCGCAGGCACCATTACCTGGGTTTTAGACAAATTAGATAGAGAATTTTCACCTTCAGAAGTTGAAGTTATGGATCAACTTTACAAAGATATTTTAGAGGTATATTCCTATCGAAACAGATATGGCAACTATGTCCTTTGCTGGGATAATGGTCGCTTTGTAAACCACAGCTTCAATTCCAATTGCTTTACTACGGCTTATGATTTTGAGATCGCCATTCGAGACATAAATCCAGGAGAGCAATTAACGGATGACTATGGTTATTTGAATATCTCAGAACCATTTAGAGCTGCGTCAGAAGGCACTAAAAGAAAAGTGGTTTACCCTGATGATCTTGTGCGTTACAGCAAAATTTGGGATAAGAAATTGCTAAGCCCTTTTAAAAGAATTCCTAAAGTAGAACAACCTTTAAGAAACCTGATCAATCATGATAAATGGGAAATGGTTAATCATATTTCTGCCGGTAAAAAGGAAATGGAGTCGTTACTCACATTATATTACCCTCAAAATGGTAGACAGATGGTAGGATAAAACTAAATCTTAAATTTAAGAATAATTGCTATCTTGAAGAATGGAAAACATTGCAGGCAGGACAGTAGAATATTCTAAAACTACCATCACCGAATTGATGATTCCCTCCTATGCAAATTTTGGAGGGAAGATTCATGGTGGTATACTATTATCACTTATTGATAAAGTGGCCTATGCATGTGCCAGCAAGCATGCGGGTAATTACTGCGTTACGGTTTCGGTAGATGGTGTGGAATTTCTGCAACCTGTTGAAGTGGGTGATCTTGTGTCATTGCATGCCTCAGTAAATTATGTGGGTAATACCTCCCTCGTTGTTGGTATCAAAGTAATTGCCGAAAATGTAAAAGTGGGCAGTGTGAAACACACCAACACTTCCTATGTCACTATGGTGTCAAAAGGTGACGACAATAAACCAGCAAAAGTGCCTCCCCTGATTCTTGACAAGCCTGTAGAGGTAAGAAGGTTTTTTGAAGCCATGCGAAGAAAGGAACTTAATAAGTCATTCAATGAAAAAATGGATGAAACCAAATCTCAACTTGACTTAGAAAAAGCCATGCTTATTTTAAAGGCGCAACGATGTATCATCAGACTAGACTAAAAATAAACCATTTATGAACGCTAAACTTTTATCACTTCTATTATTGGTCCTGTTTTTTTCAACTGCCCAGGCTCAACATAAATATCCGACCATCCTGTCAATGCAGGAAAGAGCCCGAGTAATTGACGAAATTCTCGAAGAACGCTTACAGACCATATTACCCCCTATCATGAGAAAGGAAGGCATTGATATGTGGCTTGTTATTTCAAGGGAATATAATGAGGATCCTGTGATTAAGACCATGCTACCTGCTACTTGGCTGGCAGCACGAAGAAGGACTATTCTTGTGATGTATGATCAGGGAGAAGGAAAGCCGTTAGAAACTTTGGCAGTGGCCAGATATGATGTAGGCACTGGTTTTAAAAGCTCTTGGGACAAAGAAAAACAGCCAGATCAATGGCAGAGGCTTGTTGAAATTATTAATGAACGTAACCCTAAGAAAATAGGAATCAATATGTCCACTGACTGGGCTCATGCCGATGGCTTAGTTGTAACGGACTATGAAGAACTTAAAGCAGCCTTAGGTAAGAAAAATAGCGCTAAACTCGTAAGTGCAGAAAAAGTAGCTGTAGGATGGTTAGAAACACGTTCTGCCAGAGAAATGGCCATTTACCCACAGATAGTAAGAATAGCACATGAAATAATAGATGAAGCCTTTTCAGGTAGTGTTATCCACCCTGGAATTACAACAACTGACGATGTGGTTTGGTGGATGCGTGAGAAGATCAGGGAGCTAAAATTAACAACCTGGTTTCATCCTAGTGTATCAGTACAGAGAGGTGACAGTGAGTCTTTCGATCATTTAAGGTCTTTCTCAAAAAGACCTGAGAAAAATGTAATCATGCCGGGTGACTTACTGCATTGTGACTTTGGTATCACTTATCTAAGGCTTAATACAGACACACAGCAACACGCCTATATATTAAGGCCTGGTGAAACAGAAGCTCCTGAATACCTTAAGGCAGCTTTCAAGAATGGCAATAGACTTCAGGATATCTTTACCAATAATTTCAAAGAAGGAAAGACCGGAAATCAGGTTTTAAAAAAGTCACGAGAGGCAGCTATTGCTGAAGGCATTAAACCTTCAATCTACACCCACCCTATTGGTTATCACGGTCATGCAGCCGGTACAACATTAGGCATGTGGGACTCACAAGGTGGTGTGCCTGGAGATGGTGACTATCCTTTGCACCTGAACACGGCATATAGTATAGAATTAAATGCCTCAACATATATTAAGGAATGGGACAAGGAAATCAGGATAATGCTTGAAGAAGATGCTTATTTTGATAAAAGTGGGGTCTGGTATATCGATGGCCGCCAGACAGACATTTTGTTAATCCCAAGAGTCTCGAAGGTTAATACAGACTAAAAAATAAGGGCCATTTGAATATTCAAATGGCCCTTATTTTTATGATTGATCTTCTTTGGCTTCAGTTTGAGCCCAGAACACTTCCTTTTCTGTAATTACCGATGTTTTATGCAGCTGCTTACTATGATTTAAAATATTTGGACGTATTAATCCTGGTAATACTTTTAAATCAAAGAGTTCTTCCACAGATGTATTATACAATATATGCCCACATGGCTGACCAGTTGGTATATAAATTACGCTTATGCCACATACAACCGAGTTTTTTGCCACAGGGGCTTCATTAAAAAGTGAGCTATTTGGTCTTAACTTTGATGTTGCCACAAACAGATAATCTCCAATTCTGTCCATACCCCGCACAAAGCCATTCAGCTTTGTAACTACATCATATTTTCCATCGGCTAGATTTACCTTAACTACTTCACCAGTAGCAGAGAGCAGCATCCATAATCCGTCTTTATAAATCCTCGGTGAATGTGGAACTGGCAGTGCATCTCCTATAATTTCATTAGAATCAATATCCATTAGAATACCACCAGTAAGCATTTTTTCTTTCCATTCTCTTGCACTATCTCCACGCCCAAGAGCAGAAACATATTTTGGTTTACCATTTTCATCAATGGCCAGTCCATTCAAGTGGCATCTATCTTCTGGTTTTAAGTCTGTAATAAAATGAGGTTTCCACATATCAGTAAAGCTGAAATCAGCATTGAACTTAGATAAGCAACTAAAAAGTGTATTCACACCAACCAATCCGTCATCAGTATAGCTTATATCATGCAGGTCAAGAACTCCAGTGTGATAGGTCACTCTGGGAATAAATAAGCTATCATAGGTATTTGGATTCGCAGGATAGTTGGTTGCCATGCCTGCAGAATTTGTAGTTATGATTAGTTCATCTCTTGTCGCAACTGCCCACTGCCCATTATGAAGTGCCATACCCATAGGTTTATCAAAATTTCTAGGCAGCTGAATAAGTTGATTCTGATCCTTTGGTGAAAAGATAACAACCTTACCAGTCTGGTAAGTGCTTATGGCTAACGAACATTTAAGCCCTAGCAAGAGCTCTGGTATATTTGGCGAGTAAGTATAACTAAACGGAGGTGGTGGTGTCATGTTATTTCATCTAAGTAACACGATGCATAATCATACATCATGACAGTTTAAAACTATAAACATTTAGATGTAAATCCTTAGATATTAATTAGAGTGAGTTAAAATTTTTAGTCATTTTGCATGATAATTAACAAATCAGACTTTATCAGTGCAAATCTTTAGGTGGGGCTACACATTTTATGCGGCATTAATTTTTGTTACCCTCTTCATTCTTTTGCTTCCTTTTTTCTGCGTTCCTATCGTATTCAAATCAAGGCATAAATGGATAGGCCAGCTCAACCGAATCTGGGCTAAACTATTTTTCTGGCTACTATTCTTCAAAAACAAAAATGAGCTGAGATTTACTCCATTGAAAAATGGGCAATATATCTTTTGTCCCAACCACTTCTCATATTTAGACATTCCAACTATGGGGTTGAATCCGATCAGCTCGATATTCGTTGGTAAGAATGATATGGAAAAAGTGCCGCTGTTTGGATGGATGTATAGAAAGCTGCACATCACGGTAGACAGAAACAGCATGAAAAGTAAATACTCCACCATCATTAATTCATTAAAAGCAGTTGATGAAGGAAAAAACCTGATGATATTTCCCGAGGGTGGTATGTTGACTACTGAGCCTCCAAAAATGGTTAGGTTCAAAGATGGAGCCTTCAGGGTGGCTATTGAGAAACAAATTCCTATTGTGCCTGTAACTATTCCTTTTAATTGGATAATTTTACCAGACGGAAGTTGGACGCCAAAAAGGCGCTTACTTAAAGTAATATATCACGAGCCTTTGGAAACAAAAGGTTTGACTTTGGAAGATGTAGCTACTTTAAGACAAAAGACTTACGAGATCATAGATCAGGAATTGAAGCAACAGCTCGATGAAAATTGATAGAGAACTATTGAACAAAACAGCTCATTTGGCAAGACTTGAGTTTGACGAAAATACTGCCGAAGAAATGATGGCAGATATGACGAAAATCATCACATGGGTTGAAAAATTGAATGAAGTCAACACTGACAATGTCGCTCCGCTTACTACAATGTCTCACGAGGTAAATGTGTTAAGAAATGATGAAGTTAAACCACATTTAAGTCATGAGCGAGCATTGAGAAATGCTCCTAAAAAGGATTCTGACTATTTCAGAGTCCCTAAAGTATTGGAGTAATATGAAACAAAACCTTTTTTGGGAAGCCTGGCCAAAGCCACAAAAGCTTACCTACCTTGTGCTTTTAGTCGCATTTGTATTATCAATGATTTGGATGGCATTCAGCCATTTCAAAGGATATGAAAACACGCTTGACTGGAATATTCTGGCTCAGGGTGACAAAGCATCGGTAGTTGTAGATGAATTTAAAGTTGGACCTTTTAATCTTACGCAGACTACAGAAAACACCATCTACTTTCAGAAATATGCTGGCACAGCACCTGCAATCAACACATTCTCTTACTATGCCTTTTTAGCAGCACTTTCAGTCGTAGCCGTACTCATAATTACAGTTATAAGCTCATTTTCAGGTTTCTGGTATTATTTAGGGGTAAGTATTTTCGCGTTTTTCTTAAGCAGTTTGAAGTTCGAGTTATTGCTCCTATTTGGAGAAGGAAATAAAGTAGGGTTAATTATAGCTCTGGTTTTGTTTTTACCGCTCTCCTATTTCTTTCATTCTATTAGGCCTGACATTTCAATACTTAAGAGATTTGGAGCTTTTGCGCTGGTGGCAACACTTTTCGCTGGCTTGATCCAATTCACATCAGACTTGCCATCTCCATTTCTTTACTTATCGACATCATTTACAAGTTCAGCGCTGGTTTTATCCATCATATTCATATTCATCATCGCTCATGAAATCATTGCTTTGTTTGTCTACATACTCTACGGTCAGGGCTTAAAATCGGTAAACAATGGATTCGGACACCTAATGGTGATCAGTGTTATCTATTTAGTTAATGTAGCACTAGCGTTACTCTATGAAATCAGGCTCATTGATTGGGACTTCCTTTATATCAATGTATTCCTTTTACTAGTTATATCAGCTATTCTAGGTATTTGGGGATTCAGGCAGCAGGAGAATCAATATGAGTTCATGATGAAATTTAGTCCTCAGGGTGCTATCCTATATTTAATAATGGGCATTGGGTGCTTTGTTACCATCGCTCAATTTGAAACTACAGGAAATGACCCCGGCCTTGAAGTATTCAGAGATTTTATACTTTATAGTCACATAGGATTCGGCCTGATATTCCTTTTCTATATCATTGCAAATTTTGGCGCTTTATTAAAATCGAAAGTAGCCATTTACAAGGTGCTTTATAAACCTACCAGCATGCCTTTCTTTACTTTTCGGTTTGGTGGGTTGATTATCGTTATAGCATTGATACTAAGAGCCAACTGGCAAGTTCCAGTTTTTCAATCACGTGCCGCATATTTTAATGGAGTGGCTGATGTTCACTATGCTGCTGGCGATCCTCTATTAGCGGAACGTTATTATTTAGAAGCCGCTAACCATGCACTTAACGGCCATAAGGCAAATTATGCACTGGGCAAGATCTCTGAAAAGAATAATGAAACTGTAAGAGCTACTGTCAAATACAAGGCCGCAATTGCTAAAAACCCAAGCCCTTATGCTTATGTCAATCTAACCAATCTGTATCTAAGTGAAGATCGTTTTTTCGATGCCTTATTCAATGCTAAAGAGGCTGCTGAAAAATTTCCAAACAACCCAGAAGTACTAAATACTTTAGGCTTGCTTTATGGGAAAACCAATATTATTGATTCAGCCATTTTTTACCTTGATAAAGCAGCAAAAATATCACCAGAACAAGGCGCTGCATTAAGCAATATCTTTGGCCTATTGGCGAAAAATGATTTGCAAAACGTACTCGATTCAGCACTATCGGACTATCAGATACACGATGATCCCATCAGCAGCAATAATTTGTTAGTCGTTAATAATAAATCAAATCAATATACAGATTTCAAATATCAACCGGTTGACTCGACATTGAGCGCTATCGATGCCACACTGCTCAACAATCAGTCAATCAACAATCTTTTTGGTATAGATTCGGCAGCCACTAAATATCTTTTAGAATATAGTGATGTAGCTGGTAATGCTGCCTTCAAAGAAGGCCTTGAATATGTGGCTTGTCTTGGACTCTATAAAAATGGAGATGTAAATACAGCCTTCAGAAAACTGAATTGGCTAGCCAATTCCAGTGAAAAAATTGCGGGTAAATATTTTGATGATGTTGGTCTCTGGGCATTAGATCAACAAGCCTATGGTGTAGCCATTGAATATTTTAACTGGTCACTTCAAAGAGACTATGAAGATGCTAAGTTTCACTTGGCCATTGCTTTTTCTGAAAACCAGAACATACCCCAGGCAATAGAACAATGGCAGGCATTAAGAGACGGTAAAGACGAAAGTTTAAAACCAATAGCCAATCAAATGATCTCAATATTGACTTCTAGTCCGGCCTCTTTTGATGGCAAAGAAAATGAACTTTATCTCTACACCAGGTATGTTTTGTCAGCTCAGGATACGACTGTTTTCAAATCAATCGTAAACAAAATAAGCAGCCCTGAATACAAGGCACAAGCTATTCTTGACATGGCCAACAAGCTTTGGAAGAGAGACTGGACTGATGCTGCCGTATCGGTCTACAGTCAACTGGCAGATTTAGAGCTAAGCGATCAGGCACTTTACAATAAAATTCAGCACTTCGAATTAAAAATGCTTGCTGAGCAAGGAAGTATCAGAGGCCTAGCACAAAAGATAAATCAGGGAATTACCTTTTCTTCTGAAGAATTCACAGAGCGTGAATATTATAAAGGACTGATCAGCGAGGTTAACGGTGACACCCTAAATGCAACCAAGAGTTATGATTATGTTGCTTTTCGCAATCCGTTCTTTGTAGAAGCGGTGGTTGGATCTGCCAGATATTTCAACCAAACAGAACCTTTTAAGGCATATCACATTTTACTTAATGCTTTAGAAGTTAACCCAAGGTCAATCAAACTATTGAAAGCCTATATACTTCAGAGTGCTGAAGTTCAGCAAAATGTGTCAGCTGAAATAGCACTTGAAACATTGGAGACTTTAGTTAGTCAAAAAGAATTCAACGACATAGAAAATCAATATTTTGAATTGGTTGAAAAGAGAAAATCGGAGTGGTAGTTTAAAATATCAAACGATTGAAACCGACCGAATAAATTAATTATTAACTTTGGCCCTTCTTAAAAAAAGACTGTAAACCCATGGAACTAAAGAAAATTGCCCTTAACGATCTTCACGAAAAACTTGGTGCTAAAATGGTACCTTTTGCTGGTTACAATATGCCTGTAAGGTACACCTCTGATATTGAAGAGCACATGACCGTAAGAAATGGCGTAGGTATGTTTGACGTATCGCACATGGGTGAGTTTTTAGTTTCCGGCCCTAATGCCCTGGCTCTGATACAGAAAGTGACCAGCAACGATGCTTCTAAATTGGCTATTGGTAAAGCGCAATACTCTTGTTTGCCAAATGATGACGGTGGTATTGTGGATGACTTACTAGTTTATCAAATGAAAGAAGAGCAGTACCTGTTGGTAGTCAATGCTTCTAATATTGAAAAAGATTGGAACTGGATAAGCTCCAAAAATGATGTTGGCGCTGAGATGAAAAACATTTCAGATGACTTTTCTCTTTTCGCTATTCAAGGCCCAAAGGCGACTGAAACGCTACAGAAATTGACAAGTGTAAACCTGTCAGAGATCAAGTTCTATAATTTTGAAGTGGGTGATTTTGCAGGTGCAGAGCACGTTATTATTTCAGCTACAGGCTATACTGGTGCAGGTGGATTTGAAATATACATGCATAATAAAGATGCAGAGATGATCTGGAATAAGATTATGGAGGCCGGTGCTGAATTTGATATTAAACCTATAGGCCTGGGTGCTCGTGATACACTTAGAATGGAGATGGGCTATTGCTTATATGGTAATGACATCGATGATACGACTTCACCATTAGAAGCTGGCTTAGGTTGGATAACCAAATTCACTAAAGAATTCACCAACTCTGCAGCGCTACAAAAACAAAAAGAAGATGGAGTAACTAAAAAACTAATAGGTTTTAAAATGATTGACAGAGGTATTCCTCGTCATGATTATGAGATCCATGATGCTGATGGCAATAACATTGGTAGAGTGACTTCTGGAACACAGTCACCTGTTCTGTCTCAAGGCATAGGCATGGGCTATGTTGCCAAAGAATTTACTGCTTCTGGAACTGAAATTTTTATTGCTGTTAGAAATAAAGCTTTAAAGGCTGAGGTGAACAAGTTGCCTTTGATTTAGAGTGATTATGCTAAATCATTTCAAGTTAGTTAGCGTAATAATTTTGATATTCATCGCTCTTCTATCTTCATGTGAAAAACCCGAATATACTATTACAGGACATTGGCATGAAGTTTTAAATGGAAAAGTGCTTCATTGTTATCATCTTACTGATAGTACATTTGCAGTAGATGAATTAACCGTAGGATATAAAAATCCATATGAATACATCAACAATAGAAGAGCATTGTATTCAGAGGCCAACTTCGAATACTCAGTTGATTACCAAGTTCTAGAAAATAGAATCATATTCAATGATTCCATAGAGTGGTTTAGGGTTAAAAATGACCTTGATGAATTTATTGCTGATTTATCAATTGGATTAAAAGTCTCTATCGAACCTCCAGAATTGAATGACAGGGAATTTGATTTTCCTTATAAAATTGATAATGCCACATATCTCTATATTGGAAGATTGAAAAATATTCTCACAGCTACAGGTGAGGATTTCGAAATTCAAATGAATGACGTAATGAGTCCTATCAATGATGTGGCAGTTTATGTCAGTTGTGGTCACTGTAATATGAATGAAAAAATAGCAGTTCTAAATGCAGATAAAGATGTTCCTGAACCTTTAATTCAATCAATCGTTGACGAAGTTCTAAGAGGTGGAATTTTAAGACACAATATTTATACTACGGCAATTGATAAAAATGAAATGTCCATGGGTTTAGTTCAGAAGTTTCCAAAGAGCTCTGACTAAATGAAATTTCGAAATGATTCCGGCTCAAGGCCGGAATGACAACTTTTCGATTTTTCTTTTTGTCATTGCGGGCTTGACCCGCAATCCTCAACAATCATTAACCTTAGCGCAATTTCCTTCAAAACTCAGCCTGAATACCTTGTATAATTATCCTATTAATTAATATATATACCATATTTATACCTTTTGAGTGTTTTTTAACACCTAAAAAGCACAAAAACACTTGCTCATTTTTTAATTGGACGTACTTTTGGCCCTTACTCTACTTTTTGCCTTATGTTTAAAAACATGACCATTAAAAAGAAGATGATCATTTTCATCTTAGGCCTTACAGTAATAATATACTCTGTCACCCTGGGCTACACCATATACAACCTGCGTTCAGATGCCATCAATGAAGCCAAAAAACTTGCCGATACTTATGCTTCAGATAAAGCAAATGACATAAAAGCCAAGCTGGATGAAGACATGGCAATTACCAGAGCTATGGCACTCATTGTTCAGGATTACGTGACATTGCCTACCAATGAGCGTGAGGAAATGCAGTTTAGATTGATGAAGAATATTTTGGCAGAGTATCCAAAATATGAAGCAGTCTGGATGAGTTGGCAGCTTCAATACATAGATACTGCATGGACAAATAATTACGGTCGATTAAGTATTAACTGCTATTGGGATAATGGAAATATTAAAACCTCCCAGGAACGTAAAGATCTTACAGGTTTTGTAACCGATGGATTGTACTACAGACTCCTAATGGACAAAGAGGAAGTACTGACTGAGCCTTATGAGTTTGACTCCTACGATGTAGATGCAGACGGCACATTGCTAGCAGTATCACCAACCAAAACATTAATTAATGAAGCAGGGGAACCTATTGGAGTGATAGGAACTGACATGTCATTAGAGGAATATAGTAAAATGACCGTTGTGGAAGATTATCAGCAGGGGTATGCCTTTTTAGCCTCAAACAACGGAACTATAGTCGCACACAAAAACTTAAAGCTCACCAACAAACCACTTAGTAAGTTAGACTATTATGATCAGTTAGATACTGATTTGCTAGAGGTTGTAAAAACAGGAGAAGCTGTTTCATTTACCACTTACAGCTCTGAATTTAATGGTGATGTTTATTTATCGATTGCACCAATCGCTGTAGGCCGGTCCGATGCACCATGGTCTGTGGGTATTATAGTACCCTATTCTGAAATTACTGATTCTATTAATGCCACATTTTGGTTTATGATTATCGTTGCCATAATTGGGTTGTTACTACTTACCGCAGTAATACTAAAAATCAGTAATGATATTGTGAGTTCATTAATGAAGACAAGCACAATATTGAAAGATATCTCCAAAGGAGAAATCAACATGGAGAACAAGCTTGATGTAGACAGCAAGAATCAACTGGGACAAATGTCGCAGTCGGTTAATGTACTGATGGATGAGCTTAACAAAAAGGCCAGCTTCTCTAAATTGATTGGTGAAGGAAATTTAGAAGCAGATTTTGAGGTAGCAGGAGAAAATGACATGCTCGGTCACTCACTTTTAGAAATGCGTAATAGTCTGAAACAAGCAGAAAAAGATAGCTCGCGCAGAAGATGGGCCAATGAAGGCCTGGCCAAATTTGCAGAGATATTGCAGTCAGATGCAGATAACCTGGATGCGCTTTGCAATGATATCATCAGCAACCTTGTCAGGTATATGGATATTATTCAGGGAGGTATATTCCTGATCAATGATGAGGATGAGAATGACAAGTACATTGAACTTAAAGGGGCTTATGCTTACGACCGCAAAAAGTGGATTGACAAAAGAATAGAAATGAATGAAGGTCTAGTGGCTCAGGCCATGTTAGAGCAAAAGTATCTTTATCTCAGAGAAGTACCTGAAGACTATGTCAATATCACTTCCGGACTTGGTGAAGCTAAGCCTAATGTTGTTCTGATTGTGCCACTAATGCTTAACGGAGAAGTTTTTGGAGCGCTGGAGCTGGTTTCATTTAACGAGATTGAGGATTATAGAATACAATTCCTTGAAAAATTAGCGGAGAATATAGCCTCTACTGTATCTTCTGCTAAGATTAACTATACCACTAAAAAACTTCTTGAGCAGTCTAAACTACAAGCCGAAGAACTTAAAGGCCAAGAGGAAGAAATGCGCCAGAATATGGAGGAGCTTCAGGCCACGCAAGAAGAAATGATTAGGAAAGAACAGGAATACTTAGATAAAATTAAAAAGCTTGAGGAAAACCGTCCTGATAAGGATTAATTCCTCAAGCCTTTGAGTTCTGCCCTGATTCTTAAAAGTTATTTATTCTGAGCTTAATGTTTGTGCAGGGTTTGCT
This sequence comes from Fulvivirga lutimaris, assembly GCF_009711525.1. Taxonomy (GTDB): domain Bacteria; phylum Bacteroidota; class Bacteroidia; order Cytophagales; family Cyclobacteriaceae; genus Fulvivirga; species Fulvivirga lutimaris. The sequence goes on from NZ_SMLV01000345.1 coordinate 12,190, forward strand.
CTTGCCACTTTCAAGCATTGGTAGCTAATTGTTACTATTGCTATAAATAGTGTAGCTCCCCCAGCCAATAAAAAGGAGTCCACTCCGATACCAATGCGGTATTCAAATTCGCTCATCCAGCTTTCTGCAAAGTAGATAGTCATTGGTACTGAAATGATTAATGCTATGACTATAATTAAAACATAGCTTTTTGAAAGTAACATGATGATATTATTCATTGGCGCTCCTAAAACCTTACGAACACTTATCTCTTTAATTCGCTCATTCATAGTAAGTGTAGCCAGTGCAAATAGCCCCATAGAACCAATTAAAAGTGCTAAGAAAGTTGCCGAAGAAACAATCTTACCAAGATTTTGCTCAGCTTCATATTGTCTTGCCATACCTTCATCAATGAAGTTAAAATCGAAGGGCTCATCACCATATACTTTTACCCAATCAGCCTTAATCTGCTCCAAAGTAGTATCAAATGTGTTAGGTGCAATTCTAACCAGAACCTTAGGACTTGGGTCAGCCTCCATATTAATGTTATTAGCCGAACTGAAGCCAATTTCAATGTTCTGAGTCAATATTAATGGCTCTATTTTATTGTGCAGAGAAGCAAAATGAAAGTCTTTGACCACACCTATTATCTCATGATCTATTGCATTAGGGTTTGGTATTTTTGCGCCAATAGGATTATCCAGTCCAAATTCCTTCACAAAAGCTTCGTTAACTATAATGCTTCTCCTCTTATCAGCTTCATTATCTACTTCAAAATTTCTTCCAGCTACCAATTCCATTTTCAGTGAAGGAATATACCCTGGGTCTACAGCATTCATTCTAAACTGTCTCAAATTCTCAGTTTCCGGCTCTGTCCATCCCAATTGAATCCAACCACCCTGACCAAAGTTTTGTGATGAAACTCCCAAATCCAAAATATTGCTGTTAGATGCCAACTGAGTCTTCAATATTTGTGCTTTATCCAACCCTTTAGATATTTGATCTCTGAGCCCCCTTGCGCTCGGCACATTTATCGGTACACTTATTACCTGATCGATATCAAAACCAAGATTTTTAGTTTGAAGGAAATTCAATTGCTTTTGCATTAAAACTGTAGTAGAAACTAAGAATATTGACAACACAAACTGGCCTGTAACTAATGCCATTTTAAAATAATGCTTGCTTCCAGCTGATGCGGCACCTCCTTTTAAAACCTTAGTGGGCTGGAATGCTGAAATAATAAATGCTGGGTAAATGGATGCCACCAGTCCCACCAAAGCAGCCAGAGCAACAAACATCAAGATGTTATCAAGCCCCAATTCCATTTTTAAATTATTATTGGCAAGTTCGTTAAACATGGGCAGTGCAACTCTCGCCAAAATCAAAGCCACACCTAATGAAAAAACTGCTAGAAGTACACCTTCCGAAATTAACTGCTTACTCAACTGACTTCTGCTAGCACCAATTGCTTTTCTCACACCAATTTCTTTAGCTCTGGCGGAAGATTTTCCAACCGACAATATCATAAAATTGACACATCCCAAGATCAGGATTAATGCAGCAATACCCGATAAAATGTAGGTGTATTTTGGATCACTCACCGCTGCATATGCCGGAGGAAAATCACTATTTAAGTGGATATCTAACATTGGCTGTAAATGAATGCTATATGGATCTTCTCTTTCTTTACCCAGCACTTTATCTACCAGGCTCACTAGTTTTGCCTCGAACTCTTTTTGATTAACACCTTCCTTGAGCATCACATAATTGGCACCCATGATCATGTGCCAAGTGTTAATTACGGGGTCAGGAAAAACAAATTTTGCATTCTCGTCCGAAATCAAAAACTCAAAGGACAAACTTGAGTTAGATGGCAACTCGTCAAGCACTGCAACAACAGTGAAAATTTTATCCTCCTCACCAAGTGTCATTTTCAACTGCTCTCCAACAGCGCCAGTGGTAGCAAAATATTTTTCAGCCACCGCCTTCGTAATGACAATATCTTCAGGACTTTCTAATGCAGACTTAACAGAACCTGTGAGCACAGGAAAATCGAACATCTTGAAGAAACCTTCAGATACCATATTTATGGTTTCTGCAAAATTTTGATCCTGATATTCTACCTGTTGAGGGAAAGAGCTAAATGTGCTATAAGCCGCTAGGTCATCATAGTCCTCATCCATCAACCTTGTAACGTTAAAGGGTGTATAGGTAAAGTCCTGCATTCCTCCACCTGGAGCATCAGTTGTATTATATACCCTGTATATTCTATCCGCTTTTGAATGAAATTGATCAAAAGTCCATTCGTTTTTCACAAATAGTATAATAATAATACAGCAAGCTATGCCTATAGCCAGACTACCAATGTTGATTAGTGAAGTGAGCTTAGTTTTCCAGAAATTTCTGAGTGCGATTTTAAGATAATTCTTGACCATGGAAGTGTTATTTAGGTATTTGAGATACAAGCAATAATACTCGGTATATTTTAGAAGGTTACTCTCAGACATGTTAAAAGAAGTTAAATGCGCTTCTAAGGCTTACTTTCATTAATATTGTAGCGCTAATTGATATGATAAATATGAAGACTGTTGACGTTTGCCTGAGCCCCGACCTTATTCATCTGTATGATGTTTCTGATAAAGTTGTAGTGGTTGTTGATATACTTAGAGCTACATCGTGTATGACTGCGGGTCTGGCTTACGGGGTGGAAAGCATTACCCCATATGAGAACCTTGAGCAATGTGAAAAAATGAAGGAGAATGGCTACCTGATTGCAGGAGAGCGCAACGGCCAGAAAGTTGAGGGCTTTGACCTTGGCAACTCTCCATTCGACTATATGAATGAAAAGGTAAGAGGTAAAAAAGTGGCAGTTACCACCACCAATGGAACTGTAGCAATAGAAAAATCAAGAAGAGCCATTGAAGTTGTAATCGGATCATTTCTTAATATTTCAGCTGTGGCTGATCATCTTAAAAATCAGAAGCAGAATGTACTCATCTTGTGTGCGGGCTGGAAAGGTAAAGTGAACCTTGAAGATTCATTATTCGCAGGGGCTCTGGTTAATAAGATAAAAGATAAATTTGAGTTTGAATGTGACGCTCCGCTTCTGGCGCATTCTACATACCTACACATGAAGGATGAAATGCTCAGCAGGGTTCAGAATTCATCTCATGCCAAAAGATTAAATAAGCTCAATGTTAAAAAAGACATTGCCTATTGTCTTACAGAAGATGAGTTTGAGGTTGTTCCAACACTCAAAAATGGCGAATTGGTTATTGGCTAATCAAAAATTTAAACCATATTATAACATTAGTTCTCAAAAATAGAAACTAATTATTCCTATCTCCGTATTGGAGATTATGAAAGGATTTTTAGGTGAATTTGAAGAACTGGTTTTGCTCACTATTGCTACTCTTGGTAACGATGCCTACGGTGTGGCTATCAAAGAGCAGATTCAATTAAGAGCTAATCGATCAATTAGTATAGGTGCTTTACACTCCACCATCTCCAGACTAGAGGACAAGGGTTATTTAAATTCTCATTTGGGCGGTGCGACAGCTGAACGAGGAGGTCGTAAAAAGCGCTTTTTCGAACTTACTGAAGATGCTAAGCTGGCACTAGGTGCAATGAAAAGTCTGAGAGATGATCTTTGGAATGAGTCACAGGTTAAATTAGGTTTCAGCAATGAATAGCCAACATCAGCCACCAAAATTTGCCCAATGGATGCTCAATATTTTCTGTAGAGCAGATTATATTGAAGACCTCATAGGAGATCTTGACGAAGAATATTATCATAATTCAGAAACAAAATCTTTAGCACAAGCCAATTGGCTTTATTACAAAGAGGTTTTTAGCCTAATACTTTCTTATGCACTGGTCAAGCGCAAAAAAGATCATTCTTTTCATGCTTATTCAACAACTCAAAACAACATAGCAATGCTCAAAAATTATTTTAAAGTGGCATTAAGAAGCCTCAACAAACAGAAGTTATTTACCGGAATCAATATCATCGGACTTGCATTCGGGATGTCAATAGGAATACTCTTTATTACCCTCATTTCCTTTGTGCACACATATGATAACTTCCATGAAAATAAGGAGAACATCTACCGCATCATCACTAACACCGATGACAAGGTAAAAGAAAAGCGACTGGCCTCTTCCCCTGCACCTCTCGCTCAACTATTAGAAGATGACCAGTCTGGGTTTGGACAAATAATTCGGATTAATAATTCACTAAAGGCTGAAGCTAATTATGACTCGAAACAGCTACCTACGTCAGGGCTTTTTGTTGATGATAATTTTTTTGATGCATTCTCTTTTGATCTATTAGAAGGAGATAAATCACTGAATGATCCTTATAGCATATTATTGACACAATCATTCGCTACAAAGCTCTTTTCTGATAAAGACCCCATTGGTGAAACAATAATTATGGGTGAGATGGGTGAATATATAGTGAAGGGAATTTTAAAAGACGTGCCTAAAAACTCCCATATGTGGTTTGAGGTGTTGGTTCCCTATGAAGCACTCACACGACTATCTCAAAACGGCAGGCTCAAGACTAACCTAAATGATTGGAAAGACTTTCGAAGGAATTACACCTATCTTATGTTGCCCGATAACAAGAGTATAGACGACCTGACCAATAAGTTGAATCAAATTGCAGTTGAGGAGTTTAAAAAAATAGATCAGTTTGATGCATCATTTAGAATTCAACATTTATCAGAAGTAGCTCTAGGTAGCGACACCAGTGATGAGTTAGGCACCTCTTGGGGTACTGAAATTTATTTGATGGGCCTTGCCTTTACATTACTTATTTTACTTCCTGCTTGTTTCAATTATGCTAATATTTCAACGGCAAGGGCACTTAGTAGAGCAAAGGAAATTG
>NZ_SMLV01000170.1 GCF_009711525.1 Fulvivirga lutimaris
TTGCTCATTTCAAGCTCATATCAATAAGAACACCAGCATAGAATGGATGTGCTGGCCCAGATTTGACAGTAGTTTCATTTTTGGCAATCTCCTGGATGATAAAAATGGGGGTAAATTCACTTTACTACCACATGGCGAAATAAAAGAAAGTTATCAATATTATAAGGAAAATACTAACATCCTCTGCACAGAAATTACTTGTGAAGAAGGTAAATATAGAGTAACTGATTTTGCTCCTCGTTTTTATCAATTTGATAGATACTATAAACCTCTAATGCTCATCAGAAAAGTAGAGCCGTTGGAAGGTGCGCCAAGGGTAAAGGTCGACTGTCAGCCTGTGGGTAACTATGGAAAAATAAAACCTACACAGTACGAAGCAAGTAACCATATAGAATATCTCGGGATGGAAAAAGAGTTGAGGTTAACCACTGACTTTCCTCTCTCCTATGTTGTCAATGATCAGTCAATAGTTCTGAATGAATGTAAATATTTAGTTCTTACTTATGGCGCGCCTTTAGAGGCTTCATTGAAGAGTACGTGTGAGGCGTTCCTTGAAAAAACCACACTTTACTGGCAGGGCTGGGTAAAGAATATGAGCGTAAGTAATTTCCATCAGGCTAAGATCAACCGATCTGCTTTAGCGCTTAAAATTCATCAGTATGAAGATACTGGTGCTATAATAGCCGCTGGAACTACCAGTTTACCTGAAGCTGATGGAAGCGGCAGAAATTGGGATTACAGATATTGCTGGATGCGCGACTCTTACTATACATTAACTGCATTTAACAACATTGGCCACTTTGAAGAGCTTGAGCGCTATTTCAATTATATAGTTAACATTTCAGTTCAGGTTAAAGACAGGTTTCAGCCGCTGTACAGTATTTCGGCCACCTCCAACCTGGATGAAAAAATATTAGACTTACCAGGCTATTTAGGGAATAAACCTGTAAGAATTGGAAATCAGGCTTATACCCATGTTCAAAATGATGTGTATGGACAGGTGCTCGTGTCCTTGCTACCGCTTTATATTGATAAGCGTTTTATCAATGATGAGCGTTCAGATTCTTTAAAACTGGTGTACGATCTCCTTCTAAAAATAGAAAATCTTATGGATGAGCCTGATGCTGGTCTTTGGGAGTTTAGAAGTCTTGCACAATATCACTCATACACCTACCTATTTCATTGGGCCGGTGCGTCTGCAGCCAAGAAAATTGGCCACATGTTTGGTGATAAAAAAATTGAAAAGCTTGCCGAAAAATTAATCAAGGCATCTTCCGATAAAATTGAATCCTGCTTTGATAAAGAGAGAGGCGTTTATACACAGGCCATTGGAACAAAAAATCTTGATGCTAGTGATTTACAACTCATTATGATGAACTATCTTGATGGCAACTCTGATGTGGCTAAAAAGCATTTGGCAGCTTTAGAGAAGGACCTAAAGACCAAAGAAGGACTATTCTATAGATACAAGCACAAAGATGACTTTGGTGAGCCTGAAACAACATTCTTGATATGCGCATTTTGGTATGTTGAGGCTTTAACTTGTGTAGGCCGAATGGATGAAGCCATAGAAACCTTTGAGCAACTACTTACCTACGGCAACCATTTAGGTTTATTGAGTGAAGATGTAGATGCTACCAATGGCAGCATGTGGGGTAATTTCCCACAAGCTTACAGCCATGTTGGGTTAGTTAATGCTGCATACAGAATAAGCAAAAAGCTGGATACTCCTAACTTTCTATAAGGGCGGTGAGTAACTGCCTTACATCTTTATAATCTTCTACGCTATATTTAGCTGCAGAATGTATACCCCCTACTTTTACAGTAAAGGCTTTGTCTGGTAGTGCCTTGAAAGTATCTTCATCTGTCCAGTCGTCACCGAGCGAAAGTATGAAGTCAGGCTTATTCTTTTGAAGCCATTTACGTGCGGCTTTTCCTTTATTCACTTCTATATTCTTAATCTCTACCACCTTATTGCCTTCAAGTACCTGAAGGTTCATATTGACTGATAGATATTTAAGGTGGCTAATTATCTCTCTGGCTCTTAATTCACCCAATCCAGTTTCAACTTTACGGTAGTGCCAAACCAAAGAATAGTCCTTCACCTCAATAAACGAACCTGGAGTTTTATTTACATAGATATCTAATATCTTTTTAATCTCGGACTTCCAACGATTATCAAGCCCTTCAGCCATATTCCAATCACCATCCTTATCTTTAAGCCACACACCATGTTCTCCAATAAAATCAACAGGCAAATGTCCAAGCCACTTTTCTAAAGTACTTCTGTCTCTGCCACTGATAATTACTACCCTGTTCTGAGGGTTATCACTTAATTTGGTTATTATATTCAACAATTCCTCATCGGGTTTTACCGCCATCGGATCACTATGAAAAGGCACTAGAGTGCCATCATAATCAAGAAAAAGCATACGATTTGCGGCCGCTGTATATTTACCAACCATCTTCTCCTCTACTTTCTTATCGAACACCTTAGTGGCAAGTTCATTTCTCTTTTTAGCGACCTCGTTCAGTTTACTCATAAATAAATCTACCCAATGATGAATATTAAATTTCTTAAGTGTTTTCTGCATTATAGCAGTATGTTGAACCTGTTCTTCTTCTGGCATTGTAAGTGCTCTATAAATAGCCTTTACAACCTGATGCTTATCATTTGGGTTAACAATCAAAGCATCTGATAGCTCTTTGGAAGCGCCTGCCATTTCGCTCAAAATAAGCACTCCTTTCTGATCCAATTTGCTGGCCAGGTATTCTTTACAGACCAAATTCATTCCATCACGCATTGGTGTTACCATTGCCACATCAGCCATGCGATAAAATGCTGACAGATCTTCTAATGGGAAAGAGCGATAGAAATAGTGTATGGGTGTCCAATTGACTGTACCATACTTTCCATTTATTCTACCCACCAGCAGATCAACCTCCTCTTTTAAATCTTTATACTTACCCACTTTATCCCTTGAAGGCACAACGATCATAAGCAATGAAACTTTACCTACATATTCCGGATACTTTTCTAAGAAAATATCAAATATCTGTAGCCTTGCCGGAATACCTTTGGAGTAGTCTAACCTATCAATAGATAATATTAGTTTTTGATTACCAAGCGATGTTCTATACTCAACTTCCCTACTGAGTGTTTCTGGCTCAGCAGCCTGTTTTGCATATTTATCATAGTCGATACCTATCGGAAATGAATCCGTAGCTACTGAACGTCTGTCTTTCAATATCTGACCATGGTGATTGCTGATATAGCAAACACGGCTTACAGCGCTTAAAAAGTGGCGCATATCATCATAGGTATGAAAGCCCACCAAATCGGCACCAAGCACACCGTCAAGGAGTTGCCTCCTCCACGGTAACAATCTAAATACCTCAAAAGATGGGAAAGGAATATGAAGAAAAAATCCAATACTTACATCCGGGTGAATATCACGAATCATTTTAGGCACCAACATCAGTTGATAGTCATGCACCCAAATTTTATCTCCAGGCTCAATTACCTTGAGTATTTCGTCACAAAACTTCTGATTTACCTGTTCATAGGCCTGCCAGTACGACTTTTTGTAAAGAGCATATTGATTGAAATAATGAAAGGTCGGCCAAAGTGTTTCATTACTGAAACCTTCATAATAAAGCTTAATCTCTTCCTGACTCAAAAAGACAGGGGCCATATTCTGTTTTTCTAAAGCCGCTTTGGCTTCTTTCTTCTTTTCTTTTTTACTAAAAAATCGGCCTGGCCATCCAACCCATAAGTTATTACCGCTTTTGTAAATAGAACTTAATCCTGTGGCAAGGCCG
>NZ_SMLV01000094.1 GCF_009711525.1 Fulvivirga lutimaris
TGTTTGATTCCACCAAAACCAAGGTAGGTTCAATGGTATTCGGCTTTTCATTTGAGAATGGATTTTTGGTGGCAAAAGACACCTCTCAGTTTGACAATGGTAGTGTTTACGAAACGGCTGAATTAACATTTGACACTGCCAGCTTCCAGATGAAGAAAGTAACTATAGATATGCAGACGCCTAGAGTTAGTTTGGATATAGATTTAAGCTCATCAGAGGATAAAGTGACTGGTTCCTACATACTTAAACGAGATACTACAACAACCTCTTATGAGATTGATTCTGCCTACCAGTTCTCTGCATTTCGAGAGGAGATATACATGCTTACGCATACACTTAACCTTAAACCCAGTGACACACTTTCACTTAAAGCCCTTGTACCAACAAGCATGTCTCTTTCAAACGGGCAGCTGGTTCATGCTGGAGAAGAAACAATAGAGACGATAAACGGAATGCAAGCATGTGATGTGATTTGGCTACGTGCAGATGGAAAAATGCCCGACAACAAAATTTGGATTAGTAAATCGGCACCAAGAACTATTGTAAAATTCTACGTGCCCGGCCCAGAGTTGGAAATTAAACTGGTTTCACAGAAATAATTACCCTATTCGAGATTAGAAATTTTAGCCTAATAAAAGACATCATGAAGCATTTAATGATTATTCTGGTTTTCTCAATATGTAATAGCTGCGCAATTGCACAAAAAGTAGAAATTCAATACATGGCCAACGAAGGCATTAAAATTTCATCTAAAGATAGAGAGGTCTTTATTGATGCCTTTTTTGATAATGAATTTGAAGCTTTTGATTTCCTTTCAGTTGATACTTTAAAGCAGATCATCAATCAAGGGAAGGCTCTAAGGCATTCGATATCATTAGCGACCCATCTTCATGGCGATCATTTCAATCCTGCTTTGACTGGAGAGTATCTTTTATTAAACCCGAAAAGCAGCTTTATAGCTCCTCAAGAAACAATAAGTAACTTTGAGAAAAGATTTAGCGGCTTTGCGGAAGTTACAGAAAGGGTAAAACCAGTAAACATAGAGCTACACCAGCAGGTGGCTCTTCATTTAGATTGGGTAAAAATCACAATTATCAGATTAGCCCATATGGGCGATTCGCCATGGAAAGAAGCGGAGAATTTAGCATACCTTGTTGAGTTACAGGGCAAGAAAGTACTTCATGTTGGTGATGCTCTGTTGGACGAAGAAAATTTAAAGGCCCTAGGAGTTTCTAAATTGAATATTGATGCTGTTGTTCTACCCTTAGGTCAGATGATGACTAAAGATCAAAAAGAGTTGATCAACGAACATATAAGGTCAAAGCAGATCTTGGCTGCACATATTCCCATCAAATATTATGATCAGGCACAAAGTTTACTAGCTGAGCTTGGTTATAAAAACACATTGGTACTAAATAAACCATTGAAGACCTACTTGTTGGACTAGTATGCATAGAACGACT
>NZ_SMLV01000118.1 GCF_009711525.1 Fulvivirga lutimaris
AAAATCTGAATACAAATTATTCAACACGCCAAATGCCTGAACATTCTTTTGATTTAAAGCGGCAATTGAATCACTATCAACATCAAGGTCGCCAAAAGAAGTTGTTACCTGATAAACAATTGGACCTGCAGTAGTTTGCCCCTGATGCCAAATAAATTCATAGTCAACATCTTGACCTTGCTCCAATACAGGGATAATATCTCCATCAAATGTACAATCCTTATGATCATATGGAGTAAGTGATACAACAGGGTTAACTACATTCTGGGTCACGGTTACCGTCTCCTGAACAGTACAGCCAGAATCTTCATCATAAACCAACACGGTGTAATCTCCCTGAGGTAAGTCACCCGGCAAATCACTAGTAACAGCTGTCACCCCATTTGCAGGAACTCCTGTTGCTAACAATGTTAAAACTCGAGGATCTGAATCGTCAAAAATATCAGCTGGAACACTTGTTCCTGTATACCACCTTACTGAGAACCCACTTGACGCTACTGGATTATCTATTACAACTGACACAGACCCATTAGGATTACCCGCAAAATCACAACTAGTTTGCTGAATAAATGAAGTTGTAATTGTTGGTGGAGTAGTTGATTTGATAATTTCAACTGTTATAGGTAATGAAACACATGATGTACTAAGGTCAGTGACCGTTACCGTATAATCGCCTTCCACCTGCTCATCTAATAGAGGACTATTTGCATCTGCCACTGTTAAAGGTGTTCCTGAAGGTGTCTCCCCAGCATACCAGGTAAATTCATAATTAGCATCAGGAAGTGGAATACCGCCATTAACCTGAACAGTTATTGACCCATTCGGAGTTAGGTTAGCAATATCACAAATATTATTTGGAGTTTTGCTAACAAACTCTACAGTTGGTTTTGTAATCACTTCAGGAACTAAAATCGATGCTATGTCCTGACAACCGGTAGATAAGTTCGTGATTTGAACTGTATAATTTCTAGAGGAAATATTTGTCAGAGTAAGTTCATCTGCTGAAATTGCACCATCAACACCATCATTAAATGGAGTATTAGTATCGGAACCAACAAACCAGTCAATATCAATATTATCAGGATATGCCCCAACCAGAATGCCATCAATATCATTAAGTCGAAGAATACCATTAGGACTACCACATGATGTCTGAATAGCATCTACGACCAAGCCTGGTGTTGGAGGATCAGGTAAATTAACAATAGTAAACTGCTGAGGAGAAGTTTCACAACCTAATCTATCATTTAACACCGTAATGTAATAAGTTCCTCCAGGAATGAATTCTAATCTGGATGTCCCGGGCACTGAGTTATCGATATTAGCATCTGGGTATGTTGTATTTACATCTACAGTAGCGGCTGCATCTGTGAACCAGCTAATTGTATAAGTATCTGAAGGAATAGAGTTCACATCAGAGTATGTAACCTCGATAAACCCTGTAAAACCATTTGGTGAATCAGTTGCTAATGTAGCATTACAAACTGCATTGTCATTCTTATTATTAAGTGTAACTACAGGGTCAATTTCTGATGTTGGAAGAGTATACGTTTCAACAGTATTACAACCTGTGGCATTATTAATTACCTCAACAGTGTAATTTGCATCGCCAGGTATACCGGCATAAGTATCTCCAGTAAAATCAGGAACCCTTGTACCGGCCACAATCACTACTGAGTTTCCATTATACCAATTAATTGTATGTGTAGTATTAAATACCGCAGGATTTGCTTCCCCATCGATATCAACTATAGACAACTCTCCATTATCTGGCAGACTACAGTTTGTACTCGATTGTATTGACTCAGCAATAACTGGTAGTATCTGAATATCATCTACCACTACCGGAACAACGTCTGACGGACAGCCAAGATCATCATTGGTCACAATAACATCATAGGTATCATCTTCAAGTTCAATAAAGGTTCCTGTACTATTACTGTCCGTAAATCCTGTATTCTGGCCTGTAATACTATAAGTATAGGAATCGGCCACACCATCAACTCCCGGATCATTGGCATAAGGATCCAATGTGATTACTATCTCCCCGGTGAAGGCATTGGCTGCTAAATCTTCATCACAGACCGAGTTTGGTTGTGTAGCG
>NZ_SMLV01000040.1 GCF_009711525.1 Fulvivirga lutimaris
ATAACGTATTGACAATATATGCTGATAGTAATCTTTTCTCTGACACCGCAGAAATTAAGATATAATCTGTATAGTCAATTCTTCTTACATTAAGACTCTCTTTAAGTGTACCGTGATCATAACCATAGTCTTCAAGCAGCTTTATAAGCTGCTTTTCTTCCGGATTCATATTTAAAAGCACCTCCATATTATTGAGTTTCGTTCTAATAATAGATTTTGCTTTCAACAAACGTTCAGGAGAATCCCACAACTCACTAGTTCTTTCTTCCACTGGCACATCTTTAAAACTATCTGCGGAGTCAAGATCATGCAGTAACAATCTATAAGATACCAAGTAGACAACCTGATCAGAGGTAAGGCTCTCCATTAGATTATTAAATTTTATCTCAACTTCTCTAAAATTAAACCGCTCATCTTGAAGAGAGATGTCGTCTTTAGTCGTTAAGCTAGTGGATAGTTGAGCAGTTGATTTAAAAGTGTAATCTGAATTATAGGTTATAAAAAAAGCTATTGCTCCCGCGATTAACGGTATAACTATTATTATCCAGATTCTTCTAATTAATATTTTAAAAAGGTATAGTAAATC
>NZ_SMLV01000183.1:0-3165 GCF_009711525.1 Fulvivirga lutimaris
GCCTTACAGACCGGTAAAGTTATTTTCCTATATTGTTAACCAAACCCCTGAAACCATTATTTTGCTGAGAAGCCTTTTCGTTGACATTATTAATTTTTCAGAAAGAGTCTCACCGGTTTTTACTCCGGATAAATTAGTTGATGAATCACCTTCAATTCGTATTTTTTAATGATATCGATTACAAATCTTCAAAAGTCATTTGGTAAGCTCACCGTGTTAGATGACCTTAATTTCAACCTTAATAAAGGTGGTATTTATGCCATCCTAGGCCCTAATGGATCAGGAAAAACTACATTCCTTAAGGTGCTCTTAGGCATGGTGATACCTGAAAAGGGAACAGTACTCTTCGATAATGAAGATATCTCAAAATCAACAAGCTATAGACAAAAGCTAGGTTATTTGCCACAGATAGCAAGGTTCCCGGATAATATTACTGTGAATGAGATTATTAACATGATCATAGACATTCGTCAACAGCCTGCTGAGCCGAAACCTTTGATAAGTCTCTTTGGCTTAGAGTCATTTTTAGACAAAAAGCTGGGTAATTTATCAGGAGGTACAAGACAGAAGGTGAATATAGTTTTGACATTCATGTTTGAAACCACTGTGCTCATACTTGATGAACCTACAGCCGGTTTAGATCCTGTTTCGCTTATTAAGCTCAAAGAGCTGATTGCAAAAGCTAAAGCACAAGGTAAAATCATACTCATTACTTCACATATTATGAGCTTGGTAGAAGAGCTTGCAGATGAAATAATATTTCTGTTGGAAGGTAATATTCACTTCAAAGGATCGCTCGGTGAATTAAAAGAGCAAACCAAGGGTAAAGATTTAGAACATGCCATAGCTTCATTACTACAGTCATGATAAAAATATTAAAATACAGCTTTTCAGACCTTATGCGCAGTAAGTGGAGTTATATTTACCTTGCATTTTATTTGGTTTTGGGCTTTGTCTTGCTGTTCCTTAACAATGACATTTCCAAGGCTATAATCACCCTGATGAACCTTGTTGTAGTGCTTACACCACTCATAGGGACCATATTTGGGATTATGTACTTCTATAATTCCAGAGAATTTACGGAACTACTACTTGCTCAACCTGTTAGTCGTTCAAAAATATTCTTAGGTCAGTACTTGGGTATTGCACTTTCGCTAAGCCTGAGTTTGGTCTTAGGTCTGGGCGTTCCGTTCTTGATTTATGGTTTATTTCAATCAACCGAGATTTTTAATTTTATGATGCTCTTGGTTTCAGGTGCATTTCTAACTTTTATTTTTGTTGCACTATCTGTCCTTATTGGCCTTTATAATTCTAATAAGATAAAGGGATTCGGTTACGCCATACTCATGTGGCTATTTTTGGCGGTTATATACGATGGTGCGCTTTTAATAGCCATGGTTATCTTCCGAGATTACCCATTGGATAATCTAGCCCTTGTGACCAGTTTTTTTAACCCGATTGATTTATCTCGAATTATGATTTTATTGAAACTGGATATTTCTGCACTTTTGGGTTATACAGGTGCTCTGTTTCAGAAGTTCTTTGGAACTAACACTGGTTATGTAGTTTCCATGTTGATCTTGCTGCTTTGGGTAGTAGGCCCCGTGGTAATTATGCTCCAGAAGTCTAAAAGTAAAGATTTTTAAGTGAAGGTCTGGTCAAAAATAGCATTGATATACCTTGTTTTGGTAGGTATTATCGGATTACTGTTAAGATATTCATTCGTTGGTGATACAGGATTTATCTTCCAATATTTAAAACACGCTCATTCACACGTTGCTTTTTTAGGCTGGGTATTTAACGCACTTTTTGTACTCATTATCCATAATTCTGTATCAAAATTAACGTCAATAAAATGGCAGTTTTATCTCTTTCAATTGTCAATTGCAGGCATGATGATATCCTTCCCATTGCAAGGGTATGGAGCTGTGTCTATAGCTTTTAGTACCGCTCATATTTTTATATCTGTTTGGTTTTATTTCTCTGTTATTAATAGGTTAAATGATTCTGATCCCGGAATGAGGTGGGTGAAAATTGGAGGCTTTTATATGCTTATTTCTAACATAGGACCATTAATGCTGGCCCCAATTATGATATTGGGGCTAAGAGATAGTTTTTTGTATCAGTACTCATTGCAGCATTACCTGCATTTTCAATATAACGGTTGGTTCATTACAACTATCATTGGTTTACTGATTAAGTTTTTTAATCCGAAGTTGAATGAGAAACTCTTACTTTTATTACTAGCCTGGTCAACTATTCCTTTATTGTTCCTTTCCGTTGAGCTTATTGAATCAAACTTTATTTATAGACTTATTGGGGGAGTAGCAGCCGCAGCTCAGGTTATTGGTTCTATTTGGTTGGCAGTAGCCTTACTAAAGGCGGTTAATAGTGAAAGTAAGTTCATTAGGCTTGCAATAGGCACAGGGCTTATTTTCTTTGTTATTAAATGTCTGATACAATTGACAGCAGTATTTCCTAGTCTGTCAGCTGGTTTTATACAGTCTCATAATGCCGTTATAGGTTATTTGCACCTGATATTTTTAGGGGTTATTACCAACCTGTTGGTCACACTTTTCTTGAAAGCCTCTTTTATAAATACTACCACACTTTCCAAAACTGGTTTCTGGCTGTTCAATCTCGGCTCCATAGCGATGATTTCGATATTGATCTTAAGTCCATTACAGATAGTACAACCCTATTTTATGAACCTGTTTCTCAGTGCTTGTCTAATTGTTGTTGGAATGATTTGCCTTTCAGAAAGAAGGCTGTTTTCATGATAGAAAGCTCTAATTCAATCTGTTGCTTTTTTGGTGTCGAGGGTGGTAATTTAGTAAGTACTACTCAGCATACCCCTCATTGTTAAAGTCAGGAAATTGCTTCTTGAGGTTGCTGTCCGATGGTTTTTTAGGGTTGTCCCAGCCCGCAGGTAATTCTAAAAGTATTAATTTCTTATCATTAAGCGCAGCTTTTAGTTTGTCTATATCAGCATTAAATTCGGAGTTTCTCCTAACCGATTTTAAGGCGTATTTTCTTGCGAAGTTATCACCATCACTTTGCAGCTGATTTCTTAAATCTATATTGATCTTTAGGCGTTCGAGCAGCGCATCTTTCGATCTGCCGATAACTTCAGTTGCCTCAAGGGTTCCTAAAGTAAGTACAGCA
>NZ_SMLV01000183.1:3356-4397 GCF_009711525.1 Fulvivirga lutimaris
CATTAAGTATTGAACGGTGCTTTTTGCCCTTTTTGGCTTGTTTTAGCTGCTTGTTTAATATTTTCTGGTGAGCATCCAAGTGGTTGATCAAATCCATTGTAGCAAGCAAAATGCCTTTGTATTTATTGTAAAGCCGCAGATCTTTTTTTACAATATTTTCTGCGTCAGAAACAGCAATGGTAAATGTTTTATCACTTTTCTTCCCGCTATTATCAATGGCGAAAAATGTGACCTCTAAAGAGTCTACACCACCTGTTTCCTGAATGATTTCATAACCTGGCATCCACTTAAATTCCCATTGGGTATTGGTATATTTTGTGAGTGCCTCCTTAGGAATGTCAAATGAATTGGTTACAAAACCAACGTCAGAAATGTCGTCATCACCATTAGGGTCAGTTACATATAAATTGAGGTTTACTACTTCATCTTCTTTAACAGATATTATTGAATCTGATGGTACTACCTGTACATCTGGTGGCAGGTCAATTTCCGTAGCCTTGATGATGACTGTACCGCTTGTTTCTTCTTTGTTTGGTTGATCCTGAACGGTGAAATTTAGAGAAACCGGTTTCGATTTTAATGATCTGAACTGCCCTCTTGAAGGTCGCCAGGAGAGTACGCCAAGTTCTGAAAGTTCCGCACCTTGAGGTAAGTCTTCAGGGACTGCATTGAAAACAATAGGGTCACCATCGGGATCATTTACCTGTTTGTTTTTATCGAGATAATAGTCATTGTCACTATATTGCTTCACATAGAAAATGGGGAGCTCACCAACCATGGGTGGCCGATTAGTGTGTGTCACCACAAACTGTAATTCTTTTGAGATTTTAACCTGCTGGGCACTTGCTTCCACAATAAAACTGATTGACTTTGACTCATCTATTCTGTCCACCAGGTCATAGTCAGGTACCCATAGAAAGTTACCCAATGAGTCGAACGAAAGTTGTACTTTTTCAGGTGCTATGATATTGTACTGAAAACTTAGCGTATCCTTATTAATGACCTGAAATTGGTAATCAATAGTATCTCCCTCTTGTACAC
>NZ_SMLV01000100.1 GCF_009711525.1 Fulvivirga lutimaris
GGTTTTGCTTGCAGAGGAGGAGGAACTTGTACCACCATTTTAAATCATTATTAATCAATTAGTTATCATAATCAATTATGTATAGGTAACCGAATAGGTAACCGAATAAATTGAAAGCCTTTAATCTAATTTGATTTCATCTGCAATAAGAATCAAGGCCAATTCCCAACTTCAATATTCCCCTCCACATCTGCTTTAAGAATAACATTATTCTCCCAGCAGGTACAATATAAGTTGCTAACAACTTCGAATTCTATTGGCTCCGTTTCTTGGCCATCAAATACAAGCACTTTTTTTCCCATCTCACTTTTGATCATGGTATCCCATTCATTTAGCATTTTAACAACTCCTTTATTGGGATGGCCATGATCCCAACCTGTGCCCTTACCTCGATCTCCTGAGAATCCAGCACTTATAACAGCATACTTAGGTTTAATTACTTTCAGCAACTCAGAGGTAGTTGCATTGCTCGATCCATGATGACCAACCTGGTAAACATCAGCTTCAAAGATTTCTTCATTTCCATAATAGTTTGCAAGCAGATATTCAATTCCCTCATCTTCCAAATCACCTGTAAACAGAAATGAAGACTCTCCATATACAACCTTAATTACAAGGCTGTGATTATTAGGGTTACTAAAATGACTTTTGTAAAACTTATGTCCATTTACTTCTACAGGTTCATCAATTTCAACCATCCCTGTAAAAACCTTTATTACAGGTCCATTGTCATCGCAATCAAATGGGTCAATTTGTTTATAATACATGCCATTGGGCTTCTTACTTAAGGCATCCGAATAAGTTAAATATCTATGTTCAACTCCCTCTTCGTTATTTATTAGATATTGTACATCATTTGTATTATAATTTTCAGTACTAACAACATTCAAAACCTTGTATTTATCACTTATCTCATTTAATGACTCATTGTGGTCGTAATGATTATGAGTAATCAAAATCGTATTTATAGTCTTGTTTAAATCCGTGCGTCTCTCAAAAAATGCATCAAGATAATTGATCAATTTTTCAGTGCTCTTTTTACTATTCGTAAAAACTTGAGATCCTGCATCAATCATTACAACACCACACTCAAATTCCAAAAGCGTTGCATCAGCCTGATCTATGTCAATGAAATGTGCTTTCATTGATTGCCCCAGCACTGATAAACTAAATAAAAGAAGAACTATTGTTACATGGCTTATTCTGAAAATCATAATTAATTGCAGTTGGTTAGATTACATTTAACAAAATGAATAATCAAATTATATAAATTGATAACTGATTTCTTACATTCCAATATAGTAATATTTTATTTGATTTAATTTGCGCCACTTTGTTCACCGCAAAAGTTTATTAGTTGGAAAATCCGTGTTTAAAATTGCTCAATGAGCTCGAAAGTAAGCTTATTGAAATTGAGCAGAATCATGATTCTAGATTAGATCGCTGCTCCGAAAAGATCAAATTATGTCAAAGATTAACTCTGGAATTAAGAGGTCATTATCTTAATCATAAATTCCTAAGCCCTGATGACGAGATTAATTTCTTTAAGAAAATCAAACCAAGATTATTCTCAGAGTTATACTTTCAAATCCAAATATTTGAATACTATAAGCTGAGGCCAAAAGGTAGTTTAAAAGCCAAAAAGGTCTTTCTTAATGGTTGCCTAGATAAA
>NZ_SMLV01000108.1 GCF_009711525.1 Fulvivirga lutimaris
GAGCAGCAAGTATAGCTAGATAGAAAATATTGCCATTAAGTGCCAGCAAAAAATTCGTTACTAACACTACAATCAACGATAGTGGAGCAAATGTCCATCTGAACATTCTATGAGATATGTATTGAAAGCTAAGCATCCCATATTTGAAAAAGTTAAGCAATGGCATAAAATAGGCTACCTCTCTCAAACCTCCTGCAGAGATTCTTACTTTACGCTTATATTCCTCTTCAATAGATGCTGAAGCCGTCTCAACCGCGTAGGCCTCTGGTTCATAAACTACCTTTAATCCATTTTTTGCAATGTTCATTGAGAGTCTAAAATCTTCGATAATTACATTTTTTGGCACTTCTTCATATAGGTCGGTTCTAATTGAAAATAGCTCTCCAGCAGCTCCAACTACAGTATTGAGCTCTGAATCCCATGCTTTCAGTTTACTTTCATATTTCCAGTATGCACCTTCAGTACCAGCCGCGCTTTCATCTGTTGATTCAACCCGCTTTTCTCCTGCAACACCTCCTACCTTTGGGTCTTGATAATGTCGGGCTATGTTATAAAGAGCAGCTTTGTTTAGCATAGTGTTCGCGTCACAAAATACTACTATAGGTGTTTTTATGGTTTTAATCACTCTATTTACTGCTGCATTCTTACCTCTTCTTTCAGGACTGTATGATAATTCTACTTCAGAATGTTTCTTGATGATTTCATTAGTGTTATCATCCGATCCATCGGTTACGAATAGTATAGTTAGCTTGTTAGTCGGATAATCAAGCTGGAGACAATTTTTTATTTTTTCTTCAATATAATCTTCTTCATTATAGCAAGGTATGACTAGGGTTAAAGCATGTAATTGATCTTCCTTAGGTCTAGGTGGCACAGTCCTGCCTTTGAGTCTTTTTAATTTTATTAGTAAAAAAAGGATTACCGGATACCCTAAATACGTATACAGGACGATGGAAACACCTATCCAAAAGAAGATTTCAGTCATAGTTTCAAAGCTATGTCAAAATTAGAAGGATATTTAAAAAAATGAATTTTAACATATAAAATATTAGATTTGCAAGTTGATATTTTATGTAAATCTTACATTTGTAGTTGTTGGTTGTCTATAATTAAAAAATAATTGTGAGGGCTTTTTTTATTATTCTTACTGCATTGCTGCTGGTCAATCCTGTTTTTGGGTTTGTTCCACCAAGCTTTACTACCACAACAGTACCTAATGGCGAGTATAAAAGTGCATACTATGTAGATATAAATGTTGAAGATTTGGATTTAGATCCAATATCTCTGGCATTAACTTCAGGTGTGTTGCCGGCTGGAATGTCTTTTCTGGATAACGGAAATGGTACTGGCACTGGCACGTTATCAGGTACACCAACAGAAACAGGGGATTTTACTTTTGAAATTACTGCTACAGCCAATGGTGAGTCTGTACTTCAATCATTTGACCTTACTATAGATAAGGCCACAGCAACAATAACGATCAGCAATACGACACAGGTTTATGATGGCAGTCCAAAGCCAATAACAGCGGTGGCGAGTGAGACAGTAGCAGGAATTGATGTGACATATGATCTATCGTCAACACCTCCAACAGATGCAGGCACCTATGCGATAGTGGCTACGATCAATGATCCGAATTATCAGGGTGTTAATGGCTCAGAAAGTTTGATCATTAATAAGGCCACAGCAACTATAACGATCAGCAATACGACACAGGTTTATGATGGCAGTCCAAAGCCAATAACAGCGGTGGCGAGTGAGACAGTAGCAGGAATTGATGTGACATATGATCTATCGTCAACACCTCCAACAAACGCAGGCACCTATGATATAATTGCTACGATCAATGATCCGAATTATCAGG
>NZ_SMLV01000006.1 GCF_009711525.1 Fulvivirga lutimaris
AAGCACAGGCTTTATCAATGGCCATGCAGGCACCACAGCTGACCCTGATTATACCTATGATAAGAATGGTAACATGATCAAGGATCAAAACAAGGGCATCGCCTCCATAGAATACAATTATCTGAACCTGCCAGAGCGAGTAACTAAAACAGATGGACAATACATCAAATACATATATGATGCAGCAGGTGTAAAACTGGCACAGGAAGTTTATGATGCT
>NZ_SMLV01000095.1 GCF_009711525.1 Fulvivirga lutimaris
GCAGACATTATTTACCGCAGGTATATTTAAATATCTGCATGCAACTGAACCATATATATTTGGTTTGATTGTATAATGCAGAGCTACGTCAGGTTTTACGCGCTTATAAATTTTAATTAATTCGAATATTAATCCAAGGTCTTTAAGTGCATTAGCACCACGACTATCCATGGTTAGTTCATGGAATTCACATCCTTGAGCAATAATCTTATCAGAATACTCATCTCTTGGGGCAATTACAACCACGTGGTGATTTTCTTCTTGCAAGGCTTTTATTAACCCCATGCGGAAATTATATACGTTCCATGAGGTATTTAAAACTATTGCAATCTTCATACAGGCCAACTCTAATGTTTTAAATTATTTAAGATGGATTGTGGATAACTTCGAACATCTTTGCAATGCGTAATTAACCTCTACCAACTTTTGCTTAATTGACAAATCTATGGAAAAGTAACCTGTCTAGTATTAAGTAGAGGTTAAATATTACATGTAAATTATATTGAATGCATTGCATTTTATGAAGAATACCCATAAAACTAAAGAAAAAAAGGAAAAAGCAATATTAGTTGCAGTCAGTGAAAAGCAAGTCAATGAGAACGTTGTAGACGAGCATCTTGCAGAACTTGAATTTTTGGCAAAAACCGCTGGCATTAAGACAGTTAAGATTTTTAAACAGAAGCTGGATAAACCAGACATTCGATCTTTTGTAGGCAAGGGAAAGCTTGAGGAAATTAAAGCTTTCATTATTGATCAAGAAATTAAAGCTGTAATTTTTGATGACGACCTTACACCATCTCAATTAAGAAATCTTGAAAAAGATTTGAAAGTCAAGATTTATGATAGGAGTTTATTAATTCTTGACATTTTCCTTCTAAGAGCTCAAACGGCACAGGCAAAAACTCAGGTTGAGTTGGCTAGAAACCAATACTTGCTTCCAAGACTTACCAGAATGTGGACTCACCTTGAGCGACAAAGAGGTGGTACTGGAACTCGCGGAGGTGCTGGAGAAAAGGAGATTGAGACTGACAAAAGGAACATTAGAAATCAGATTTCTGTACTTAAAGGCAAGCTTGAGAAAATAGAAAAGCAAAATGAGGTTCAGCGAAAGTCAAGAGGTAGTGTTGTGCGCGTAGCTTTGGTTGGATATACTAATGCTGGTAAGTCGACTCTTATGACATTACTATCAAAAAGTAATGTAAAAGCGGAGAACAAGCTTTTTGCGACAGTTGATGCGACAGTAAGAAAAGTGGTTTTCAATATGATTCCCTTTTTGCTCTCTGATACGGTAGGGTTTATCAGAAAATTACCTCATCATTTGATTGAGTCTTTTAAATCAACATTAGCGGAGGTTAAAGAAGCAGATGTTTTGTTGCATGTTGTTGATGTAGCTCATCCCGCTTATGAAGATCATATAGAAGTAGTTAGGGAAACATTAAAGGATATTGGAGCTTCTGAAAAACCTACCATTTATATTTTT
>NZ_SMLV01000071.1 GCF_009711525.1 Fulvivirga lutimaris
CACTTATCGTTCCTGATGGTAGCGGTGTAATATCAATCACAACACTCCCCGTCATAATCCTATCAGCACAATCCCCCTGTTCTGCAACAATAGTAATGATATCACCATCTGATATATCACTTGAAGTCAATGAAAAAGTCAAATTTCCACCAGTTCCAGTCTCAACACAATCTGCACAAGCAACAGGATTGTTGGTACCATTATCAATCCAAATTGTATATATAACATCAGGTTCTGGGGCTACTGCCAAATCACTACCAAGTAAAACTATGTCTGTTCCATCTCCATCGCACACATCTCTTGATCCAGAGGACTGAATCGAATAATCATTGGGAGATGGATCATTTATTGTAAAAGGACCAAATGTCTCTGAACAACCTGTCGTAAAATCATCTGTGATAGTAACAGAATAGTCTCCGCCAGCGAGACCAGATATATCTTCAGTTATAGCAGTAAAGCCATTAGGGCCAGACCAATCAAAAGAAAATGGACCCGTGCCTCCTGAAAAAGTTATATCAATTGATCCATTAGTTAGTCCAACTTGACAGGTTGTGTTATCAGAAATTGAAGGAGCAGCATCAAGTGTGATTTGATTTGGTTCGGTTACAATTAAGCCGGTAACACTTTTGTTATTAAATCCTCCATCACTTGATATCACCCTAACCCGATACTCGTTAGAACCTAATAAGCCTGCATCTTCAATATTTTGATTCGCCTTTATCCCAAAGCCGGGAAACGGAGAAGTATAATTTACACTTCCTGTAGAGACAACAATATTATCGTTTAGAACTATTGATAAGTCAGATGTAGCATTAATTGTAGCAATTGGCACTTCAGCTCCATCATACAGAAAAAATTCAATCGTAAAAGGTGCTGTACCTGATGTAATATTCAATGTTATCTCTCCATCACCAAAATCATAGCATGTAGCATTTTGTGTTACTGAAGCATTTATATTCAATTGAGCATAAATCATCGAAGTTGATGATAATCCAAGAATAATAAATATGTATTGAAAAAATCTCATGCTTTACAAAATTAAACCTCCCATTTGGCGAAATTGACAAAATC
>NZ_SMLV01000209.1 GCF_009711525.1 Fulvivirga lutimaris
ATGATACTTGGAGGCTTTGAGCCAGAGCAGGCTTATATTGTTCATTTTATTGCCATAACCATCGGTCATTTGAATCATGCAAATATTAAAATTACCTGGGGACCTTTAAAGTATATTTTTAATAACCCAGTTATGCACCTTTATCATCATGCATATGTTTTACCAGAAGGTAGATATGGCGTAAACTACGGCATAAGTATGAGTCTCTGGGATTACATTTTCAAAACCAATTACATTCCTGAAGACAGTGGGAAAATTGAACTTGGCTTCAAAGGCGATGATAAATTTCCCAAGGACTTTATAGGCCAAAATACTTATGGCTTTAGAAAAGGCCAAAGTTAATTTAAAAATGAAAAGTAAAGGAGCAGGTCAAAAGACCTACTCCATTAACAATACCTCAAAACATGCCGTTTGCGGCATTATATCTTTTGAAGAAGGGTATGAATTAACAGCACGTAAAACGAGCTTAAAATCCTGATTATTAACCTCTGTAGCTATGGTATCGGCTTGCAAATAGCCTTTATTCCGCTCGATACAATCGCCCAGACAAAAGTTTAGTACCTCACTGTTATTGACCTTCAGATCAACGAAAACTTCTCCTGCTCTAATGCAGACCACATCCTCAGGACATCTATTGTCCTCTACCCTAACTACCAGAAAACTGGCCTCCACATTTTCTCCAATAGCAACAGTTTTAGACTGATTCAGTTTTAGAGATAGATAATCTCCACACAGATTACCAACGTTATCATCAGAACATGATACCAAGGTCAAACTGACAACAAGTATATTAATGTATTTCATAATGATGCGCTTTCCTTAAAGACACACCATGCCCAGAAATGGTTGGATTTGTAATTAGGATACTTTCGCTTTAACAGCCTCCACAGTCTTCTTACTGTTCCCTATAAATATCTCATTATCAATAATAAAAACTGGTCGTTTCAGAAAAGTGTATTCATCCAGTATAAAATTTTTTATTTCGTCTTCACTAAGATTACGCTCCTTCAGGCCTAATTCCTTGTACTTTCTCGCCACCTTACTGAACAAGGCCTCATAACTTCCTGCCAGAGCGTGCATGGCCTCTATTTGCTCATTAGTAATCTTCTCAGTTTTTATATCCTGCTTTTCGAAACCATCCAATCCTACTTCCTTCATAATTCTTTTGCAGGTATCACAGGTTGATAAATAATAGACTTTCTTCATTTTATTAGCTTTAGTTTCAAAGTAAAAAGATTTTAGTTTTAGTCGCCCTATTTTTATAATTTTAGTCAAGTACAATTATACTATGACAAAAATTATTTCATTCATTAGCCGAAAAGGTGGCACAGGCAAAACAACAAACGCTATCAATCTGGCTACTATGCTTCACAGCCTTGGTCACAAGGTGGCACTTATAGAAACTGATACAAACTATACGCTCAACACATTAAGAAAACTTGAGGTATTTAAATCAGGAGCAAAGGAAAATTCTTTATTTGAAATTCTGGGTTCTGAAGATGCTAAAATAGCTGATGACCTTGCTGAATTAAGGACATCAAAATCCTACGACTTCATAATTGTGGATAGTGCTGGCAAAACTACTGATGAAGGCATTAAGAAACTTTGCCTTCAAAGCGATGGAGTAATTGTACCTACCAGTTTGACACAAAATGACCTGCTAGTAACCTACCAAACCATTGAAGATTTATCACCAGCACGTGAGTTAAAATCAGAACTAAAGATAATGGTGCTGCCGAACAGGATACACAGCCTTACAGGATCAAAAACTATAATGGACGCCTTGGATAATCTGGATGCACATATTCTAGAAGTAACTGTACCTCAGAAGAACCTTTTTGTCAATTTCAGCACAATAATGGCTGAAAAAGAATACTTGAAAATTGCTCAAGAGATCATTAAAGAATTGAATCATGGCTAAGAAAAAGAACACACTCAAAGATCTTGATGCTTTTTTAAAACAAGAAGCCAAGAGTTTTGTACAACCAGAAACTGTAAAAAAAGAAGCTCAACCTGAAGCTAGAAAGCCCATTACCGAGCAACCAGCACCACAACCAATAGCCATTGATGACAATTCTGTTATTGACTTTTTAGCTAGTAAGGCATCAAGTGAAGATTTGTATAAGATTATTCAAAATGCCATTGAGAAATCAGGAAAAACATCTGCAGAAAATAAGATGTTGATAAATACCTTACTCTATCTCAAAGACAAAGACAACTGGAAAGAAAACATCAAGACCTACTGGTCGTGATTTAATTAAATTCTGCTGGATATTGAACGCCATCAGCTTTTCAGCCCGTTTATAACCCACCATATTTAAAGATTTTTTACCTATGAAATTTGGCACTAAGGCAATACATGCCGGTGTAGAACCGGATCCATCAACAGGGGCAATTATGACTCCGATATTTCAAACCTCAACATATGTTCAGCCATCACCTGGAGATCATAAAGGTTTTGAGTATTCGAGAACTAAAAACCCTACCAGACATGCTTTACAACAAAGTATTGCAGCCCTCGAAAATGGAAAACATGGTCTATGTTTCTCATCCGGTCTAGCAGCAATTGATGCTGTTTTAAAATTATTAAGCCCGGGTAATGAAGTTATTGCTGCCAATGATTTGTATGGTGGAACATACCGATTGTTCACTAAAGTATATGCCAAATTTGGTTTGAAATTCCATTTCATTGACATGAAAGATGTTTCCAACATCGAGAAGTATGTTACTGATAATACTAAACTTCTATGGCTTGAAACCCCAACTAATCCGATGATGAATATCATTGATCTTGCAGGTGCATCAAAAATTGCCAAAAAGCACGATTTGATGCTTGCTGTGGATAATACCTTCGCAACACCATATTTACAGCTGCCTATCGACTTAGGCGCTGATATTGTAATGCATTCAGTGACCAAGTATCTGGGAGGTCACTCTGATGTTGTAATGGGTGCTCTTGTTGCAAATGATGATCAGCTGGCTGCTGACTTGGCGTTTATTCAAAACAGTAGTGGAGCAACTCCAGGTCCGCAAGATTGCTTTCTTGTTCTAAGAGGAATAAAAACGCTACACCTAAGGGTTCAAAGACATTGTGAGAATGGAAGAGTGATCGCCAATTTCTTAAAAGATCATCCTAAAGTAGAAAAAGTGTATTGGCCTGGGTTTGAGTCGCATCCTAACCATAACATAGCAAAAGCTCAAATGAAGGACTTTGGAGGCATGATTTCATTTACATTAAAAGGAAATAGCAAAGAAGAAGCTTTTAAGGTTATGGAAAGTTTTAAACTCTTCTCCATTGCAGAATCTCTGGGAGGTGTTGAATCTTTGGTTAATCACTCCGCAACAATGACACACGCCAGCATACCTTATGAAGAAAGACAAAAGATCGGCATACTTGATTCGTTAATACGGCTTAGTGTGGGTATCGAAGATATAGATGATCTTCTTGAAGATATTAAATCTGCGCTTGCCTAAATCAAAAGGCCTTACGATTTGTAAGGCCTTTTGATTACCAATATTTTCTAAGCAGTGACATCTTCCGTTTTCCCAACTTCACTTCCTATAGGAAAATTTAATATGAACTTACTCCCTCTTCTAGGTTCTGTCTCCAGTATAATTTCACCACCAAGTCTATCTACAAGTGTTTTTACGATTGCTAAACCTAATCCATTAGAACTTTCACCAGCAGTTGGCTGAGCGCTTAGTTTGGTGAATTTCTTATACAAATTTTTCTTGTCCTCATCTCTAAAACCTTGTCCTGAGTCTTCAATATAAATTTGAATTTTCCCATCAGACTTAACCGCCCCTAACACTACTTTAGAATCTGGATTTGAGAATTTAATAGCATTTGAAACAAGATTATCCAGTATCCTTGAAAGGTATACCTGATCAGTAAACAAATATGCATGCGCATCGCTCACTTCAGTAACCACCTCTATATTTTTAGATTTTGCATCTGCATAGAAATACTTAGCCTTCTCAAGTATCAGATCACAAGCATCAACTTTTGATATATCTTTTTTACGACTATCATCCTCAAATGAATTGACGTCCAACAAATCTCTGATAAGGTTAATACCACTTACAGATATTTCCTGAAGTAGATTATTGTAATTGCTTTGCTCTTCATTAAGACCCGAAAGTTTTAACAATTCCGCAATACCCCTTATTCTATTAAAAGGCGATTTTAGGTCATGAGCAACTATATTCATTAAAATATCCTTCTCCTGATTGAGCTGGGCCAAATCATCATTCCTCTTCTGAAGCTTCTCATTTTGTGAATTGATGTGAACATTCTGTCTTGAAATCTCTTCTCTCTGAGCAGCTATTTCCTCGTTCTTCTCCTTAAGCTTCCTGTTATCAGCCCTTCTCTTTCTGCTCATTATATATAATGTCACCATCAAAGAGGTCACAACTAGCACAATAACTATTAAAGCGATATTCTGGGTTTGTTGGCGCTCTATAATTGCCTCATCTCGGGCTTGTTGGGCGGTTAGTAATATGTTTTCCTGATTCTTCTTTTCAATTTCAAACCTGGCCTCCAGCCTCTCAATAGTTCTGGCTACTTCAGCATTATCGAGGGCGTGATCTAACTCTGTGTATTTTAAAAAATAGTTATAGCTCTCAGCGACTTCACTCAGTTGGGCAGCAATTTCAGAAAGGTAATAGTAGGCATCACGTTCTAAAGCTAAATTCTTCGATGCTTGAGTGTTTTTAATGACTTTCTTCAGATAAGCTCTGGACTTATCATACGCTCTTTGTTCAAAAAATATCTTTCCAAGCTGAAGTTCAACCTGACTTATCAAATCGAAATTAGAGGTGATTTGTGCCCCCTTATCAGCCTTTAGACCAAAAATGAGTGCCTCATCGTATTTTTCCTGACTATAATAAAGTTGCGAAATACCTAGGTCGATGCTGGAAATGCTTACTTTATCATTAATGGATTCCGCTTTAACCTTGGCTTGAAGATAATGATCTAAAGCCTTATCGAAGTTTTCCATCTTCTCATAAATGCCTGCTATTTCAACGAGAGCAGATATTTGGCCTCTTACATTATTAGATTTTTCTCTAATAGTAAGCGCTTGCTTACTCATTTCAAGTGCTTTCTCAAAATTCTTTTGAGTTTGATAAAGCTCTGCCAAGCTTTTATAGCAGTATCCTATTCCTTCTGCATCGCCTATGTTTTGAAATATCTCTAGAGCTTTAAAATAGGTATCATATGATTTTAAAAAATCACCTTGATTTAGGTAAAGTCTACCTAAGCTGTTTAATGCATGAGCATATTGCGAAGAGTCATTATGAATCTCAGCCTCCTCAAGGGCCAAATTGTAATATTCAAAGGACTTTAAATTATTGCCTTTGTAGTGGTAGCCTATTCCAATATAATTTAATGACTGAGCCGTTCCACTTGTTAAATTGTAACGTTTCACAAGAGCAATAGCCCTCTCAGCATACAGTATAGTACTGTCTGGATGAGACTTACGATATTCCCACCCCAACTGATTATACAAATCAATTCTGGAAGTATCATTAAAATCTATCTGTCGAATTTGCGTCTGAATACTATCTATCCGATCAAAGTTTTGAGCAGATAATGGAATAGAAAGCAAAAAAATACAGACGGCTGAAATATAATATTTCAAGGATTTTCCCATTAGGTTCATTTC
>NZ_SMLV01000099.1 GCF_009711525.1 Fulvivirga lutimaris
TTTCATTGACTTTTAATTATCAGAGTCCCTTTCAGGTGACTCTGATTGAGTATAGGGTGACTCCCTTTCAAAACGATTGAGACAGCCTAGGCTAGTCCGAGCTTTTAGCCTGGACTTTTAATTTAACATATTATAGATTAAAGTTTGATACGAGCCAAAGGCTCGCACCCGCAGGGGATAACAGCAAAATCAATTTAGAATATGCTTTGCTGCACTATTTTGTTCTAATTCTATTGACTACAATTCCCATCTTTTATACTTTGTTGGGTTGGGTTATAGGAGTTGAAGCTTACTTCAAATGGCCCAATTAAACCATTTGAATTTAATAATGGTCGCAGGTCACAATAATTGGTTAGTGAAGAATTACCCAGGATACTCAATCCTGCACCAACTGAACGTACATTGTTTAAACCACTTAGGCTGTGAAGTGCTTGATTGCCTTGAATGGTCAATTTTCTGCCTACTGTCGAAATATTGCTCAAAGCTTCAAGGGTTGTCAGTGAGCTGTTAGCTGAAACAACTAAATCACTACCAATAACCCTTAGATTATTTAATCCATTAAGATTAATAAGTGCGTCATTGAAAGAAATAAGTAAAATGCCTCCTACTTCTGTTAAATTACTGAGGCTGTTAATATTTGCAAGATTAGTATTTCCAACTATGTCGAAATACCTACTAACTGAAGAGAGATTTTCTAAACCTTGTAAGTTTGTTAATGCATCATTATTAGCTATAACCAAGTTTTCACCTACTGAAACTAAAAAGTTTAGCCCACTTAGATCTGTTATGGAAGTATTTCTTTGAAAATAGTCTCCTACCTTGATATTCCCGGTCACATGTGTGTAATTGTTGATAACAAAATCGTCTATTTCCTCCTGTGTCATAAAGTTTACACTTCCTTCAAATACTTTTTTTGGTTTAATATCATTTTTATCATCACAACCGATAACTGAACAGAGGATGACGAAAAACACTATTACTTGTTTCATATAAAATATGCCATTAGCTTTTGTTAAAAACAGGATATCAACACCTTGTTAGTTGTAAACATTTGTAAGTGTTTATACACGTTTTCAAGTGGTGTTAAAATAGCCATAAAATATCATTAATTATCACATTATTAAGATAATTCTAGGGTGATTATCAATGGAGATGCAGAGCAGCTTTCTTAAACGGATTGCAAATTCTACGATAGTGCTTCTGAATTGCAAATTCCGTAGAGCGGCAGAGCAGTAGCTATTCCGTTACCTTTATATCGCTTTTAAGCTCTAATAATTTTTGAATGAAGAGCTCATTGGTTTTAGGGCTGATGTAAATCTCATCATACTTACCGTATTTAATGATAAGCCCGTTTGTGGAGGTTGCAGGCTTCATGCCCACCCAGAGGGTTTTTCCTTTAATGATCTCCTTTATTTTTTCGATCTCAATTTTCCCACGAATGGGCCCACTTCTGTAACTCAAAGCATGCTGTGTAATACTATAGTTGGTGCCAAAGTAAACCCAAAGCAGTAGTCCTGTCAGACATAAGGTGAAGAAGAGTGCCACATATTTTGTTTCGCCTGATAAACCGTTGGTTAAACCCATAACCATAATCCATAGGAGAAGTCCCAGGGTGCCGATCATCACCGAATTAAATAGTAGGTCCTT
>NZ_SMLV01000059.1 GCF_009711525.1 Fulvivirga lutimaris
TCAAGTATTTTGAAATTTTTGACATAATCAGGGTACCTATTTTTCTTAATCTCGTTTCTAAGATTGGGGATAAAATTTGATTCTTCATTGAAGTTATTAAGCTCAAATATGACAACGTTTATTCGATCAAATTGCAAATTACTGCTAATCAAAGAATTAAGAAAGAGTTCACATTCTTTTTCTCTATTGTCCAGGTAATTATCTTCAGGCTTGACCTTATCCTTTATATATTGCTTTAAGATTTGGGAGGTGTATTTACCAAAATAATACTTCTTATTACTTGCAACCTGATTAACGGTACTTTGATATACCTCCTCCGGAGAGATGGGTAAAGAGTTATTATTGTCATAATATTTTTTATTTTCCTCGTAATCGTTAGGGTGATACTGGATGATAAGAGTTTTGACACTATCTAGCTTAACTCTATTTAGTATCATCATTTCTCTTACAGTACCGTATGAACTTACTGCAGAGTTTAATAAAACTCTTCCTGTCTGTTTCTCTAATTGAGATGGAAATGCCTCTTCATTATCAACACCCCATCCCATGGTAAAGGAGTCTCCAGTAGTAATGATTTCTGGAAATTCAAGTGATTGCATATCGTCACGTACTCCAATTTCATTAACGTTAAATTGATTATTGAACTCTCTATTTTTAAACTGACAAGTGCCGGGACGTAAGGTATAAAACAAATTAGAATCATATTTACCACATTCAGGTACAACTTGTATGGTAGATCTATCGTTCTCTCGATAGAAATTTCTAAAGGAGGTTACAAATGATTTTGGTATTTTTGCAGGGTTATTTAATAGATGCTTTATTAAAAGCTCTGAAAAACATAGTAGAATGAGTACAACTATAAGGTTGTAGAGAATAAATTTTATGTTGTCAACAATCTTTTTGGTCATGGTACGGATTAATGTAAGTTATTTTGTAACAT
>NZ_SMLV01000377.1:0-1037 GCF_009711525.1 Fulvivirga lutimaris
CACTTTTATATTTTTTCCAACCGCCAAGAATAGCACCGAAGATTTGATATTGCATAAGCACTGCAGTTTCATCAAGAATGGTCAATTCAAATGGTCTTAATGAAAAATAGTTTTGAGTTGTAACTTCCAGAAACCTGAAGCACAGCCAAATTATGAAGGCATATTTCATACCCTCTACAGCAGAACTGACATTAAGTTTGTTATAAAGCCAGGCAAGACCATATGCCCCAGCTACCCCTGAGACAAGTGCTACTACAAGGCCAATTGGCAGACTGAAGCTTGTAAAATCTTCTTCTACAAATTCATTCAGCTCCATCCAGCGGATGCCAAAAAAAATATAATCATACCACAAAGGACGGACGAACTGTGCCACAATGATTGAGACCCAAACAGCGGCATGATTTATCTTTAATTGTTTCATAGGTAATAAAGTTGGTTAGTTGTCTTTTTTAAATTCAATGCCAAAGGCTCCTTTAGTAGTATACCATGGACGTACCTCAGTTAGGAGTCTGCCAGATTTTACTGCAGGGTCACGTGAAACCAATGCTTCGGCCTCTTCAATCGTTTTTACATTCACAATGAAGATGCCCCCTCCATTTTCAAATGGCCCCGCCAGCATAAGCTGATTATCTACTACCATCTGATTGATGTTTTTCATGTGCTCCCGCTGTATGCTGTCAACTTGCATTTTCGGAAGATCCGGCTTATCAGGATTAGTGATAAGCTCAATAAAATAATACTTGACGATTTCATTTGGTGGGTTGCCTTGCTCGTCTTGCGCATTGGATAGTAATGCTGCAGATGTTAATAATAAGGTTAGTAGGAGCTTTTTCATATTAGTATGATTTATAAAATTCAATAGCTGCCATTTTTATGTTCTCAGGTGCTTCAAAAAAGACCATTTTACCAAGGTCAGCAGCTTCCTTTATTTCTAAAATTCGACCTCCATTTTGCTCAATTTTCTTTACTGTCGTTGTCAAAGAGTCAACTTCAATGATATTCGTTATCTCATTTTGATCATTCTTTCGCACCGCCCC
>NZ_SMLV01000377.1:1275-23631 GCF_009711525.1 Fulvivirga lutimaris
CTGTTCTCATGAGCCAATAGTTTTGCTTATTATATTGAGAGAATTTCCAGTCGAATACTCCCTTGAAAAAATTCACGGTAGTCTCAGGGTTTATGGTATCTATCTCAAAAAATACAACTCTTGTCATGATCGTTTCATTTAAGTTGAATGGGTAATATTTGACATTCAACCATCTGAATTTAGTATTTTTATTAATACAAAAATGAAAATAAGTACCGAACCGACTGAATTAGCAACTTAACCGGAAAAATATTTGACTTAACAAGATGAGCCAGCAAATTAAAATCAATGATAAACTGGTGCGAATTATAGGCGTCCAGTTTTTTGGCTTCATTATTCCAAATGCAACAGGGCTTGTCTCTAATGCAAATCGATCTGCATTATTTCTGTTGGGTGCATATGCTTACTTTATGCTTATATCATTTCTTATCTGGCAAGGCAATCGTTGGATCCTTTTCAAACTGGAAAGCAAATACAATTGGTTTATCAACCCGGCTCAGAAAATTGTATTACTACTTGGTGCCAATGTATTTTATACTGCCCCGTTAGTAGTAACTATGCTCTATGCCTGGTATTCATTTATAGGAGCGCCAATCAATTGGAGTGTAATACAAATAACCGCTGTGGTATGTGTAATCTGTGTTATTTTCATCACACATGTCTATGAAACTATCTTTCTGATAAAGCAACGCGAGACAGATATAATAGCAACGGAGCGGTTGGAGAAATCAAGAGTAAAAGCTCAGCTTGAGGCATTGAAGAATCAGATTGATCCGCACTTTATGTTTAACTCTTTAAATAGCCTTTCCTATCTCATTGATGAAAATCCTACGAAGGCAAAGAACTTTACCTCCAGTCTGGCGGAGGTTTACCGCTATATTTTAAGTAATAAAGATGAACGCCTTGTACTACTGGAAGACGAGCTTATTTTCTTAAACAAATATATGGAACTGTTGCAGCTACGTTATGGCAATGACCTAAAAGTTGAATTTGACATCGATGCACAAATCAGTTCCAATTATCTCATACCGCCCATCTCAATATTTATGGCGCTCGAAAATGTGGTTAAGCACAATGAAATTTCATCGCGATACCCCATGCAAGTCAACATTAATAAAAATGATCACTGGCTCAATATTTCAAACCAGGTGAGGAAGAAAAAATCTTTACAACACTCATCTAAAATAGGACTTAAGAATCTTGAAGAGCGTTTTAAAATAATTGTTGGAGAAGGTATTAAAACCAGCGTGGACCAAAACACATTTTGTATTCAACTTCCTATGCTAGAACTTAACGGATGAGTATGAGGGTAATAATAATAGAAGATGAAAAGACAGCAGCAGCTAAGCTTGCTCAAATGTTATTATCTATTGATTCATCAATAAAAATTGAGTCTGTTCTGGAGGGAGTTGAGGAAACCATTGACTATTTAAGATCAAACACACACCCACAACTTGCTTTTGTAGATATCCAATTGGCAGATGATGTTTCTTTCGAAATCTTTAAAGCTATTGATGTTCAATTTCCCGTAATCTTCACAACTGCTTATGATGACTATATCATTAAGGCGCTTGAGTTAAACTCCATAGATTACCTTTTAAAACCAATAGCAGAAGATAGATTAAAGCTGGCGTTAGACAAGGTTAAAAAGCTGGAAACCCACTTTATCCAGCATAAGTTTAACGCCCTTTTTGATCAGGGCAAACCTTCAAAGTCTAGATTTCTGGTTAAAAAAGGAATAGAATATGTATCTGTTTCTACTAACCAGATTGCTTACTTTTTTACCGAGCACAAAATCGTTTTTTTGAAAGACCGGAATGGTGAAAAATACATCATTGACAAGAACATTAGTGAATTACAGGAGCTGCTTGATCAACAATTTTTTAGAATCAACAGAAAATACATTGCCCATATCGAAGCCATTAAAAGTTTTAAACCCGACAATGGAAAATTGCAGCTGACACTGGAGCCAACTACTAAAGAAGAGGTAGTAGTAAGCAAAGAAAATGCTCCTCATTTCCGACAGTGGATTGAGGAGCAATAATTCTATTTTAAATTAAACAGTAACTGTTTTCCATTTGCCCTTGCGGAAGATTACTATGCTCACTACAGCAAATAGAGATGATGCAACAGCAATCGCCAGAAAAATGCCCAATGGACCTAGTTCAAAAGTTCTGGATAACACCCATGCTAAGGGTACTTCAAACATCCAAAAGCAGAAAAAATTAATCACTGTAGGGGTTTTAGTATCCCCGGCACCGTTAAATGACTGGCCTATAACCATGCCATAGGCAAAGAATATATAACCACAGCAAATTACCCTTAATGCTAAAGCACCATATTTAACCACTTCTGGTTCACTGGCAAAAAGCCTTACAAACCACTCTGCCCAAATACCAAAAATGAGTGATATTATCAGCAAGAAGATCATATTGTAGAAAGCTGATTTCCAAACAGATTGCTCTGCCCTGTCAGGAAATCCCGCCCCTAAATTCTGTCCTACCAAAGTGGCTGCGGCATTGCTAAGTCCCCATGACGGCAGTATGGTAAACATGATAATTCTAAAAGCAATGGCATAACCAGCCAAAACCTCACTTCCAAAAACTGCACTTATTCTTACGAGAAACAGCCAGCTCAATGTTCCTATCATATACTGCCCAATACCTCCAAGTGATATTTTGACGATATTTCTAATAATATCCCATTTTATCTTCAGGTTTTGGACAGTAACCCTGATTACAGAAGTTGTTCCGAATAATGCGACTAACTGAATAACAACACCTATCCCCCTTCCGATGTTAGTTGCTATAGCTGCACCCTCGACACCAAAAGCAGGTATAGGACCAAGGCCAAAAATGAATATCGGGTCCAGCAAGATATTCAAGCCATTAGCTATCCATAACACACGCATGGCTATAGACGCATCACCTGCTCCACGAAATATCGCATTGATCAAAAACAGGAGCATTACCGTTACGTTGCCCCCCAACATAATTCTGGTATATTTATAACCTTCCTCTATTAAGTCCGGCTCACCGCCCATCAGCCTAAGGACATCCTTCGCAAAAAAGATTCCCACTAACGAGAAGACCATAGATATTACAATTGTGAGAAAACCAGCTTGTATACCTGCGGTAGCAGCCTTTTCAGGTTGTTTTTCACCGATCCTTCGTGCCACCACAGCTGTAGCAGCCATGCTAAGCCCTATGGCAATGGCATACACAATCATAATTACAGATTCTGTAAGTGCTACTGTAGCCACAGCATTAACACTTACTTTGCCCACAAAGTAAATGTCCACAACTGCAAATAGAGATTCCATCACCATTTCCAAAATCATGGGAATGGAAAGCATAAATATTGCTTTGTTAATGCTTCCGCTAACAAAGTCTTTTTCTTCGCCTTTTACGGCACTAATAAAATTCTTTAGTAAAGATTTAATACGCATTATATCGGTAGTTAATAATTAAAAGATGAGACTACTAGATGATTAGGTCTACCTTCTAAAGGCACCTAATCTACGCTACCGATATGACTATCATAACATTAAATTTTGAACTTACTGGATGTAAGTTTTTGTAATAAATTCGATTGCAATTAACACGAATAAATCTGAAGTTACAAAGCAATTTACCAGATCCATACGTATGCGATTAAAGACTTTACTGTTTTTTACACTATTTGGTTACAGTTTGTTTCTATTTTCTCAGAGCCCTGAGATCGATAGTCTAAAAATTTTAACCGAAAATGCTGTTTCTGATACAATAAGAATTGACGCTGCAAATCTACTTGCCAGGAAATACCGCTCCATTGATCTAGAAAAAACTTTCGAATATGCCGAAATGGCACTGACAACGGCTAAAAAAATTGAAGACCTTTCAAGGCAGGCTAACATACTTAATTACATTGGGATTGTACACTATGGATTAGGCAATTATGAATTAACCCTCGACTATTTTTATCAGGTGCTTTCAATTCATGAACAGACCCAAGATAGCGTTCAATTAGCGGTAATCTACAACAATGTGGGTCTTATACTTACCGATCTTGGTCGGTTTGAAGAGACTATAGAGTACTACGAAAAGTCCTTAAAAATAAAGCTTAATAAAGGTGATGATATTGGAGTAGCTACTACCTACAGCAACTTGGGTTTAGTATATGATGAGGTTGGAAAAATAGATACAGCCATGTACTATTATAGGCTTTCCTACAACATTGATAAAAAGGAGAATTATATTGAAGGGATCTATGCCGACCTGAGCAATATAGGTGACAATTTTATGAAGCGCGAGAACTATGACTCGGCAAAAAAATATTATGAAGGCTCAATGTCACTTATGAACCAGATAGAGGAGCCCTACTACAAGGCCGAGCTTCTTGAAAAGTTTGGGGACGTAAATCTTGCTCAAAAGGAATATGAGCGTGCCAAAGAGAAGTACACGCTGGCACTAGAAATGGCGACAGAAATTGGGGCCAAACAGATCATCGGCAACACATATAAAGGCCTTTCTGAAGTAGATAAGGCACTTGGAAATTTTAAAAGCTCCCTTGAGTACTATGAAAAGTATGTGGCCATACAAAGAGAGATTTTTAATGAAGAGCAAGCACAAAAACTGGCTCAGGTGGAAAACAATTTTCAAATACAGACGCGTGAAAATCAGATCAATCTCTTAAATAAGGAAGCAGAGATTAAGGACTTGCGGTTAGATAATAACCAAATGCTTATCTACTGGATGGGTGGAATTATTGCACTAATTATTTTCATCATCATATTACAGTACCGTAAAAACAGCTACAAGACAAAAACTAATTCAATACTTCAAGCTCAAAATGATGAGATAAAAGAGAAGAATAAAAACATTATGGACAGCATTTTGTGCGCAAAAAATATCCAACAGGCCATTCTTCCTGATGATGAGAAATTGAAAAATGTCTTTAACGAAGCTTTTGTCTTTAGCAGAGCAAGAGATGTGGTGAGTGGAGATTTTTATTGGTTTGCAGAGCGTGATGAAAAAGTCTTGATAGCAGCAGTAGATTGCACCGGGCATGGTGTACCAGCGGCCTTCTTAAATGTATTGGGAAATACGCTGCTCAACCAGATCGTTCATGAGTCAAATGTACTTAGCCCATCAAAAATATTGGAAGAACTTAATGACCATGTAATTGACAGCCTGAAATCTAACAAGGTGTATGTTCAGGTTGATGATGGTATGGACATTGCGCTTTGTATGTTTGACAGAAATACTAAAAAACTATCTTATGCAGGTGCTAAAAGGCCACTATACTTCATTCATAAAAGTGAGCTTAATGTTGTTAAAGGAGACCATTACCCTGTAGGTGGAATGCTTTATGAAACCAAAAGAAACTACAATCAACATGAGCTTCAGCTCCAGTCAAATGACCTCATCTATATGTTTACTGATGGAATTGTAGATCAGTTTGGTGGGGAAAGTAACAAAAAGTTCATGTACGGGCGCCTGAAAAAACTTCTGAATGAGATTGTAGGTCTTCCACTGGAGAAGCAAAAAGAGGCCATTGAAAATGAATTAATTAGCTGGCAGGGAAGCAATGAACAAACTGACGATATGCTGTTCATAGGGGTGAAAGTTTAGGCCTTTAAACTGTTATAAATTCTAGATTAGAATAACAATTATTTATCTAGACACCTATAATTATTATACCTTTAAATTCTAAAAGCAGTTCTATAATTCAACGGTTCTTAATGAAGCCATTTTACCTCATATTAATTACAATTCTTTCTTTTGGGCAACTCGCTTATGCGCAAACCGATGTAGAAATAGATAGCGTTAAACGTGAGTTAAAAAAAGTAGGTACTAACGACTCCGTTCAAATTGCACTATACCTCGATATAGCCTTTAAATACAGAAATCTTAATCTGGATTCTATGAAACGGTATGCCAATAACGCTAGGTTATTGGGTATAGAGGTATTCAATATTAACGGACAACTGCAAGGACTGCGGAATGTGGCACTGGCCTATATCAATGAAGGCAAGCCAGATACAGCAATTGTAATGTTGAAACAGGTGGTCTCTGAAGCCCGAGGTTTTGGCAATAAGGCGAAATCTAATCTGGCAGATGGGTTAAACAGCTTGGGAAGAGCTTATTATAGCATCTCAAAATATGATAGCGCCATATTAATTTTTGAAGAATCAGCAGAAGTGTTTGAGGAACTCGGTAGACCTATAGATGTGGCAGGAGCCTTATTAAATATTGGCGCAACATTAGAATCTAAAGGTGATGCTGTTAGGGCTATTAATTATCTTAATGATGCCTTATTAGTTTTTGAAAAAGAAAACCATGATTACGGAAAAGCTACTGCCGCATATTATCTGGCCAACATATTTGAAGATCAGCAAGACTATAAAAAGGCCCTCCAGTATTTTACGCAAGTTGCTGAAATTGACAGCACCCTTGGAAACCTTAGAGACTTTGCCAATTCATTGAACAGATTAGCTGGTCTAAGCTTATCTGATTCAGACACACTCAGGGCAATCAGTAATTATAAGCGAGCAACGAAAATATATGAAACGGTTGGGGCTAGGTGTGAAAAAGCTAACCCAATCAATGGACTAGGAAACCTTTACGTTGCCATGAACCGGCTGGACTCAGGTTTCTATTATCTCAACATGGCATTAGACATTGCTATATCTTGTGATAATAAAGGTCAAATTGCTTCTTCCAGGTCTGCCCTTGGAAAGTACTACCTGGCAACTAATAATATTCAAAAAGCACTGTCAAACTATCTTGAGGCCTATGAAATTGATACTGCTCTTTCATCAAAAGAAGGAATGTCTAAGTCTGCATTTGAACTCTATGAGATTTACAAAACTCTAGGTCAGAGTAATAAGGCACTCTATTACCTCGAGATTTCCAGAAAATATGAAAACGAACTTTTCAATCAGGATAGAACAAGAAAAATTGCTCAGTTAGAAGGTGAATATGAACTGGAGAAAGAGCGGCAAAAGTTTGAATTCGAAAAAGAGCGGGAAAGTCTGGCTTACCAGAAGAGCCTAAAGGAAAAGAGAACGACTATTTACATTGTTGTAGTCGGATTAGTATTGGTGAGTATTTTACTAATCGTCATGTTCCGATTATACGCCCAAAAAGGAAAAATCAATAAGCAATTAAATGATTCAATGGCTGATTTGAAAGAAAGCAATGAAGAGATAAGCCATCAGACAGAAATGCTATCAAAGAGGTCAGATGAACTGGAGCGTTTGAATGAAGAAAAAAATACGATCATAGGAATAATTGCCCATGATCTCAAAAGTCCACTGAATCAGATCAAAGGCTTAGTAAGTCTTATGAAGCATGAAAGTGACGCCAAGCAGTCTGCAGAGTATATTGATAAGTTGGAAATTTCTGCGAACCGATCAGTTGAAATGATTGATAGGATTTTGGACATCAATGCTGTGGAAAATCAAGGGTTAACTGTCAAAAAAGAAAATACTAATCTTAACTCCTTGATTAACACAGTAGCCGAAGATTATAAGCCCGGTGCAGATAAGAAGAAAATAGGTTTGGTTGTGCAAAATGCTGAGCAAGTCAATCTGGAAACAGATCCGCTGTTGGTCAGAGAAATTATGGACAACCTGATTTCCAATGCGCTGAAATTTTCTCCGTCTGATAGTAAAGTGACTATTAGTTTAAATACTGCTCGTGAAAATTATACCATTGCTGTTGAAGATCAGGGGCCGGGAGTTAGCGTTAGCGATCAAAAGAAAATCTTTAATAAATACGCACGCGCCACGGCTCAACCAACGGGTGACGAAAAGTCTACTGGTCTTGGGCTGGCCATAGTTAAGCGTTATGCGGATGCTTTAGGCTATCAAGTAAAGTGTGAAAGTGACGGTAAATTAGGAACAACTTTTAGCCTTATTATCCCGTCCTAAAAAGTGCTAACTTTATTCTAACAGACCCATTCTAGTTTATTTAATTGAACAAGCTATGAAAATACTTTCTTCGTTTATCATCTTCCTCCTTATTTCATCAGGCAGTCACGCACAAAACATTATTGGTGCCTGGGAGGCCCATCATACCAATGAACAAGGTGTTGATATTAAAAGTGTTGTAATGTTCGCTGATGGTTATCAGGTGATTTCTGTCTATGAAGCCAAGACCGGTAAATTTATTCACACCAATGGTGGCACCTGGAGGCTTGATGGGAATACCATGACAGAAAAAGTAGAGTTCGATACAGACAACTCTGATCGTGTGGGCACCGAAGTCAGCTTTCAGGTGGAGATTACTGATAAAACCATAGGCATTGTTGGGAGCGAAACCATACTGACAAGAATAGATGACGGTACACCCGGCCAACTGCAAGGGGCTTGGTTGATGTCTGGCAGGGTTAAGGATGGTGAGACTCAATTGCGAGATACCGATCAGCCCAGAAAGACCATGAAAATGCTGTCAGGAACCAGATTTCAATGGATCGCCTATAACACTGCAACCAAAGAGTTTATGGGAACAGGTGGAGGCACTTACACCACTGTTGATGGCAAGTACACCGAAAATATTGAGTTCTTCTCCAGAGATGACAACAAAGCAG
The DNA here is from genome assembly GCF_009711525.1 of Fulvivirga lutimaris. Taxonomy (GTDB): domain Bacteria; phylum Bacteroidota; class Bacteroidia; order Cytophagales; family Cyclobacteriaceae; genus Fulvivirga; species Fulvivirga lutimaris. Next base: position 9,850 of record NZ_SMLV01000377.1, read on the forward strand.
GCTTAAGTCTGACTTTCAATTATGAGTTAATTGATGGTAAATGGCACCACTCTGGATTGTCAAGTAAGGGCGACCCAATTCATGAAATTTGGAGTGTTAGGGAATAAATTCCATTAGCAACCTACTAGGTCCCAAAAATTAAAAAGATTGTAAAAACATGTTTATTAAAAGAATTGGTGCATTAACCATTGACTCAATAATACTTGGAATCCTTGGTTATTTGATTGCTCTCGCTGGAGAGTCCTTGTTAGTTGAACTTAGTATTCATGGAGTACTGTTAGGCTGGGCAATTTCAACTATGTATTTCGCTGTTTTCAATAGCCACTATGGAAATGGGCAATCATTAGGCAAACGCGCGCTGTCTATTGAAGTAGTAAATACTGATGGCTCTCATCTGAATTTTAACAAAGCACTCATTAGAAGTTTGCTTTTAACATCTCCATTTTTCTTACTAGAATACTTACAAAACTTTGATTATTTGACTGTATTCTCTTCGTTGCTTGGTGTATTAAATATTGCCTACTACGTTGGCCTATCTTACTTTTTTTTAGCCAATACTAAGGATAGGAGAACTATTCATGATCTATTAGCTAATACATATGTTAAACTTCAAAATAGTGATCGACAGGAAATAACTCCTTTATCAAGAATGAAAGTCTACGGGTACATTGGTATAATAGCTGCCATACTTTCTGCTTTTGGAGCGACTTTTTATTTTTTTAAAAGTACAACTAATGCATTATCAGACATTGTTGAAGCAAATCAGGAAATTTTAGTAGAGGTTGCAAGTGATGTTTATGAACTTGAAGATGTAGTCCGCGTTGAGTCATCAAAAATAAATGTCACTGTTGAATCGCAATTAGGTATTGTAATTGAGGTATGGGTAAATAAAGATGTTAACAACTTAGATGCTGAAGAAATTTATAACAAAATTATGACAATACTTTCGTCTAAGACTTTCAAGCTTAATAGAATAGATTACTCTGAAGTTGTATTAAAATATGGTTATGATATTGGCATTACGAGTTATAATACTTCCAGATCATGGAAAACTGACAATACTAAATAGCATCAACTAGCCTTATATAAAAACCAATCGATGGGCACATATAACAATTAAATAACAAACACTTTGCCTTATTACAACTATTAGCTAACCCCTTGATCATCAATGAAATTCAAAAATAGGCGTAATTGGCAAATCATAAAACAGTTCAGTATAGGTTGGACTTTGGCATTCCTGTTTTTGAGTTTTGTCAGAGGTGAAGGCACTGTAGAATTAGGTTCCGTCCAGTTCGAATTAGTTGAAGCCTTTTTGGGCAGCATATTGATGGGGCCTATTCTTGGCAGCATCTCTGGTATTGCTCAAGTGCTTACTGAAGAGTATGGCTACAAGCAGATCTCATTACAAAAGTTGTTGGTACTTAGGGCCATTTTTGTTGTCCTCTTTTTGACTTTCATGATCTTACTGGCCTATGCCGTATATGGCGAGAATATAACGCTTATAGAGTTCGCCTTTGAGCCAGGAAGCTTTGCCATCTATTTTTATATAGTATTTGTAGACATTTTTATGGTCAGCCTGAGACTAGTCATCCTGTTCTTTGGGAGCAATAACCTTTGGAAACTCTTAAGAGGTAAATACTATACACCAAGTGATGAAGAGCGGATATTTATGTTTCTAGACCTGCAGTCCTCAACAGAGCATGCTGAAAGGCTTGGTCATATCACTTATAGCAAAATGATTCAGGACTGCTTCAACGACTTAGGTGTTGTGATAGAAAATGAAGCAGAAATATACCAATATGTTGGTGATGAAGTTATTCTGACATGGAAATTAAAGGTTGGTTTAAGAAATCAAAATTGTATTAATGCCTATTATCATTTCCAAAAAGAGCTACTTAAAAAGAAGGATTATTATCTAGAAAAATACAATTCCCAACCACATTTTAAAGCCGGTTTAAATGAAGGCCTTGTAACAGTAACAGAAATAGGAAAGTACAAAAAAGAAATCGCCTACCATGGCGACCCAATCAATACAGCGGCCAGAATTCAGGGCAAATGCAATGAGCTTCAGAAAGAACTCTTAATCTCTGAAAATCTAAAAACTAAATTGACCGAAACTGATTTCACTTTTGAAGAGCTGGGTAAAATTGAGCTCAGAGGTAAGGAAAAGCAGGTGTTACTTTATGCTGTACATAAAAAAGCTTAAGATCAAAAGAAGCTGAAACCAACCTGAAAAGGATATATTTTGTAATATAGTGACCTAATTAACTGGTTTTAAGATGAACCGCATCGACCGACTTTCTGCCATACTCATACAGCTACAAAGTAAAAAAGTAGTACGTGCGCTCGAGATTGCCGAGCGGTTTGATATTAGCTTACGCACCGTTTATAGAGACATTAGGGCTTTAGAAGAAGCGGGAGTGCCCATTGGCGCAGAGGCAGGTGTTGGTTATTTTATGATGGAAGGTTACAACCTTCCGCCTGTCAAGTTTTCTAAAGATGAAGCCGGAGCTATACTCATGGCCACTAAGCTGGCTGAAAAACAAACTGATGTATCTATCAGAAATAATCTTAATGATGCACTGTTCAAAATCCGATCTGCACTTAAAGTGGAGGAAAAGGATTATTTGGAGAGCATAGAAAATAATATCGAGGTCATCCATTCTCCACAAACCATCAATGCAGACTTTCCTAATCATTTTTTAGCTGACATTCAATCTGCATTGGCCAATAAAAAGGTGATCAACTTTGATTACTACTCAAACTATAATGACGCCTTTACAAATCGTGATGTAGAACCTATGAGCTTGTGCTACTACTCCAGAAATTGGCATTTGGTGGGGTATTGCAGACTAAGAAATGACCTTCGTGATTTCCGGTCTGACCGAATCATGAAGCTGCGTGTCACGGAAACAAGTTTTGACCCTGCAAGGCACGAAGATTATAAAGGTTATCTTGATACGATAGTTAGAGGCACTGATTTGATTGAAGTGAATGTCCGCTTTGATGCCAAAGTGAGTCGCTACATTCAGGAGTCAAGGTATTTTATGGGTTTTATTGAAAGCGAAGTCCATGATGACTATGTTGACATGAAGTTCATGACCTCAGACCTAAACATTTTTGCCCGTTGGCTCCTCCAATTTACAACTGCAGCTAAAGTTATTTCCCCCTCTCTATTAGAAGACAAAGTCATTGAGTTTTTCCAGGAAGGGCTGGCTGCCTATTCTCAGGTTGAAGCAAAGTAATGGCTAGTGCCTGTATTTTTATGATCTAATTTGCTGCTTTCTTTGAGTCATCATTAATTACTATAATTCTCTCTCTACTTTTTTCATTAAGAAAAAAAGTAGCAAAAAAAGGAAGTTTGAAGCTACCCGGCCGCACCCTCCTCAAACTTTCGTGCCTCCCTTCCTTACGCAAGCTTGACGTAGATTTTCACAACTGAAAAAATAATTGAAATTTATTTTTCACTGCTGACATAGGGTTGTCACTACCCCCTACTTTCTTGCTTAAAAAAAGAAGTTATGAAAGTATTATTCACCCTAGTCTTTACAGTTATGACAACACTAACAGCAAAAGAAACCACAGTATTTGAACTTGTGGTTTACAAAATCAAAAACGAGTATTCTGAGAACTATGATGACATTCTGGATTCGGCCAGGTCATATATTATGAAGTTCCCGGGTATTTTGGAATATCAGACATTCAGGTCATCAGAAAATGAACTGGTATTTATGGATCTGGTTAAATGGACTTCATTAGATAAAGCCGTTGATGCAGCTTCACAACTTGAAAAAATTAAAGAGCTGACTCCTTTTATGGCAGCGTTCGAAGAAATAAAATTTATGGATCATTTTGAATTATTTAACACGGAAACAATGAACAAACTAGACCTCACCAAAACTGACAAAGCCTACTATACGGCAAAAAATACTCCCCAAATAATAGAGGCTACACCGTATAATTATTTAACCATTAATGGGGTTTGTGCCCCTGAAGACCCGGTATTTCTGAATGCCATTGAGGCCATATATGCTGTGGCTTATGCTATCAAGTTTACCTACAAAGAAGAGGATAAAGACTTTGTAGTGCCCAAGATGGAAGGCCAATGGTGGGTAGAAGGTACGATTCCATTTGATCAAACGCCTCGAAACGAATGGCACTGGAACATTGCCATTCCCATGCCTGACTTTGTAAACAAATCGGATGTGGAAAAAGCGATACAGACAACCATTGCCAAAAAAGGATCTACTCAAATCAGTGAAGTTCAGTTCAGGCCTTTGAACGAAGGTAAGTGCGTACAAATACTGCATTTAGGAAGTTATGAAGATGAAGCTCCGACCCTCGAAAAGCTGTTTGCCTTTGTTGGTGAGCAAGGTCTGGAAATTAATGGCTACCATCATGAAATCTACCTCTCCGACCCAAGAAAAACTGAGGCTCATAAGCTCAAGACAATATTGAGGTATCCGGTGAAGTAAACTCAGGCGTTTTAGAAGCACTGTTATTCGGGAAAATATTGTCCTAAAATTTATGGGCATAATTTTCCCGAATTTTAAAGAGTTATTTAGGAATTAAGAATGAATAGAATTGGAGTAGAATAAAAAATAATTGACAAGGTGTAATAATCTTTGACTTAGGCCACTAAATAAGAAAAGATTAAAATTATGACACTGCAAGAGGCGCTTCAATATTTGAGAAAACTTGAATCTGAGGCAAAAGAAAAATCTGAAATAATGATTTACCAAAACTTCATTCATATACTCACTAATCTGGAGAATCGAGATTTCTCAGAGAACGAAGTTCAAACCATAGAGACTGAACTCACAGCACTTGAGTCAAACAGTGATACTGGAAACAAGAAAAGGCATTTTAGAAAAGTACTTCAACAATTTAAAAGGTTCTTGAACGATACTTTTTCCTTAATTACTAAAGGGCACTACACCAACATGGGGTTAGGACTCGGAGCATCATTTGGGGTTGTTTTTGGAATTGTTATTCTATCTAATTTTGAACGATCTTTGGGTATATCCTTTGGCATCACTATCGGGATGACAATCGGGTTAATCATAGGAAAAAATTTAGATTCTCAGGCCCAAGCTTCAGGTAGAATCATATAAAAATTCCTAAGCAATGCCATCAAAAAAGTGAGCAGCGATTTTTACTCATCTTCCATTTTGCCATATGCAGCTATCATAATAAAGATATGCCGCGCATATACTAACACGCAAGAGGATTTTGAGGATTACTATCAGGAGGTCTGTTTACAAATCTGGAAAAGCAGAAACAACTTTCGAGGGCAATCCGAATGGTCCACATGGGTGTACAGGCTTACGTTAAATGTTAGCCTTACCCTGTTGAAAAAACAGAAGAAAAGTCATAGTCAGATTTCTGACGAAATGCTGCCTGAAATTCCCGAAGAACCTGGGGTATTTGAGGATGAATCGCTAAATCAGCTTTACAGTGCCATTCGCAAACTATCTGAAGTTGATAGAGGTGTGATTTTACTTTACCTCGAAGAAAAGTCTTATCAGAAGATTGCTGAGATCATTGGCACCAACCCAAACAATATTGGTGTGCGCATAAAACGAATTAAAGAACGACTAAAAAAACTTCTAGATGGAAAAGTCTATTGAATCGATATGGAAGGATGGGTTTCAGAATGACAAGGGAATGAGTGCCCCTAAAGTCAATGACATCTACAATAAGAAATCCATACATATTATCGAGAAATTTGAAAAGATGTTCACTGTTAATATCTGGGGTATTGTGATAGTGAGCTCACTGCTATTTATCACTTCTTATTTTACAGGGGCGCTGTTTGCAGGCAGCATTGTACTTACCATGATGTTGTATGTAGCCTATACTGCATATCACGAGCTAGCATCATTGAAAAAAATAGATAAGAGTCAAAACAGCTATACTTTTTTAAGGTCTTTCAAAGATTGGATAAATAGGTCTGTTGACCGATATGGCAAAATGTATCGCATTGTTTACCCCGTCTTAATCCTTTCTTTTTATATTGGTATATGGTTCTCCAATACCTTTACAGATGTTAGAGAAATTGTTGCGGCAAACTCAGATGCATTATTTTTCGGACTCCATATCTATACGACCATTTTCGTGATCATTATCGCCATAATCATGAGCGTTTTTAGTAAATCTATTCATCGCGGAGATGTGAAAACAATTTATGGAAGGATACTAAAAAAACTTGATATGGCTCTTGCAGAGATGGAAGAATTGAGTCATTAAAAAAGGTTTAGATTAGTGGAATGAGAAAGGATATAGATACAAAATGAAGTTTATAATTATTCCTCTCATTGCATTAATACTTACTTCGTGTTCAAAGCCTATCAACTCAAAAACTAAAGGTCTAATATCAGGAACATGGAATCATTTAGGGTTCTTTATAGATGGAAACCTTGAATATGACACTTTAAGTCAGGGTATTAAAAATGACTTTGAATTGGATATGCACACCATTGAATATATTATTCAGACAGACTCTGGAAAATTTGTTCATATCTATTCACAGATTGATTCCCAATTAATCAGAATCAACAACTACAACAAATTAGATATTAATAAGTTAACCTTCACTGATGGTTTCAATGGAAAGCTATTTAGTTATTCCATTGACAGCTCGAAATTAAAGACCTTGGAAATTCAAGATGATTTTGAAGAACTTAATTTTAAATTGATATCAAGTGGCAATGAAGAATTTATAGAAATTGAATACCCAGGTGGGTTAAAGATGAAATCTTTAATTCTAGAATTAACATCTAAATCGATGTTGCTTCAATTTGATTCTCTCAGAACCAGTAAATTTGACAAAATAACATTGCCCTAAAAATATTAGGTTCTAATGGCGCCACCAGCTTATTCCTTCACCCTGGCCTTAGCCTCCTTCACTAAAACCAAATCCGAATTTTCCGAAGTGACGTGTGAGTATTTTCCTTTGCCTGATTCGGCCATTTTCATCATGTTTTCAGAGGGCTCACTACCAAAATAAAATACTGACATAGCAATATTTTTTGCGGCCTGTTCTTCTATGAACTTGTACTGTGCACTACCCATATTAAACTGCCCATCTGTAGCCACGATTATTCTGTTATTGCCATTTTCTATAAAGTATTTATCGGCTACTTCATAGGCAAGCTCCATCCCCTGATTAAAATGTGTGGTGCCTTCATAGTTCAGTTTATCAAGCTCTTTAACCACCTTGCTGCTTGTGCAAGACACACCTTTCAAAATAGCCTTGGCTTTTTCAGAATAGATAACAATAGAAATTTTATCCTCCTCGCGCATGATCCCAAGCAACCGCTTCAGCGACTCTTTTAAAAGTGGGAGTCTATCTGGGCTGTTCATCGAAGATGAAACATCCAATAGTAGAACAAGGTGATTAATGGCATAGCCATCCATTGAAGTATACAGATCATCCACATTTTCAGAAGTTACTTCAGGTTCAGATTGCTCAGCTTCAGGTGTCTTGTCAGGCGGACTTGCAAAGTCATAGAAAATCATCTTCTTCTGGTGCTTCAACAGAGAAGTTGGTTTAAAACTAATATAAGGATTGAAATACTCGAATTTCGAAATCTGTTCATCTGGTATTTCCACCATATTGTTAAAAGAATATTCTATCAAGTGATTGTATTGGTACACGAATTTCTCATAAACCTCAGCAGCCGAAGCACTTTTGCGCGGATTCGCTTCAAAGCCCAATTGTGATAGCTCGCCTAACTTTTTTGCATCATCTATGATTTGATTGTAATGACCTTCAATCTTGCTGGAAGAGGTTCCGTATCTACCTGCATTAATAGGATCAAGGTTATCATGCTTGTTCAAATAGGCCGTTCTGGCCTTGGTATTGAGGTCATCCGTTGAAGGTAAAACACCTGAACTATCTCTAATATAACTGTACATCTTTTCTACAATCTGCCGACTTTCATCCATTAGTGCTGTCATATCCTGTCCGGTTTTTATCCAGGGGTCAGACTGATCTTGGGTGAAGCTATTATAAATGAGTTTAAGGTTCTTATAAAGCTCATCAGACTGATAGTTGAACTGATCTATCAGGTGAGCAATTCTTTTTAACCTCGCCAATAAAAATTCATAGGTAGGCTCAATATTGCTTTTCCCATAGGTGGATAACTCCAATTGTTTTAGTGACTGCTGGAGTTCATCAAATATCTGCCATAGCTGCTTTGCCTGCTTATTTAGCACCTCTCGGTATGGCTCAGGTACATATTTACTATTGAATAAAGCACTTTGATAATAGGACAATGGAATGTCCGGGTAACTGTGATGAAACTTTGATGGTTTACGGCCATTTTCCTGAGCACTTATTACCGAACGATTGTAGCTTTCACACACCCTTGGAATACTTTTGCTCACGCGCACGGCATTATTCACAAACTCTACATAGCTATTGAGCGCAAAAGCCTCCTCTACAGAAATGCTTCTATTCATAGGTTTTACCGTGAGTGGCTTAACCTCAATTTCATCGTATTCAACTGGTTCAGGATCCACCAAAACAGGCTCATTTGGCAGTATAAAAACTGGGCTATATTCCGTCATGGTTATGCCTCTAAAATCCTCATTGTTACTGCAAAATTTATTGAAGAATGATATGGCCGCATTGTTCAACTCATTAACGAAGGCCTTATATCCAGAATTGGCATGACTGTCATCAAGCCCATTGTCATACATATTTCTATCCAGCCAGTAGCGCTTGGTCTTCTGTGAGCCATGATAGAGCTGATAAATAAACTGCTTATAAAACAGGCTAACCTTGGGTATCTCCACTCTCTGAAACATTGAGTCCATTTGGTTGATGTTATGAATCAACTCAGCATTGGGGATACCAGCAACGGGAATTTTGGGGTTTAAATTATACGCCCATTTATCCATCATTTCTACCTCCAGTTTGATGGCGTCACGCATCTTCTGTTCTGCAACATGATTGATATTACCAGAATTATAACGCTGGTGACTTCTGTAAATGGAATATATGATTTTATCAAACTCCCGCTTCGTGGTTCTGAATTGAAGGTATTCCTTTTGAATTGCTGAAAGTTGCTTTTCTACCCATTGCTGCTCGGCATCTTGCTGATAATCCTGAAGGTTTACATAAGCCTCAATCTCCCGGCATTTATCTACAATGTTTTTGTAGACACCTAGCATGGCGTAATAAGCATTATCAACTTGCTGGCGTTCACCATTAGCAAGTGCCACAGACCTTTCTTTGGTCGTTTTTAGATAGTAGTCATCTACAAAATCGATGCAGGCTGTTTTATAACTTCTAAAGCCATCACGCTGATGTTCTTTATAATTTAGTGATGCTGCATTAAAGCCCTCAAGACAACTCATGGCTTTAGTGAGGTTGGCTACACATTTGTTAGTTACCTCAACATAAGCATCCAAAGCTTTAGCCGTTTTAACCGGGATGGATTGCGCCTGAGTAGTATAAGCACAATAAAAAGCTATAAGCAGAAACGCAAAGTTCTTCATAATGGAAAGTTACAAATGATTATTTTAAAGTCTTCGAAGTATAATTTCTAATCGCACGAATGTAAATTAAGGGCAAAACAAACACAGTAAATTTTTATGCCGAATAATGCACAACATGTTAATGTTAAAAGTATGAGCAACGATACATTACTTCAAGTTGCGCATGGTCAGAGCAGTTTGTTGTTTGGAAGCCCTTCAGAAGATTATAAAGAGGCATGTATGAAGGAGCTAATTGAAAGAGGGTTTGATGAAGAAAAATATAACAGAGAAGTTGATTTATTGAAAAAGAGAGAGGTATTACCCTTAGATAGAGAAATTCTTATTCTCAACATCCTTTTCCCTTTTAGCAGCCCCTACGAAAATGAGATTAAAAGATTTCACGAACATGGTTTTAGGCGAAAAATCAATCAGGATTTAAAATCTAGGTTTGTCGGATTTATACTTTGGGCGATCATGGTTGGATCATTCTTGATCTATATAGAATTTATTAAATAAAAACATAAATGAAGCTCACAAAACAACTATTAGCGTATCTCTTCATTGTTTCATGTAGCCAGGTTATGGCTCAAAATACTGCGCTAGAAAACAAAACCAGCCAGCTCTCGATTGGAGAAAAAGTTGAACTTCAATCAGCAATACTCAACGAAAGTAGAGTCCTTAATATTTATCTACCGCAGGGATATTCGAGTGACTCTTCAAAGACATATCCAGTGATTTACTTGTTAGATGGTTCTATTGATGAGGATTTTATTCATATATCAGGACTTGTTCAATTCGGTTCATTTTCGTGGATCGGTATGATTCCTGAATCGATTGTAGTAGGCATATCTAACCTTGACCGAAGAAGAGATTTTACCTTTCCCACCAATAACATCCAGGACAAGGAAGACTTTCCAACAGCAGGAAAGTCTGAGGTATTTATAAACTTCCTAGAAAAAGAGCTGCAGCCTTTTATTGAAATGAAATACAAAACAGGCTCAACAAAAACGGTAATTGGTCAATCTCTTGGCGGGCTTTTAGCCACAGAGATTTTATTTAAAAGGCCCGATATGTTTGACAACTATATTATTGTAAGTCCCAGCTTATGGTGGGATGATGAGTCGTTATTAAAATACACACCTAAAGCCTACTCCTCAATGAAGTCTGTCTACATAGCTGTAGGCAAAGAGGGTGAAACAATGGAAAGAATTGCCAATGAATTACACAGCAAACTACAGCTACAGGAAAATAAAAATACCCATTTATATTTTCAATTCTTGGAAAAACAAGACCATGGAGATACGCTACATTTAGCCGTGTACGATGCCTTTGAAAAAATATTTAAGGAGGAATGAAAACTTCCCTTCAACCAGACAACCGAGAAAACTATTTGCAAACCAGCAGCAATGACATATATTGCTGATAAAAAATACCACGCACGCTCATGTTGTTAGCGGGGTGTTATCTGAAACAATAACCTAGAACATACGAATTATTTGAAATGAAATACCTAGCAATAATCTTTTTTATCTTCTCATGTAATTTTGCCAATTCTCAAAGCGTAAGTCTGGATGCAGAAATCATAACATTTGATGGTGACACGTTAAACAATAAAATAAAAATCTGGGTAAATATTTTCAACAAAGAGTTGATACGTGAAAATTCATTCTATCGTAAACTATCAGTAATCAATGGCGAGGGTATTAAAAAAATCAAGACTAAAGAAATTTCTCATTTATCTTTTATTGATCCAAAAGGAATGGAACGCAAATTCATTTCAGACTTTCATATGGATCCTATATCCAGTAAAAAAGGGACACTATATGAAGAACACGTTAATGGATGCGTAAATTGGTACACCATGTTCTCGACAAATACATACGATCAGTCTGTGGTGCGGACAGATTATTTTTGGCGCAAGGACGAGGGTGAGGTATATTCCAGTGGCCCATTTGGAAGTCTAAAAAAACGAATAGCAAAATTTCTTTTTGAGGATGAAGAGAGTTGGGCTCAAAAAATAAATGCAATAGAATCAATCGATGAAGTGAAGATTATATTGGAAAATTATAATGTCGAATGTAGCAGATAACATGGCCTAGCAGTGCATAAACTTATGTGCTTTGCTACTTTGGTATGTGCAAATCGCCCATTTTTCCCAACCAGTATCACCTGAAAGGGACTCTGATAGTTAAGTTTCAGTCCTGACTACACTAACTACTTTTAAACCCCCTATACCTCAGCCAGCCAATGACAAAAAGCAGCCAGAAAAGTCCGGCAGCAAAACCTGCCAGTACATCGCTGGGGTAGTGAGCACCCAGATAAATTCTGCTAATGCCTACAAGTACCACTACCATTGACAGCACCACGGCAACAGCATATTTTACCCATTTGGTATGGCCATAATGCATTACCAGATAAATAATGAACCCATAAAATACAATGGCTGTCATGCTATGTCCGCTCGGGTAGCTGTACGATTCCATTGACAGGTTTATCAATCTCAACTCTGCATCTGGGCGTGGTCTTACGAAGTATAATTTAAGAAATGTATTAAGCAGAAAAGATGACAGTACGATAACAACGGCCTCAATTGAACGGTGCCAATGCTTGTTAGTACCATAAAGTGAAAAGAAAATTATAGGCACCCCTGCCAGATACACATACAGATTTCCCAGTTCTGTAATGCCCTTCATGATGGAAGTCATTAACGGGTCACGATTACCAAAGATGAAATTTGAAATACTGTCATCAAAATCCGCCAATGCTCCTCTGTGAAGACTACCGGTCAATTTAAAGAAAACAAAAAGTGCCCCACCACAAAAAAGTGTAAGCGCAACCATAGAAGCCACAAACTTCCATTCGGATCTATTTCCTGATTGTTTCGTCTTCAACTGTTAATCTGTGATTTCAAATTCTGCCATCAGAGCTTCTAAAGGTTTTACTTCCTTAAAATAAGAAAGCACCTTCAGCATTACATCATCTACCAATGTGTCCGGGCAGCTGGCTCCGCTGGTAAGCACTATTTTGGTTGGGTTTTTAGAGGGCAGCCATTGGTTTGACACAAGACCTTTTTTATTATGATAATCAAAATGATGAATCTCTTCTTCAGACTTTATTTCATTGGGTGAATTAATAAAGTAGGTTGGAAATTTTCTTTCACACAACTCTACAATATGCGAGGTGTTAGAGCTATTGTATCCACCAACCACAATGGCTAAATCAGCTTCCTCTTCCAGCAGTCCGTAGGTGGCATCCTGATTGTCATTAGTAGCATAGCACAATGTATCGCGTGTATCCGCGAAATGTTCCTTAAATGAAGCTTCACCATAAACTTCCAGCATGGTCTGCTTTATATAATCTGCTATTTCCTGCGTTTCCGTGGCCAGCATGGTGGTCTGGTTTACCACACCCACTCTTGACAGATGCTTTTCTGGATCAAAACCCTCAGAATAACGACCTTCGAAAAGTTTGTAAAAATCATCAGAGCTCAATTCTCCAGATATTACCTGAGCCAGCTTTTTAGTTTCCTCTATATTTTTAACAATAACCGAAGGTGCTGTTTTAGAGCTATGTGAAAATGTAGCTCTTGTCTCTTCATGGTTGTGCTTGCCATGAATGATGATCGTGTGTTGTTCATCACCAAGTTTCTCTGAGCGCTTCCATACTTTCTCCACAAAAGGGCAGGTAGTATTATATTTCTGCACTTCTATACCTATGCTCTCAAGTTTATTCTCAATTTCTATGGTGGTACCAAAAGCCGGAATAATTACAATATCATCAGGATTGAGGGCATCCCACTCAATAAACTGAGTGCCGTCCGTATCCATAATAAACTGAATGCCTTTGCTTACCAGATCTTCATTCACAGCCTGATTATGTATCATTTGGCTAAGCAGAAAAACTCGCTTATCCGGATTTTCTTCCAAGGCTCGGTAGCTAATTTCAATGGCATTTTCTACGCCATAGCAAAAGCCAAAATGCCTGGCTATAAAAAACTGTACCGGGCCAAAGTCGAGCTTTGTAGGTGTAAAGTCCTTTTTACGAGGATCCGTTATTCTTCGCGATTCTTTAATACGGCCAGTGATTGACGACCGGTAATAAGCAGGTATTTCGAATTTTTTGATAGCGTGATACTTTTGTTCCAGACAAATTTAAATAATTGTAATTCAAACAAAGTGAGAATGGGATTAGTTTGATGGATTGGTAAACTAATTAGTATGTCTTTCCGGAAAATAAAGCCCTAAATTCTAAAAGGGGTTTATTTATCCGGAATCTATAATTACTATAATGAAG
>NZ_SMLV01000113.1 GCF_009711525.1 Fulvivirga lutimaris
AAAGATTTTGACAAAAAAATCACCTTCCTGTAAGAATCTCCTTTACCCAGAAATAATGAAATAATTTGAACTACAAAAAACTATTATGAAAAATCTATTAGCCATTCTTTTATTTTCTTGCACGCTTAGTGCTTTTGCTCAAACTAACTCTTCAGAGAGTAATGAAACTGAAGTAGCTCAGAAGTGGAGGATTAGTATACCTTATTTTGTTCCTGAAGGACTTATCGTGAGTTCCTGGAACGATCATACAAGTACACAACACTTAGAGCTTCATATAAAACGCAACCTGGATAATAAGAACATTATAGGGGTGAAGTTTGCCCACTTTCGATTGTTTCAACCAATGGGAATCACATGGTGGGATGGTCTTTTGGATAAAATAGAATCAGAAAGTGAATACTATCCAGGACATGTGCGAACAAAAGGAATAGGCATAACGTACCAACGTATGCTATGGAAAGGGTTATTTGCAACTGCTGAAGTTCTACCGCAATTTCAAACCTATTTGGATCTAGACGGTAATAAAATAGGAAATGGTTTTAAACTTTATACTTCGTATCATCTTGGCTACCATATCGCATTTGGTAAGAAAAAGCATTTTTTCATAGAACCACAGATTAATTGTATGCTCTGGACGTCTGATAACAATGCTCCTGATGGGTTTAAGGAGTTGGATGATAAATGGAGAAATTACTTTCTTTTGGAGCCACAGATTTACTTAGGGTGGAATTTTTAAAGATAAGCTTCCTATGAGCAGTGATTGGAAACGCGAAAAAAATAATTCTACTTAGAAAGACTCATATCCTGATATTATGTTCAAATCAAAAAAAGGAAAGAACGAAATACTCAGTCTTTACTATAAAAAACTGGAAAGCCTCAAAATCGACTATGAATATTTAACAGTACTAACCGATTTTGGAAAGACCAATATCATAACTACCGGGAATCCATCAAACCCCCCAATAATTTTAGTGCATGGATCGAATGGCTGTGCTCCTATTGCTCTCGAGACCTATGCTAATCTGCATAAGAAATTCAGAGTTTTTGCTGTGGATGTATTGGCTCAACCCAATAAAAGCGCAGAGGCGCGGCTAAGTATGAAAGATGACTCTTATGGAAAATGGATGAATGAAGTGATAACTGAACTAAAGATTGACTCAGTAACTATGGCAGGGTTCTCTTTTGGCGGATTGATCATCTTGAAAACGCTAGAACATGATGAAGCAAAAATTAAGGAGGTGTACTTATCTGCCCCTGCTTATATCGTAAATGGAAATCCATTTACGGCCTTGTTTAAGGTTTTCATCCCAATGAAAAGGTACATGAAGACTAAAAAAGTAAAGTATGTTGAGAGGTTTTTATCCCATCTATTTACCCATCGGGATGAGTTTGCCATCAAATTTCTCTCTAAAGTCTTTTTAGAATTTGACATGGACTTTACACCGATCCCCGTCATAGATGCTAACAAAGCTGAGAAAATTGTGACTCCAATTCATCTTTTTGCAGCTCAAGACGACATCCTGTTCCCTGGAAAAAAAATGATAAAACGGGCAGTTAAGATATTCCCTTCACTGAAAACAAGTACGCTTTTGGAACGCTCAAAACATGTGCAAAACAAAGAACAAAATGAGCAGATTGAACGGGAGATCATGAGATACGGAGAAGTGGATACAACAAGAGAAACCTAAAGAGACCAACCGGCAATTTTAGCATGGTTTAATCAACAGGATAGCTGAATCAGGTTCAACTGATTCAATTTATAAAACACAGTATTTAACCTTAATAACTTTAGATGAAATTATGAAAAACCTAATAATTAAATTCTCGGTATTGGTGCCTGTAATATTTTTAAGTGCTTGTAAAACTGAAAATTCTAATACGAAAGAAAATGATTCTTTAACAATAGAAAACCCATATCTTGGTCAAAA
>NZ_SMLV01000138.1 GCF_009711525.1 Fulvivirga lutimaris
GCAAATGTCGCTCGCCTACTTTTTTAAGAAGGTATTTCTGGGTTTTGTTTTTATACTTCAGGTCGCCTTTGATGGCTAAGGCTAACTCAACCACCTCCTTATCAATAAATGGTACGCGCACTTCTACAGAGGCGGCCATTGAGGCCCTATCTGTATAGGTCAGGTTTAATCCTTGCATAAAATAATGCATATCAGTAAAACACATTTTATTGATATAGTCCTTATCTCCATAGGCCTCATTAAAAATTGATCTATGAGAGTTTATCATTTCATTGGTTTGAGTGGTTACATCTCCTGTAAATAGATTGTTTAGCTCATTTGAATCATAATATGAGTAGCTTCTTTGGTAAGCATCCGCAGGTGATAAGTTTGCAAAGGAAAAAAACCTTTGGGCCCACCGAACTGGCTTTATACCTCTAGAACCTATTTTAACAGGTAAAACATTGGCTGTCGCTTTTACTAAAGATCGAAGAGGTTTAGGTATATTCTGATATTTTAGTGCAAGGAGTGTTGCCATCTGTCTTCGATAGCCAAAAAACAGTTCATCTGCACCCATTCCAGATAAAAGAACTTTTACACCATTATCTCGAGCAGCTTTTGATATAAGATAAGTATTTATCGCTGCAGGGTCACCAATAGGTTCGTCCAGATGATACACCATGTGAGGTAATTCATCAGTTATAGATGGATCAATTTGTATTTCATGATGTTCAAACCCATGTTGCTTTGCAAGTTGTCTTGCATATTTGGCATCATCTGGCATTTGCTCAATGTTCTTATCTTTTTGAGTAATAGCAATGCTATATGTAGACAAGGGTTGGTGCTTACCTGCCAAAACGGATAATAATGAAGAGTCTAATCCGCCACTTAAGAATGCGCTAACCGGCACATCGGCTTCCAAATGTCTTTTAACAGAGTTTTGAAGTGCAATATCAATGGCTTCAATGGCTTCATTTTCATTAGAAAAGCGTATTAATGTTGAGGGTTTATAATATTGTTTTAATTCAATTTTCCCTTTCTGACCTACAATGGCATAATGCCCTGCTGGTAATTTTTCTATGGAAGAAAACATGGAGTCGTTACCAGGTATCCATAAATAATTTAATGAAGCTGTTAAGCTGTTGAGGTTTAATGCCTTGTTAACCCCAGGAGCTTTAACAAGTGTCTTGAGTTCTGAAGCAAAAGCAAATTGATTTCCATTGGAGTAAAAGAAAAATGGTTTAATTCCGAAAGGGTCTCTAGCTACAAAAAGGTTACCTGATCTCTTATCATAAATGGCAAAGGCAAACATACCTTTAAGGTCATTGAGGCAATCAGCGCCTTTAGCCCTATAAAGTTCTAAAAGAACTTCTGTGTCTGAGGTTGTCGAAAAGTACACTCCTGTACTTGACAGTTTTTTTCTTAACGATTTGTAATTATATATTTCACCATTAAAAACTACAACTAACCCATCTTTCTCAAAAGGTTGATTAGCGGCATCACTAATATCAATAATTGATAATCGCTGATGAAAGAGTTTTAAATTTTCATTTTGATAACTGTTCTGTGCATCTGGCCCGCGATGTTGTTGAAGGAAATTGACCTGATCAAAATAGGAATCATTGAAGTCGAAATTTAAAAAGCCTGCTATGCCGCACATTATGATGTAAGTTCAGGTTTCTCCTTAAATTCATAAATAGTACTAAAATAAACCAGCCAGAACAAAGCTGAACTATGAGGTAGTTCTAGAACAACATGAAAACTAGACCACATAATTAGCCCCAGAAGAGCCAGTGCTAAAAAATCTCTTTCTCTTGTAGGGTTGAAATTAGCTCGATTAATTAAGTATAAGAACATATTCTTTAGAGGTAAAAATATAAGTAGCATAAATGCAAAACCCAAGTGGTAAGCGATGGTTATAAATGAATTATGCATCGGGGTTAAATACTCTTCTTCTGGTCTTACTTCAAACCAAGGTGAATTCAGTTGCGTTCTCATGGCTTCCAATATTTCCGGTGTTGTAAACTTTACACCAAATCCATGACCTAATACGCCATAATAGTCAATAAATATATCTTTCAATGTGATCTTCCAGTAAAGCAATCTCCAAAGCGTATTATCATCCAAAAATTGAGAGGGAAGGAAAAAAATGAGTGCAAATATTCCGAGAATTGTAACTCCAGAAATAACTGCTTTCTTAAATTTTTCAAGATGAAAAAATATATAGGTGCCTAAAATTGTGAAGAACAAAACAATTGAAGATCCTTGATGTCCCAATGTTGTGATTAGTAATAAAAAGGAAAGCAATACCACCCATTTCCACCACTTTTTTAAATAAACCAATAAAAATACTTCAAATAGAAATAGAGCCATAAAACCCATTTCTGAGAAGTAGTTAAAGTCATCAAAAAGCCTGTTTGAATAATTCTCTTTAAAGGCAAAATTGTAAATATGAAATCCAATTTGACTTACAACAGCCAAGAAACCTAAGATAATATAAAACTTAATATTGAATTCATGAGCCTTTGCATTTATAAGTGCATGAAATATTAAATATATGTTCACAAGATAAACTATCACTGCAAACTGTCGAATTGTATAGTTCACAGGAGAGCTAATGATGAAATACGAGTAAATCAAATAGAAAAAGGCGACCCCAGCGAATAGTTGAATGGGCCAGATAGTAAGACTAATTTTAGCTCTAAGAATATATAAAACGCTTATGAT
>NZ_SMLV01000109.1 GCF_009711525.1 Fulvivirga lutimaris
GTTGTTTACGGGAGGTTTTTAGGAAAAATATTTAACTACTTTAAAGTTTATCCATAAGTATGTCATCTGATAAAATATTTTTTCATTTAGGACTTCCTAAGACTGGTACCACCACCTTGCAGTATTTGCTGAGAAAGGATGACAGGATTAATTATTCCGGGAAACGTACTTTGGCGCAATTCAAACATTGGGAAACACCTTTTGAATTTAAGGATTTTAGCAAGGTCAACATTCTGAGCGAGGAAAACTTACTGCTTCAAATGGAGGACTTATGCAAACCTTACTTGCTTTTTAAGAGGATTAAAAATCTCAATCCAGAAGCTGAAATTATAATAACCATAAGAGAGCAAAGGGACCTTTTAGAGTCGAGGTATAAGTATAATTTTCATTGGCACGGTGGATATAATAGATCATTTGATGAATGGCTAAGGTCAAGTCAGGGTATGGAATATTTGAGTAATTGCATGTATGCTACTTTATATAAAATGATAAGTGCATTCTTTGATCACCACAAGATTCACTTTTTGCTATTCGAGGAATTGAAACAAAACCCTGAGTCTTATTATAATAGATTTTATAATATACTCGGTCTTACTAAACCCGATGAGAAGTTTGATACTGTCAAAAAGAATGTTGCCTTAACAGAAAGAGAACTGTTGGTACTAAAGAAGATGAATAATGTGAAGTTGTTTAGGTCAAATTCTAAGTGGGCAAAATATGAGTTGAAGCTATTTTTAAAAATCGCATCTTTTTGGAAGGCTGATCAAAAAAAATATGAGGCGTTTCGATGGAATGACTCACTTTATAGTAGCATAAATGAAGATTTCCGAGAGGAAAACAAAGACTTGATAGCGATGGGGTTGTTTAATGAAAATGATCTTGCAAAGTACGGATACTTATTGAAGAAGGATGATTAGTATAGTAATTTGTTGTTACAATAGTGCTGAGAGGTTACCAATTACATTGAAGCATTTATCTCTTTTAGAAAGAGGTATGGATTCTAGCGTTGAGTTGATTATTATAAATAATAATTCATCTGACGCCACTGTTCAGGTTGCAGAGCATATTTGGTATAATTTGGGTGAACCTTACCCATTGTCTATCTATGATGAGAGGGAACCTGGAATAAGTAAAGCAAGGAGAAAAGGGGTTTTAAAGGCAAAATACCCTTATATTTTGTTTTGTGATGATGACAATTGGCTGGAAGCTGATTATCTAACTAGAAGTATTTTTTTAATTAGGAATTATCCAGAAGTAGGTATTTTTGGAGGTTTTGGTAAGCCTGAATTTGAAACAGATCCTCCCTTTTGGTTTGATAAATATGCACATAGTTACGCAGTGGGCAGGCAAGCTCAAAAATCGGGTGTTCAAGAGAAGTGGAAAACTGTTTATGGAGCGGGGATGATACTCAAAAAAAATGTCTTGTTGACCATGTATCAAAATGGATTTGAAAGTTTGCTAAGTGGAAGAAAAGGTGATTCTTTAAGCTCGGGAGAAGATAATGAAATATGCTTGTGGTACTCCTATTTAGGAATGAAGATTCTTTTTGATGAAGGGCTTAACTTTAAACATTTAGTTCCTTCAGACAGGATGACAAAATCTTATTATTTCAAGAGAGCCGCAGAAAAGGGTAAAGTTGAAGGGATCTTCAAGATTTATAAAAACACTTTAAAGGGTAAAAAGAACAGATTTCTTCATAACATATTTATTTGGTATAAGGATATTTTTAAACGTGTTGTATTATTATTTTTTTATGCCACCGGTAGGGATAATTTTGATAAAAAGGTGCTTAAGGCCACACTTTTAGCTAGTATCAAGTTTAGACTAAACAATAGAAGTAATTTATTTCAGATTGAAAATAGAATCAGGC
>NZ_SMLV01000077.1 GCF_009711525.1 Fulvivirga lutimaris
ATAACAGCTTATGACCAACATGCAGTGAAGGCTTTCGAGCTTGAAGCAATAGGCTATTTGTTGAAACCATTTAGTCTTGAAGAATTTACCAAGGTTATCAATAAAGCAAAGCAACAAATTGAAATGCATCAGAAAGTTATGTTTAATGAGCGCATTGAACACCTTTGGCAGCGAATGAAAAAAACCGCCCCTGAGTATTTGGAGCATATTGAAATCAAAGAAAAGGGTTTAATAAAACAGATCAATATTATAGAGGTATGCTGTATTGTATCCGATTCGGAGTATATTCAAATCCAAACCCTCAAGAACAACTATCTTTACCGCCAGTCACTCGAAATTATTAGCAACCAGTTGCCTCCCCATTTTAGAAGAGTACATCGCTCTAATATAATTAATGTGCAAAAGATCAAAACGTGGAAGTATCTCAATAATGGCACCTATCAATTTGAATTAACTAATCATACTACATTAAAAAGCAGTAGATCTTATCAGGAATCAATTAAGAAATGGCTGAGTGAATAAATTAGATTTGTTCAACCTTATTCTTTTGGAAACGTGACTCTTGTTAGCTGTTCACAAGTCTTAAGAAACTCTTCCTGCACATTGATATCATCAGCCACATTTTGATATGCTTGAGTCTTTTGATGGTAAAAATAATGGCCGCTGACGGTTGCCTCTAAATCATCACTAACAGCTAACCAAGCCTGTGTTTCATGGCCCTTCTGTAAACTATCAGGGGCTCTAGCCCCTCCCATTTTTGTAGGGACCCAACCTGGGTCAACGGCATTGGAATAGACATCAGGCCACAAGCGGGCGACTGCTTTGGCTAAGATCAAATCATGAAGTTTAGAGTCTGAATAGCTTATCTTGCTAAAATCACTGGCTAATTGACCTAACCTGGGTTGCCCACCAGTATGCATGCTAGAACTCATATATACCAACCGTTTCGGTGGCTTAATTAAACAAGTCAGAATGTATGGAGCTAAAGTATTTACCTTTACTATCAAGTCACCGGAGGCATGATATACACCTGCATTGTGAATAATGGCGTCAAATGAACCGAGTTGATTTACTTTCTCAGCCAGCAGCTTAGTTTCTTCAAGATTAGACAGGTCTGCCGTCAGCACTGAATGAGCCTTGGAAATAGCTTCCAGCGCTTCCTTCCCTCTTTGATC
>NZ_SMLV01000393.1:0-18387 GCF_009711525.1 Fulvivirga lutimaris
ATCATTCTAAAATACATAACAGAGTATCTGTTAAAGAAAAAGATGATTGATAAAGGTTTTGTAAATGAAGAAAGTCAGGCACTTTTTAAACAACAAGAGAGCTCAACCAATATGTACTCGGCACTTAAGTGGGGGCTTATATTATTATGTGGCGGTGTGGCCCTGATACTTTTAGAATACATCCCTTATGAAAGAGATTCTCCGCTGCCATTTGGAGTATTTATAGTCTTTGTGGCTGCAGGGTTTCTTATCTATTTCAAAATGATGAAAAAAGAAGCTGAATAAATCTCACTACTCAAAAACTCAACAACATGATACGTAACTACCTAAAAATTGCCCTGCGCAATTTGATGAGAAATAAGACTTTCTCATTCATAAATATATTTGGCCTGGCCATAAGTATGTCGATATGCATCATTATCATAATGATGATTGCAGATCAGAAAAGTTATGACCGCCATATTACCAATAAAGACAGGGTTTATCGAATTAATACTCATCGTAAACACTCTGATGATCTGATAAATAAATTTGCAACAACTCCCCTTCCTTTGGCGGAGGAATTATCAACAAACTACAGTGGTATAGAGAAAACAACCACACTTAGAAGAGGTTTTGGAAACGCCTGGGTTGATATTGACAATGATGTCAATGTACCCGTTGCGGGTTTCTTTGCTGACAACTCCTTTTTAGACGTTTTCGAATATGAATTACTCTATGGTGACGCCAGCACAGCACTTAAGGAACCCAACTCAGTAGTACTTACAAAAAAGGCTGCAGAAAAATTGTTTGAAATAGAAAACCCATTGGGTGAGATTATTAAAGTTGGTGATCTTGGCGAATACAAAATCACAGGGATATTTAAAGAATTTGATTCCAAATCGCACATAAAATTCGAAGCCCTGGGTTCCTTCTCTACTCTAAAAACGCTGGAAGCAGATAGTATCATTAACAAGGCCAATGAAGATTGGAACAACACCTCATTTGGATGGACCTATATCCGTTTAGAGAAAGGTAAAACTGTGAATGAAGTGGAGGCTCATCTTGCCGAAATAAATGAAGCACACTATGGTGAAATTGAAGACATTAACTACAGGTTTTATCTTCAAGGTGTAACCGCCATAACTCCTGGTCCGCTATTGGGGAATCAGATCGGGCCAGGTTTGCCAAATATATTCGTTTACTTTTTAGGCGGATTGGCTCTTATAATCATGATATCGGCCTGCTTTAATTATACCAATTTATCTATTGCCAAGGCATTAACCAGAGCTAAAGAAGTAGGTATAAGAAAGGTTTCAGGAGCCGTAAAACATCAGATATTCTTTCAGTTTATAAGTGAGGCTGTAGTCATTTCATTACTGGCTTTGGCACTTGCTCTAGGCTTTCTTGTAGTTCTAAAACCAGCTTTCTTAAGTATGAAATTTTCACAACTGCTGCAATGGGATTTAAATTCCGAACCAGGTGTTATGCTTCTTTGTGTTCTTTTTAGCATTGTGGTGGGTATACTTGCAGGCACCCTGCCAGCACTACTTCTTTCATCATTTCAGCCCATAAAGGTGTTGAAAGAGTTATCTAACATAAAACTCTTCTCCAAAATCGGATTAAGAAAAAGCCTTATTGTTATTCAGTTTGCCTTCTCATTAGTGTTTATCATTTCCACAACGCTGGTCTACAAGCAGCTAAATATGATGTTGAATGCTAACTATGGATTTGACGGAAACAATATTATCAATGTGAAAATAAACGATTCCAATGCAGAGCTACTAAAATCAGAGTTAGCAAATCATAGCAGTATTATTAATGTTACCGCTACTTCTCACCTTCCCGCTGCCGGCACTAGCTATGGTGATGATGTGAGAATCAATCCTGAAGATGAAGAAATGGAATTCAATTACTTCTCTACTGATGAAAATTACATTGAGAATATGGGCCTTGATCTAATCGCTGGTAATAACTTTAAAAAAGAAGATGTAAGAGCGTCTCCAGATAAGTTAATTATCAATAAAAAAATGGTTGGTGTGCTTGGTTTTGAGAGCCCTAGTCAGGCTATTAATGAAACCATCATTGTAGGAGACAGTATAAGAATGACTATTGCTGGGGTTGTTGAAGATTACAATCATGAGGCGCTGCTTGTGGAGATTGGTCCAATGGCTCTTATACCAAAAACTACAGAGCACCATATCTTACAGGTAAAATATCAAAATGGTAATCGTGAAGCGGCCGTGAATCATCTGGAAGCAAGTTGGACAAAAATTAACCCCTCAAAAAAAATTACCTATCAGGAGTTTACAGAGGAAGTTAAAAGTTTTTATGACTTAATGTTTGGCGATCTTGTAAACATTATCGGACTAATATCATTTCTCACCATTACTATTTCTTGTCTTGGTTTGCTAGGTATGGCTACGTTTACTACACAAACTAAAGTGAAGGAGATTTCTATCAGAAAAGTGCTGGGGGCCAGTGACAAGAATGTAATCCTAATGCTATCTAAAGGCTTTATCATGCTACTCATTATAGCTACTGTAATTGCTCTTCCTATTGCCTATTTTGTTAACAATATGTGGTTGCAATCTTTGGCTTACAGAGTGAACATTAACTTTTCAGTACTTGCTTTATGCACGGGCATAATGTTTTTGCTGGGTATTGTTGTCATTGGTTCTCAAACAATAAGAGCATCGATGTCTAATCCGGCAGAGCAACTGAGAGCAGAATAAACTGAAGATTCATCAATAAAAAAGGCCTCAATTGAGGCCTTTTTTATTTTAGTTCGATCGATTCTATTCACTAATACTTGCGGTACCAGAACCTGTGCCTATTTTAATTTTTATATCACTACTTCCTCGTTGAGCAGTTTTCTTGATTACTTTCTGACTTCCATAATCGTCCAGTTCTTCAGTTGTATCGAAATCAAAAGGTGCTCTGATTGTTCCGTTTTTCTTATTAGCTCTCATTTCAACAAATCCTGCAATTTCATTGCCATTAAAATCTAATTTTGAATCCCCAGAGCCACTATTAACAGAAATATCTGCTTTCAACGCACCAGCCAGTTCAACACGCACATCCCCAGAACCCGAATTAAAGCTACTTGATTCTGAAACCAGAATGCCTCTTGCATCTATTTCTCCACTGCCAACATTAGCAGAGATAGCACCAGACACGTCATTAATATCTATATCCCCACTTCCTGTGTTTATCTTAATCTCTCCTTTAGAGCCGTTAACTCTAACATTTCCTGATCCTGTATTAGCTCTCAATTCACCATTGAAGCCTTGCATCCTCATATTTCCAGAGCCTGCGTTACTTGTAATTTCACCAGTCATGTTTTCAAATGAGAAATCTCCTGATCCAGCATTTAAGCTAAGCTCTAAATTCAAATCACTAGCTTCAAAATCCCCCGAACCTGTGTTAAATTTCATCTCCATATCATTAGGAATGGTCAATGTCCAGGTTGATTCTCCTCTGAACGACCCCCTACCATTAAAATCCTCTTTAATTCTCAGTGTCGATCCATTTTGATCAAATTCAGGTGCATAGTCATCACTGTCGAATGTAAATTCCACTGTAACAAGCACCTTATCGGTGTTTCCTTTTTTCAAAAGACAGTCACCAGAACTTGTCGACATATTGATTTTCTTAACCCCGGAAAATTCCTTTTCAATTTTTTGCTGTGCCATTAGAGAGGTGGCCAACAGCATGATCAAAGCTGTAAGTTTGAGTTTCATAATAATTGTGTGTTTTTGTTTGAGTTCAATCCTATAGACTTGCTGAAATTCAAAAGGTTGCACTCTACTCAAATTTTACTCGGTCTTTAATGTTTCTGCAGGATTGATGCCTGCCGTTTTTAGCACACGATAACTCACTGAAATAACAGCAACAGTAATGGCCATAAAACCTGCGATTAAATATTGACCTAAACCAGGATTTGCAGCATAGGCAAAACCTTCAAGCCAACCCTGCATAATATACCATGTAAATGGGGTTGCAATAATAAATGCTACTACTACTTGAATAACAAAAGCTCGGGAAAGAAGAACGAAAAGACCCCATTTACTAGCTCCAAGGACCTTTCTAATTCCTATTTCTTTAGTTCTTTTTTGAACAATGAAAGATGCCATACCAAACAAGCCCATACATGCTATAATAATGGTCAAAACTGAACCAATGGAGAAGACCAAGCCTGCTTGCTTTTCAGCTGTATAAAAGAGTTGTAACTGCTCATCAATGAAATGATACTCCATAGCAGTTGACTTATCGAACTTCTTATGAACAAACTCTGCTTCCTGAAGTATTTGCTTCATGTCAACCCCTGGTGCCAGACCAATACTGAAATAGTCAATACTTGTGACAGGATTATACCAGTTTCCAATCACTAAAGGGGCTACATCCTGATGCAAGCTCTGGTAATTGAAATCCTTCAAAACCCCTATCACTTTAAAGGACTGATCCGCACCAGAAATAAATATGTTAGCACCGATTGGATTTCCTTCTATAAGTGCTGCCGCAGACTCGTTGATCAACACTTGTGTTGAATCCTCCGCCAGGTTTCCGCTAAAGTTTCTTCCATCCAATAATGACAATTGAAATGTTTCCAGCATATCTTCATCAAAACACATAAAATATGTTTGAGTTGAGTCCGATTGTTTCTGCTGGTTCTTTACAAATACTTCATTGATATTTTTCCACTCTCCTGGTACTCTTGACGAAGTCGCTACACTAGTTACACCATTAATGCTGGCATAATCCAATTTCATTGCCTGAAAGTTCTCCCGCACATTTCTATCATTGATATCAATAACCAAAATATTTTCCTTTTGATAGCCCAAGTCTTTCGACATCACATAGTCCATCTGGCGTCCTATTATTAAAGTAGAGGATATCATGAAAATGGAAAGGGTAAACTGAAGAATAACTAACCCTTTTCTTAGCGCAGCACTTTTTGCGCCAGCAGTACCTCCTCCTTTCAAAGAATCGGTAGGCTTAAGTGATGAAAGATAAAATGCAGGATAGCTGCCTGACAATACGCCAACACCTAAGGTTAGCACAAGTAATAACCCGATAGTTTGGTAGATCTGATCTTCAATTTTAAGCTCAACTCCTGTCAACTGATTAAAATACGGCATTAACAAATCAGTAGTAAATATTGACAGAACAAAAGAAATAAGTGCTAACAGTAATGCTTCACTCAAAAACTGAGCAATCAACTGCCCTCTGGTAGCTCCTGAAACTTTTCTGGTTCCAATTTCCTTAGCACGCTGCATTGATTTTGACGTGGCCAGGTTGACATAATTTATACAGGCCATCATTATTAGAAATACTGCCACTGCGCCAAATAGATATATGATGGTCCAACTGCCAGCCGCTGATGTACGACTAAATTCTACATCTTCAGAGTTAAGATGAATATCTTCCAACCATTGAAATTTAAGCCCCATCTGTCGTGTATTTTCAGGTATCATCCTCTCAATAAATGCTGGCAATTGATTCTCTACTTCGGCCTTAGCTTCTCTAGAAGTCAATTTCACAAATGTAGCTGAATTAAAGAATCGCCATGAGTTCAACCCTCTCACCCACCAGGCATACTCTTGAAAAGTAGAATTGTTAGAAATAAGTATATCGTATTTAAGACTAGAATTTATAGGCTGGTCTTCCACAACAGCTGTCACCTTCATAGGTGTTATACGCTCGAACTCCATGACCTTACCAAGGGCACTTTCTTCATTAAAGTACTTGTCAGCCATAGACTTAGTAAGTACTATACTGTTTGGTTCGCTCAATGCTGTCTGAGGATCTCCTTCAATAAAGTTGAGTTCAAACACCTTAAAAAAGGCACTGTCAGTCATGAACCACGACCTTTCACTTATAGTCTCGCCATTCCAATGGATATCTAAATGCCCAAAGGGCTGGTAAATTGTTGTAGTTACCTCAATTTGTCCAAATTCATTTTGAAGTGCTTCCCCAGTTGCAGAAGGATTACGGCCATAAGTTCTGACTCTATTATCCTCAACTGTTGTGGTTAAGACTCTGGCTATTCTTTCTTTATCCTTTATATGAGCATCATAACTGAGCTCATTTTGTATGTACATAAAAAGCATGCACGAACCGGTCAAACCAATTGTAAGACCTATAATATTTATTAAAGAATAGACATTGTTTCTTCTGAGGTTTCTGAAAGCTATTTTGAAATAGTTTTTAAGCATAATCAATACAAATTGAGATTTGAGTTTTTATTCAGTCTTTAAAGTATCTGCCGGATTCAACTGAGTAGCTTTAATCAACCTATAGCTAATGGTGAGCAAGGCCACACCAAAAGCACTTACTCCGGCAATGACAAAATGCTCTAAACCAATAGACATCTTATAGGCAAAATTGTCGAGCCACATGGTCATGAAATAATATGACAATGGGGAGGCTATACAAAAGGCCACTAAAATCTGGAGGGTAAAGGTTTTAGAGAGCATTACAAACAGATTCGAACCAGATGCTCCCAACACTTTTCTAACGCCAATTTCTTTGGTTCTTTTCTGGATAATGAACGATGCCAATCCAAACAGCCCAAGACACGCTATGAAAATGGTGATGCCGGCTCCAATCGCAAATACATTGCTTGCCTGCCTGTCTTTCTCATAAAATAATGCCCACTGCTCGCTTAAAAAGTGATACTCTATAGGTGAACCTGTATCAAAAGTATTATGCACTTCTGAAGCATGTTTTACTACTTCATCTGTATGAGCTGGGTCAAATTTTAATGAGAAATAGTCGATGGCCTGATATGCATTAGATTGAAATCCTAATACTATAGGAGCGATTTTGGTGTGTAACGACTGAAAGTTAAAGTCTTTAACCACTCCTATGATTTGGTATTGGCCAGAGCTTCTATCAGATATTTCAACAAATTTGCCTACAGGGTTCTCTATACCCATTGACTCAACAAATGTCTCATTCACCAAAATATGCAGCGAGTCTGCTTTTGTTGTGCCCGAGAAGTTCTCGCCAGCCACCAATTCCATTTGATATAAGTCAAGCATGAACTCATCAAAACCCATGAAGTTGGTTCTTAGTGAGTCCTGACTTCCAATATTCTTTATATAAATCTCTCTTAAGTTCTTCCACTCTCCAGGTACTCTACTTGAAACAGCCACTTGCGATACATATGGTGACTTTGCAAACTCAGTCCTCATAGTTTCAAAACGGCTTCTTACATTGCCACTATTAATGTCTACCACCATCATCTGCTCATTATTAAACCCTAATGAAGCATTTTGAATATAATTCAGTTGATTGGAAGCAATTATGGTTGCTATAATCATGATGATGGAAAGCGAGAACTGAGTGATTACCAATATCTTTCTTAGTAAAACACTGCCAATACCAGTAGACATATTTCCCTTGAGAATATTTGCTGGTCTAAGTTTTGACATTAGAATAGCAGGATATGTACCTGCTAACAACCCTACAACAATGGTAAGCACGAATAATACGGTGAATATGCTACCAAATGTCTCCATATTAAACTCAAAGGCCTTGCCCGTGAGCTCATTGAAATATGGAATTAGTAAATCAACAAGTCCTATAGATATGGCCAGAGCTATTAGAGCAATAACTGTGGACTCTGATAAAAACTGAGTAATCAATTGTCCTCTAATGGCACCAGAGGCTTTTCTTATGCCAATTTCTTTACCTCTGTGAAGGGATTTGGCTGTAGCCAGATTCATGTAGTTAATGCAGGCTATAATCAGCATAAAGCAGCCTATTGCAATGAATATATAAACATAGGCTATTTGTCCTCTGCCAGTATCGCTGGCAAATTCTATATCCTGAGATTTGAAATGCACTTCACTCAATGGTTGCAAATAAAAATCTCGCTCTTGCTCTGGGTCAAAATACTTAGCTCCAAACTCAGGTATCTTATTAGAAATTTCTGTGGGGTCAGTATCCTCTCCCAAAACCACATAAGTGTATGCGCCATAGGTGCGCCAATTTTTAGCAAACTCTGGAAACCATTCTTCAGTCTCTGGTATGGAAACAAATATTTTTGCCTGCAGATGTGAATTTTGAGGCAGCTTCTTAAATACACCAGTAACGACATTCATTATCTCACCTCCAGAGTCCACTTCCTTTCCTATCGGATCTGTATCACCAAAAAGAATTTTAGCCCAGTCTTCATCTATTACCAAAGAATAAGGTTCTTTAAGTGCAGTTTCAGGGTCGCCAGCTATCCATTCAAAGTCAAAGACTTCAAACACATTTTTATCTGCAAAGAAATAGTCGCGCTCATGATATCTTGTTTCGCCCTGTTGAAAGTTTATATGCCCGCCAAACTTGAATAGTCGAGTAGAATTTTCCACTCCTGCATAGTCGGTTGTGAATGCCTGACCAAGTGGTGGAGCCGTCATGCCATAATACCTTGTTTCCTTAGCACTTTCATCAATTTCTATTACCCTGTATATCTGATCTCTTTTAGAATACATAGTATCATAAGACAGCTCATCGATAACCAGCAGAAACAAAAGACTGCTACAGGTTATGCCCAGAGTGAGACCAAGAATATTGATAATAGAATACACCTTGTTTCTGGTGATATTCCTAATAGCTATTTTAAAGTAGTTTTTGAGCATGGTGTTGTTGTTTTGAGTTTAGTCGTTCCTAAGGTTATCCACCGGATTGTTGAGTGCTGATTTGACGGTTCTTATACCTATAGTGGCAAGTGAGATAGAGATGATAACCGCACCCCCTATGACATACACTAGTGGATTGACCTGTATCTTATATTCAAAATTAGATAGCCATTGATCTACCAGATAATAAGATACCGGTGCTGCAATACAATAAGCCAAAATGATCAATTTTAGGTATGAATTGGAAACCAACCATACAATATTAGATACATGCGCGCCAAATACTTTTCTGATGCTGATTTCCTTTTTCTTTGCCTCAAGACCAAGAGCTACAATTCCAAAAAGGCCCAAACAAGATAGAGTAATGGTCATCAACATTGAATAACTGATAATACTGGCCCACTTTTCTTCAGACACATACTGAGCCTTCATTGTATCATTTAAAAAAGAGTAGTCAAAAGGCAGGTCAGGTGCTACAATATTCCACTGCTGCTCGATATAGCTTAGTGCATCCTCTTTATTAATACCTGAGAGCTTTATGAAAATATGGCCTAAATCATCGCTATCTGTGAAAGAGATGAGCATTGGGAAAATCTCCGTTTTTAATGAGGAATAGTTAAAATCTTCCATGATGCCTACCACCTGTGGGTCATCTTCCGGATTTCTGGTAAACCCTTCTATTTTATCGGCTATTTGTAATTCAAAATCTTTAGCACATGCAGCGTTTATGATAACTTCATTCTTTGCAGCCTGACCATTAAACTCATTTCCTGAAGAGAGTTTGAGCCCGAGCGTTTTGATATAATCTTCTGAAACAGCAATCATCCCAACTCTTTTCTGTTCTCCTTTAAAGGTAAATCCTCTACCCCCAAGCCCAGAAGGATTACCAAAGGTTTGGTTGGCTGCTGCAATGGAATATATACCGCTATGGTTGGCCAAAGAAGTTTTAAGGTGGCTGTAAATGGTAGTCTCACCAATTTTGGCATTCTTTAAACTAATAACCTGTCGGCTATCAAAACCTAAATCTTTATTCTGCAAATAATCGGTTTGCTTTTGGATGACAATCATACCTATGACCAGCACTGTAGCAATAGCAAACTGTATAACGATTAATATTTTGGTGAAAGATCCGGCACCTTTGTGCTTCACCCCCGCCAGTGTTTCTTTTATATTGAATTTAGAAATAACAAAAGCAGGGTAAAATCCAGCCATAACACCAATAAAAAGGCAAATAGACAACAAGGCTAATATTGAAGCCGGATTGAACAGAGCTCCTATTACAAGCTGCTTTCCTGTTAGGTAATTAAATACAGGAAGTAATAAATCAGCAGAAAATACCGCTATTAATAATGCAATGAAAGAGACAAAAATAGACTCCCCTAAAAATTGCTTAATAAGCTGTGATCGAACTGCGCCTATAGTTTTTCTAAGTCCAACTTCTTTCACTCTGTGCGTTGATCTTGCCAGACTTAGGTTCATAAAGTTAAAACAGGCTACACCCAACACACCTATGACGAGCCCTAACAATATATAGGAATACATTGGGTTACTGGAAGCTACAATACCTTCTAAAACTTCAGTATTAAAATGAACATCAGCTAGTGGCTCTAACTGCAAAAATCTATAATCAGCAGTTCTCTTATACCCTCTTTCTTTAGCTACTTCGGCATTGTAGGGGTAATATTTACCCAACAAACTCTCGAGTTTCGAGTTTAAAGCAGCTGTACTTGTACCATCATTGAGTAAAACATAGGTAATAATGGCTCCAAAGCCCCACTCATCTTTCCATCGTTTAAACTCTCCTACCTCCACAATGTGATCGATTGGCAACAGAACATCGAACTTGATGCTGGAATTAGAAGGTATATTCTCCACAACCGCAACAACATTGAACTCCACATACTGATCATCGATGCGAACTGCTAAAGGTTTGTTTATTGGGTCAGCATCCCCGAAGTATTTAATGGCAGCCTTTTCGCTAATGACAACACTATTGATGTTGCCGGCATTTATACTACCCTTTATCACAGGAAAGTCAAAAATGTCAAACACACTAAAATCTGCATAAAGCACTTCATCATAAAAACTGGCTTCGCGCTGCTTTACATAATACTTACCATCTCCGAAAGGCTTATAAAACCTGACGAACTCCTTCACTTCCGGAATTTCCTCTTTTAAGGCCGAGCCCATACCAATAGCATGAAAAATACCCTGCCACTGAAGGCTGCCATCAGGGAGGTTTGTATGCTGCACTACCCTATAGATTGAATCACTTTTACTGTTGAATTTGTCAAAGCTGAGTTCATCATGAACAAACAGAAATAGTAGTAGCGAGCAGGTAAGACCAACTGCCAGACTTAAGATATTAATTACCGAAAACAGTTTCTGCTTCAGTAAATTTCGAATAGCAATTTTAAAGTAGTTTTTGAGCATTGTGTTGTTGTTTATTGTGACCTTAAAGCATTGACCGGATTTTGAAGTGCCGACTTAATTGTTTTAACTGATATGGTTATTAAGGCGACTCCTATGGTTATCAATGAAGTAACCAAAAATATTATTGGTGATATTTCGATATGGTAGGCAAAATTATCTAGCCAAGCTGTGCCTATGTAAAACACTAAAGGCGCTGCTATTGCATTAGAGAGAACTATTAAAACAATAAAGCGTTTTGATAGACCTTTTACTATTATCAGTACCGTAGCGCCTAAAAGTTTCCTGATACCAATTTCCTTACTCCTTTGGCTAATGGAAACTACAACCAATCCTAAAATCCCAATAGATGCTACTATGAGCGAAAGCATTGAGAATATTGAAAATATCGAGCTGAATTGCATCTCACTTTTGTACTGTTGTTGATACTTATCGTCTAGAAAAAAGTAATCGAACGAGTTATTAGGGAATAAACTTGCATAGCGCTCCTCAATTTGTTGAAGCGTACTTTCAAAATTCTTATTCTCTAACTTGATGGAATAATAGAGGTGAAACTCCGGGTCGCAATAAAAGGCTATTGGCGCATGTCCCTGTTGCATGCCTTGTTGATGGTAGTCAGACACAACACCAATAACTGATAGTGAATCATAATCCTCTATATAAACTCGCTTACCAAGTGCTTCATCTGCAGTTAAATAACCTAAAACCTTAGCCGCTTTTACTGTCAAAATCAGGTTTTCAGATTCGTCCTGCGATTCTGAAAACAGTCTACCGGCTACAAGATTATGTCCGAATGACTCAAGGTAATTATGATCTACATCAATCGTATATAAAAGTCGCTTATCGTCTTCATTGTGATTAAAATTAGTCTCTTGTACCCAATAGAAAATTGAGTTTCCGGGAATTTCAGAAGAGGTTGATAATGCCTTGATATTAGGTATAGAATTCAGGTCATTTCTAAAAACATCCAAGTGTTTAAAGTATGTACTGTCATCCGCTAATACTGGGGCGCTTAAAACTATGGTGTTATCGATATCAACACCTTTTTCTTCGCTCAACATAAAATCAACTTGAGATTGAGCTATGATCATTCCACCAATCAATAAACTAGAAATTGAAAACTGAAAAACAATGAGTGCTTTTCTGGTTAAAACGCCTGAGTACGAATATTTAAAATCTCCCTTAACAATGTGAGTGACTTTTTTTCCACTAAGAATAAAAGCTGGATAAACTGCTGCTAAAATTGACCCCCCAACATAAAAAATCAATAACAAAATGAACATCAATAAAAGGTCAACTGACTCAATTTGAAAAGCGTTTGAGGAAAGTTGATTAAATAATGGATAGGAAATATCAACAAGTAGTATAGCGAAAAATAAGGCTATAGAAGAAATCAAAAATGATTCTACCAAAAACTGTTTTATTAATGTTAATCTGCTGGCACCGTTGATCTTCTTTATTCCTATTTCTTTTGCCCTGGTTACGGCTTGAGCTGAGGACAAATTGATGAAGTTGATCCATGCTAAAATCAATGTAGCTATCCCTGAAATGAATATGATTAAAACATTTTGTGCGCTTCCATTAACTTTGAACTCATAAATGAGATTAGAGTTTAAATGAATATCTGTCAAAGGCTGAAGGCTTAAAACAGTAGTTTCTAAAGCCTTGTCACCACCATACTTTTTTATTAGTTCTGGTAATGCCTTTTCTACAGCATTTGGGTGTTGACCTTCATGCAATTTCAAGTAGACATAGAAAAATGACCAGTCCCAATCATTTTCAAATCCCTCTCCCCAGACTTGTACACCAGTAGGATAAGATACCAGAATGTCAAAAGATATATGACTATCCTTTCTCGTCTCAACCACACCTGATATTTTAACTTCTATACCTCGATCTATAACAAGAGTCTCTCCTACAACCTCTAAATGACCAAATAACTCATTGGCCATATCTGAAGATAACACAGCGGTGTTAGATTCATTAAGAAGATAATTCTCGTTACCTTTCAATACTTTCAAATTGAAAATGTCAAAGAATGACTGCTCTGCAAAATATATTGAACTTGATGAAAATGCTTCAGCATCATACCTTAATGCATGTGTGCCATACATTGCAAAAATTCTGGTGGTTTGTTCCACCTGGCTGTATTCGTCTTTAAGGGCTTTGCCCAAAGTTGGAAATGCTGTAGCACTAGAATATATCTTTTCTCCCTGATAGTAGGAATCATATTGAACTCGATAAATGTCTTCGCTTCTATCATTAAAACGATCATAATTGATTTCATTACTTACATAAATCCATACAAAAATACTGGTCACCAACCCTACGGTTAACCCTAGCACATTGATAATAGCATGTGAAGGGTTTCTATGAATTAGCCTAAAGGCAATTTTAAGGTGGTTTTTGAGCATTTTTTAGTATTTATTCCTCTCTAAGTGTTGTTGCAGGGTTAGTATTGGCGGTTTTTATTACCTGATAGCTTACAGAGAACAATGCAAGAACAAACATGGCAATAGCTATAATTACAAATGGTGTGGCTCCAAATTCAATTTTAAAAGCAAAATTCTCTAACCAGTCTTTAGCAAGAAACCACGCTACAGGCAAGGCCACTATTAATGAAATTGCTATTAGTAGGGTGAATCTTCCTGATAGGGTAATGAATAATTGTGGCAGTCTTGCACCTAAAATTTTTCTAACACCTATTTCCTTTCTACGCTGACTGATATTGAGATTTGACAAAGCAAATAAGCCTAAGCAGGAAATGAGAATTGAAAGTACTCCGGCTGATAAAATAATAAGCCTTTGGCTCTCGTCTGATGCATATTGCTGTTTGTTAATATCCTCCAGATACTCAAACTCAAATGGTCTGTCCACAAAAATATTACTCCATGCCTGAGCTACTTTTTTCTGGCCGATAGCCAAACTTCCTGGCTTCAATTTGACCATAATTCTTTGCATTCTCATATCAGTATTAGTATGTAGAATGAGGGGGTCTACCGCAGCGTGCATCGACTCAAATTTCACATCATCAATAACACCAATAATTATTGGGTTGTCGAAGCCATCAAACCTGTTAAATGGAATAGTAGTACCTACTGCATCCTCAAGGTTGATATCAAAGGCCTTTAACAGGCTTCTGTTTACAATAACAGTATTTGTCTGATTGTTTGTGGCAAGCTTACTAAACCTGCTACCATTTATAACGTCTAATTCCAGAGTATTAAAAAATTCCGGATCAACTCGGTAAACATCAGTATTCACTTGATCCTCACCAATCATAACTCTAGCGTTCGTCCATCCCATTGGCGATATCGAAACTATCTCTGGTTGAAATTCAAGATCGGCACGCATTCGCTTAAGCACTTTATCACCATCAACGTCCTTAACATACAGGGCCATAATATCTTGGTCATTATAACCTCTATCAGAATCAAGGAAGAAATTGATTTGTTCGGTCATTATGTAAGCTCCGAAAGTAAAAATGATCGCAAGAGAAAACTGAAGCACAACCAATGACTTGACCAACAGCCCTCCTTTATTGGATCTCTCCTGACCTTTGAGTGCTTTTACGGCATTAAAACGGGATACAACCAGTGCAGGGTACCCTCCAGCCATAGCTACAATAAGCAAAACCAGTCCGGTAATAAAACTTATCAGTTCGATATTAAACTGACCATTCAATGACAACGATGTATTGGTCAGCTGACCAAAGTAAGGCAATAGTAAGTCTGTAAGTAATAAAGCAAAGAATAGAGACACTAATACATAAAGAAATGCCTCTCCTAAAAACTGAAACGCAAGCTGTCCTTTAGTTGCACCAATTGTTTTTCTCAAACCAATCTCTTTAGTACGGGGCAGCGCCATGCCAATGGACAGATTTGTATAGTTGATACTAGCTATTATCACTATAAATGACGCGATAGCCAGCAATATCCATGAGGTACTTTTCTTTCCACTTGCTGAAAACCCTCTCACATTCTCATCTAAGTAAATATCTTTTAAAGGCTGAACCGAAACTGCGTAATTCAACCTTCTCTCTTCAGGGAAATGTGTTCTTGCAATAGCTGTTATTTTATCATTAAAATCCGCCTTATTAAACCCTTCATTCATTTGAAAATAGGTAGGTACTCCCCAGGCATTCCAGCTGGTTAACCAGTCACCACCAGCAGTCTGAATGAATTTTTCAAATGGAAGTAAAATATCAAATTGTATTGATGAATTGCCTGGTATTTTTTTGGCTACTCCTTTAATAGTAATTGGCATATACTCGTCATTGAGCTGCACGGAGAACGTATTCCCCACTACTTCCAAAGTATTGAACCACTTCATGGCATATGCCTCAGAAATGATGGCTGTGTTTGGGTCATTAAATAATGACTCATACTCGCCCCTTACCAAAGGAAATGTGAATACATTAAAAATGTCTGGATCGGCATAGGTAAAGGACTCCTCACTGTATTGCTCATTTACCTTAATCAGCGCCAAAGCCCCTTTTAGCCGTACATATTTATTTATTTCTGAAGTGTTGTTGGCAAACTCAGGTGCCATGGCAGCAGCCACAGCTCCCAGCTCACGCCAGTCCCCATCAGCACCTCTCTTAGATTTAACATTGAGGCGGTAGATACTTTCATGATTTTCGTGAAAAGTATCATAAGTAAATTCACTTTGAACAAAAAGATATACCAACAGTGAGCAAGCCAGTGCCACACTTAAACCAACAACATTGACAATAGAGTAAACCTGTCTTTTACTAAAATTTCTTAACGTAATTTTTAAATAGCTTTTGAGCATTTTTTCTGATTTAATATTATTCGCCCCTTAGTGTATTAACCGGGTTGGCTTGTGCGGCTTTAATAGTTTGAAAGCTAACAGTCACCAAAGCAATAAACAGGGTTATTACCAATGATATAACAAATATTATAGGGTTGATTTCTGTATGAAAAGCAAAGTCATTTAACCATTGCTGACCATAATACCACACTACTGGAGCGATTAATAAATTAGCTATTACTATAAGATAGGCAAACTCTCTGGATAGCAAGCCCGCCAAACCGATAGTGTCAGCACCCAGCACCTTTCTAATTCCAATTTCCTTAGTTTTTGAAAGCACCATGAAGGACACTAAACCTAAAAGCCCTATAACAGCTATGAGTGTAGTAAGCACGGCAAATACAATAAGCACTGTCATCAACCTATCTTCTGACTTATATTGCTTATCAAACTCCTGATCTAAAAAGAAGTATTCATACGTATAATCTCCCAAATACTCTTTCCATAAATCTGATGATTTAGCAATCAGGTCAGAGGTTTTGCCTGTATTGAACTTGATAGCATAGTATCTACCATAATTCTCTGCATCATAGTCCATAACCTGGGCCCAGATCTCATCTTGCAAGCCAAGACCATGAAAATCTTTTACTACTCCAATTACGGTACCTGCCGGACGCTTTGAAGGTGAAGTTATCGTCTTACCAATTGCATTATTTGGAGTCTCCCAACCCATTTCCTTTACCGTGGTTTCATTAATGATCACAGCATCACTCATATTCTTCTTTGGGTCGAAATTCTCCCCAGCTATGAGTTCTAAATCCAATGCTTTCAGATAATCATGATCAACCGCCATATATTCAGTATCTACCTGCTCGGCCTCCTCATTGTCCCCTGGGTAAGCCCACTGACCTAACCAACCAGGTCGGCCAGGAAGGGCATTATTAAAAGAAACAAACTCTACTGAAGGCAACTGCTCAATGGCATTTTTAAAAGCCTGATGCGAAGCTGACTTCGGAACTCTTGTGGCATCAAGAACAAGTACCTGTTCTTTACCAAACCCTAAATCCTGATTTCGCATGAAGTTAAGCTGATTGATAACAGTTATAGTTGCCAGTACCAATCCGCATGACACAAAGAACTGGAAGACCACCAATGATCTTCTCAATTGCACACCTTTAGCGCTGGATTGCATCTTGCCTTTTAAAACCTGAACAGGGTTGTATCCGGAAAGGACTATAGCAGGGTAATAACCAGATAACAAAGTGACTAATAATGTCAACAACACACCTCCTCCTATAATATTGGCATTTAGTAAACTACTAATCATGTAGTTTTTATCCATTAGCTGATTAAAGAAAGGTAGTATCAAATCTATAAGTATGGCTGCCATAAAAAGGGCAGCTGAAGTAAGTATAAAAGCCTCGCTCATAAACTGACCAATCAATGAGACTCGACTAGAGCCTACAATTTTTCTAAGTCCAACCTCTTTGGCTCGGTAAATTGATCTTGCTGTAGTAAGGTTTATAAAATTGATACAAGCCAGAATCAATACAAAAAAAGCTATTCCCGACACCAGATAAATTTTACCCATAGAGCCTTTGGGGCCAAAACCATTACCAATATCTTCACTAAGGTATATTTCATTTAATGGAACAAGTTCAACATTGAATTTCATGCCCATTTCGTCCAACCAGTCCCCTACATTGTCTGTGTAAATTCCTTTGGCTTTTTTTCTTAGCTCATTGACGTTAGTTCCCTCCTTTAAAAGGATGTAATTTCTCACATTAAAATTTCCCCATCCCTCACTGTAGCTAAACCAATCGACAAGTTTCTCATAAGATTTAAATGACATGAGCATATCAAATTGAATATGAGATTGTTGTGGCACATCTTTAATAACACCTGTTATAGTGAATTCAAGTGAGTCTCTAATAGTTAATGTTTTTCCTAATACCACATCAGAACCGAAGTATCGATTCTTCATTTCCTCGGTAATCACAATATTAAATGGAGCACTAAGTGCCTCAGATGGAGTGCCTTCTACAAAATCAAAAGTGAATATGTTAAAGAAATCTTCACCAGCATAATGAAGATTATGCTCGTAACGCTTGTTTTCATAGCTAATCATCATAGATGATCCAGCGTTACGTGTATAAACAACTTTCTCTACTTCAGGATAATCATTCTTTAAGATGGTTGCCACTGGCCAGGCATTGGTTTCCATTGTTCCACCCTCAGGATTGTCGGTAACTATTTTATAGATCCTATCTCCTTTTGTGTGAAACTTATCATACCCAAGTTCATCGGTCACATACAGTATGATTAAAATACCAACTGTTAGCCCCATGGCTAAACCGAATAGATTTATCAAAGTATAGATTTTAAACCTTTTCAGATTTCTAACCGCAATGTTGATATAGCTTTTAAGCATAATGTTTAGGTTTTAATGCCAAAAATTAGATTCTGATTTCTAAATGCCAAGTAAAGTGCCAAAAAACATAACTTATTGTTTTTCAGATAATTATATCTATACAATCTATTGAAACACTGCCAAGTGCCCATTGATAAA
>NZ_SMLV01000393.1:18657-28313 GCF_009711525.1 Fulvivirga lutimaris
ATTCACTCCTCAATGAGTCGGATGGATTGATACGCATGGCTTTATAGAGTTGAGATCCGACAGTGACCAGCACAACTAAAAGCACCATCATAAAACCAGCAACTATTATTTGTGCACCGAAATCAATGCGGTAGACATTGGTACTAAGCCACATATCATTGACAAAATAACTTAGCGGCCCACCGATGGCATATGCAATAATCATAAGTATTAGAAAACTTCTGCCCACTGTAGATAATATGCTCAAGCCAGAAGCACCCAACACCTTCCTTATTCCTATTTCCTTAGTTTTGTTTTGAACCTGATAAATGACCATTCCTAACAACCCAAGACAAGCCAAAGACACCACAATGATGGTCACATACCCGGTTACCATCAGTAAAGCCTCAAAATGACCATAGCTTAATTTCAGATCATCTTTATATAGTGAATATTCAAAAGGACGCGTGGTATGTTCTTTCCAAACGGCCTCAATATCACTTATAACTTGTTTTGTGTTTCCGCCAGCCATTATAAGAGCATTATTAGCATAATCTGGTAAATACCTCAGTGCCATAGGTCCAATTTCTTCATCAAGTCTTTCATAGTGATAGTCTTTTACTACACCAATAATTTGTAACTCACTGTCATCCTGAAAATCATTGATAATAAAAGACTCTCCAACTGCATCTATTGGCGAGTCGAAACCTAGTCGTTTCACAGCAGTTTCATTGATGATCACAAACTTCTCTTCTTCTGGCATTACATCAGGATAGTTCTTTCCTGCAACCAATGTGAGATTCATCATCTCTATAAAATCATCACCAATGGCAAAATAACTCATAGGAAATGGCTCATCTGCTCCTTTTAATTTCGTTCTTGTAGTATTATTCGTACCCAGAGCCGGGAGATGTGAAGTGCTGGATACAAGTTGAGCTGATGACAATGCTGAAAGTGCTGGCGCGATCTTTTTAAACTCTACGCCCTGCAAGTGCACATTTACTATTCCTTCCGTTCTGAAGCCGTGATCTTTATTGAGCACAAAATTAAGCTGCATATAAACAGTCATCATGGTGATGACAAAGAATATAGAAAAGGCAAACTGAACGACTACTAAAACTTTTCTAATATCGAATTTTGAAAACCAGCCTTTTTTGGAAGAGTAATTGGATTGCAAAGCTTTTTTAAGTGCAGAAAGAGGCTGAGTCGCAGAGAAAACAAGTGCTGGGATAATGCCTGATACTAGTCCTGCAATGACAACAAACCCCAAAAACCAC
This sequence comes from Fulvivirga lutimaris, assembly GCF_009711525.1. GTDB lineage: Bacteria > Bacteroidota > Bacteroidia > Cytophagales > Cyclobacteriaceae > Fulvivirga > Fulvivirga lutimaris. Next base: position 19,914 of record NZ_SMLV01000393.1, read on the forward strand.
CAAACCAGATTCGATGTTTCATCAAAACTCATTGGAGCACCCAAAGAGGCAAAGTAACTGTTCATAGTTGGAACTATGAACTGCACCATCAGATCTGCAAAGAAGAAAGACAATACGGCTATTAAAGCTGCCTCCACCATAAACTGACCAAATATGTGCCAACGTAAGGCTCCTACAACCTTCCTTACTCCTATCTCTTTAGAGCGATTAATGGCACGTGCGGTGGTTAGGTTGGCATAATTAAAACAAGCTGAACAAAGTACTATTAAAGAAATGCCCAGCATCATATAAATCACAAAATTGGGAAGGCCAAACCCTGTGGTATTGCTCAATAAAGGACCGGGTGTAATGCCTGTCAAAGGTTGAAGCAAAAAGGTATATTCAAATTTACCTTCTTTTTCATAGTTATCTGCAGCGGCATTTTTCATAAAATTGATGATTGTACTCAGCGCTATACCATCCTTAACTTCCATATAAATGTAGCTGTCATATATGGCGTGCCAATCATCCAAACCTGTGTAGGCTGATGTGTCTCGCTGCTGCAAAGCCTTCTGATACCCAATGGAGGCAAGCGCATCAAAAGTCAGGTGCGTTTTACCAGGTAGCTTATCTAAAACTCCAGTAACAACAAACTCACCTTTGTTTTCAACTGAAATAACCTCATTCAAAGGGTCTTTATCACCAAAAAGTTTGGTGGCCAGCTCCTGAGTAAGTACTACAGAATTAGGAAGTGTAAATGCCTCCTTGCTGTTTCCTTTAGCTAATGGAAAATCAAAAATCTCAAAAAAGTCATTATCTGTGTAATAGCCCTGAAAAGGGATTTGTTTGTTATTCCATTCTGACACACCATTAAATCTGCTTTGAATACCGGTAATACTTTCAATGCCGGTATGTTCTTTCAACTTATCTAATAGTGGATAGGCTGTTGTGGCTGTTGACCACAGGTACTCCTTCTCTTGCAGCCTGTCAGTAATGACCCTGTAGGTCTTGTCCTTCTTAGCATGAAAGTCATCATAAGAAAACTGATCTGCTACAATTAAAATGAGTAACAAACACACAGACATGCTAATTGACAATCCTACAATATTAATAATCGAGATGGTTTTGTTACGCGTAATGTTGCGCAGGGCAACCAGAAAGTAATTTTTAAGCATAGTTGAGTTTTTTTTTGAGTGTTATTCGCTTTTGAGTGTTATGACCGGATTGAGAGTTACTGTTTTTATAAAAAAATAATACCAATACAAATGCCAATTTCAACAAATAGCTGAAAATCAGCTAATTAACTAATCAATTATTATTAAAATTGATTCAAGTGCCCAATAACACAACATGTAACTGCCCATTATTGGACATTTATTATGATTTTAGCAATCAAAGATTTTACATTTACACCCATTAAATAAGACTAATGGCCAAGTCAAAAGGTAACATACTTATTGTTGATGATGATGACATGATATTGCTATCAGCGCAATTGTTGCTGGAGCAGTATTATACAGAAGTACGAAAAATCAATAATCCTATCCAGATTGAAGAGGCCTTTAAGGAGCACGCATTTGATCTGGTTTTGCTGGATATGAATTTCAAACAAGGTGAAACTTCAGGTGAAGAAGGTTTGCAATGGCTTGAAAGAATTAAAGAGCTAAGTCCATCTACTAACGTTCTGCTCATGACAGCCTATGGGGAGGTCGACATTGCCGTAGAAGCTATGAAAAAAGGAGCCATTGACTTTATTGTGAAGCCGTGGCAAAATGAGAAGCTTATTGTTACGGTTCAAAATGCCCTTAAACTGACTTCACAGGAAAAACGGGTGAAACAACTTGAAGTACGAGAGCAGGCCATAAGCTCTAACATTGATAATGAATACCGCGAAATGATAGGCTCATCAGCAGCCATGAAAGGTATTCAAAATATGATTAGCAAAGTGGCTCCTACTGATGCTGATGTTTTGATATTGGGAGAAAACGGCACAGGTAAAGAAGTAGCAGCCCGGGCACTCCATAAAAAGTCATCCAGAGCAAAAGAGATTTTTATAGCAGTAGACCTGGGCACAATTCCTGAGCATTTATTTGAAAGTGAGCTATTTGGCCATAAAAAAGGTGCTTTTACAGACGCCAAAGAAGAACGTATTGGCCGCTTTGAGGCCGCCTCTGGAGGCACAATATTTTTAGATGAAATTGGCAATATCCCTTTGCATCTGCAGAGCAAGCTGCTTACCGTTCTTCAGCGAAGACAAATCACCAAAGTGGGTGACAACACCCCTACTGATATTGATGTGCGTGTAATCTGTGCTACCAATATGAATTTGCAGGAAGCAGTAAATAATGGTGATTTTAGAGAGGATTTACTTTATAGAATTAACACGGTAGAAATTGACCTTCCCTCTTTGAAAGAAAGAATCGAAGATACCCCTGAGTTGGTAGATCATTTCCTAAAAAAATACGAGAAGAAATATCATAAAAATACTCTCTCTATTAGCAAGGAAGCTATAGGTGCTTTAAAGAAGCATAGCTGGCCAGGTAATATAAGAGAACTGCAGCATGCTGTAGAGCGGGCCGCTATTCTTGCAGACCATGATGTGCTAAATGCCAATGACTTTGCATTTTTAAGGCGCACTGAAAATTCTAGTAGTGAGTTCGACAATTTCAACTTAGAAAATATTGAAGCGTGGGCCATCAAAAATGCCATCAAAAAACACAGTGGCAATATCAGTCATGCGGCTAAAGAGCTTGGCCTTTCCAGAGGTGCCATGTACAGAAGAATGGAGAAATACGGATTATGATAAAAAATTTCAGACTCAGTGTATTAATTCGGATTCTGATCATTTCAGTACTTATCACACTGTTGGTATATTTTCTATTGGTTGATGTTAGGTACCTGCGGTCGGTTTATATTGTCTTCTTTTTGGTGATTGCTATCATAGAGTTTATCTGGTATGTTGATAAAACCAACAGAGATTTTACCTCCTTTTTGCTATCCTTACTGCAGGAAGATTTTACAACCACTTTTCAGGAAAAAGGGAAAGGGAAATCTTTTAAAAACCTATATGGATCACTTAACAAAATTACCAAGAAATTTGAGCAGATCAGCTCTGCAAAAGAGGTGCAGCATCTTTACCTGGAAGCACTTGTCGATCACCTGAGAGTTGGGATTATCAGTTTCGATAAAAATGGTAAAATTCAAATGATGAATCAGGCATTGCAAAAAATGTTTGACAGACCTCAAATGGCATTTTTAAGTAATCTAAGTGGCATTGATGAACGTCTGCCCGAACTGCTGATGGACATTAAGCCCAAGGAAAACAAGCTGCTCAAAGTAAAGATAAAAGATGAGCTACTTCATTTATCCATTCATGCTTCAGAATTTCTTTTGGATAAGGAATTTTACAAGCTTATTTCCATTCAAAATATTAAAAATGAATTGGATTCAAATGAGCTTGATGCCTGGCAGAAACTAATTCGAGTACTGACTCATGAGATCATGAATTCAGTAACCCCCATCACCTCACTTTCTGGAACATTGAAACAGATCGTAGAAACCTCTCCACACGATAATCAAACTATTGATAAGGTGACCCAAGGCCTGGAGGCAATACAGCTTAGAAGCAAAGGGCTGCAAAACTTTACAGATGCCTACAGAAAGCTCACTAAAATACCAACCCCTAACTATGCCAGCCTTAACCTGCACAACCTTTTTAAAAGGATATTGATTTTGGTAGAAGACCAGTCAAAAGATATTGAGATAAAACTTAATATAAGTGAGGATATTGAGATTATGGGTGATAAAGATTTACTAGAGCAAGTGTTTATTAACCTTGTTAAAAATGGCATTGAAGCTCTTGAAGGAAGAAATTCTCCGGTATTAAGAATAAAGGCCTGGCAAGATGACCAGACTCATATTTCAATATCCGACAATGGCAGCGGTATAGATGAAGATAAAATTGACAAAATTTTCATTCCCTTCTTCACCACCAAAAAAGAGGGCTCCGGCATAGGATTGGCCTTATCACGACAGATCATCCGGCTGCATAATGGCAACATTGGTGTGACTTCTGTTCCTGGTGAAGGTACTTCCTTTACTGTTTCTATCTGATTTTATCGGCAACTTTCTTCGAGGAGATAATTTTCTTAACTTGTTGAAAATCACCAACTAAAACATCATGAAAAGAACACAAAGAGTAATGTGCCTCATTTTAGCATTGGCAATGGCGGCTTGCAGCAACCAAAAAGAAACTGCTGAAATTGTAAAGCCCGCTCAGTATACCATAGAGCAATTTATGGATATTGAAAACATCAATGGAGGATCATTTTCTGCTGATGAATCTAAAATTTTGATCAACAGCCAGATATCAGGAATATTCAATGCTTACGAGATTGATATCGCTACTGGTGAAAGAACTCAGTTGACCAACTCTTCTGATAATGCCATTTTTGCTCGATCATATATGCCTAATGGTGAAATTATTTATACAAGTGATAAAGGTGGAGATGAGATAACCCACATTTATGTCAGAAAAACTGACGGAGATATCATAGATATGATATCTGATTCCACTGCTAAGGCTAGCTTTTACGGGTGGAATAATGAGAAGACCATTCTCTATTACGGTTCTAACCAACGAGATCCAAAATACTTTGATCTATATAAAGTTGACATCGAAAATAGCAGCACTGAAGATGGGGTGTTTTCTTCAAGTGTAATTTATACTAATTCGAAAGGTTTAAATCCGAGTGCGATATCGAATAACTCCAGGTATGTTGTTCTGAGCGAAACAATTACTACAAATAACTCCAACATGTATCTATATGATTCGGAATCTGGAGAAACAAAATTAATATCTGAACATGAAGGAGATGTGCAGTATAGTCCGCAATATTTTAGCCTTGATGACTCAAAGCTTTATTACCTTACTGATGAAGGCAATGAATTTATGTACATAAAGTCTTATGACATGGAATCCGGTGAGATTTCTGAAGTTCAAAAAGAAAACTGGGATATTATGTACACCTACCTATCAAAAACTGGCAAGTATCGAGTGGTAGGAATAAATAATGATGCTCGCACAGAAATAAAAATATATGACGCTAATGACCAGCCCATTCAGATGGCCAATATGCCAGAAGGCGATATTACAGGAGTAAACATTTCCGATAGTGAACAACAAATGGCATTTTATGTAAGCAGCTCTAAATCACCTAGAAACCTTTACCTATATAATTTTGAAACTCAGGAGGTGAAGCAAATTACCGACACAATGAATCCTGAGATTAACCCGGATGATTTGGTTGCAGGAGAAGTCATTCGTTATAAGTCATTTGATGGCATGGAAATCCCTGCCCTTCTTTACAAACCAAAAGGACTGGAGCCTGGTGAAAAAGTGCCTGCAATGTTAATGATACACGGTGGACCTGGTGGTCAGACGCGCTTAAATTACACCCCTCGTTTGCAATACTTTTTAAATCATGGTTATGCAATACTTGCTGTAAATAATCGTGGTAGCTCAGGCTATGGCAAAACTTTCTATGCTGCAGATGACCAAAGACATGGTCAGGATGATTTACAAGACTGCGTGGAGTCTAAGAAATTTTTAGCAAGTCTTGATTATATAGATGCAGATAAAATAGGTATCATGGGAGGAAGTTATGGAGGCTATATGGTAATGGCTGCGCTAACTTTTGCGCCAGAAGAATTTGCTTTGGGGGTCAATTATTTTGGCGTCACCAACTGGCTAAGAACACTAAAAAGTATTCCACCGTGGTGGGCATCTTTCAGAGAAGCTCTGTATAAAGAAATGGGTGATCCGGTTGCAGACTCAATTATGCTTTATAACAAATCTCCTCTTTTTCACACTGATAAAATAACCAAACCTTTTATTGTGCTTCAAGGCTCCAATGATCCTCGTGTGCTTAAAGTAGAGTCTGATGAGATAGTAGAAGGAGCAAGAAAAAATGGCGTAGAGGTTGAGTATGTTTTATTTGATGACGAAGGCCATGGTTTTGTTAAAAAAGAAAACAATATCACTGCTTCTAAAGAAGTACTCAAGTTCTTGGATAAACATTTTAAAACAGAAAAAGCAGAGGAAGCTATTTAACAAATACCAACCTTGACATTGTCCGAAGTTCGGGCAATGTTAAGGTTGATTTTAAAGTCAACTACCGATCCTTTAACCTGTACATAAACTTCAACCCTGACCAGGTTTCATCTACTGCACAAACTTTTACATCAACCAAGCCATGGTTCAATCCATATTCTCTCACAACATTGCCATCTAAGTCAGTTTCAATTTTAGAAGCCTTTTTAGGCCAAGAAACCCACATGGTGCCATTTTTGACAAGTCGTGATTTGCATTGATCGAAATGCATTTCAAAATCTTTTAATTTTAATGCGAATAAATGAATAAAATCAACTTCATCTGCGTTATTAAAATCAGTGATTATTTCCGGAAGATCATCAAATAAAGTAGGATAGTATTCTGGTTCATTCATAAGTAGAACCTTAAAACCTGCTTTTATACCAAGCTTTTTTGCCAAGGGTGTTCCAGAATAGCCTGCTGACATGAGTTATTAATTGAATTTGTATTTATATTTGAAAATAGTCAATCAGAACAGTTTTGACAAAAATTAAAAAAGATGAGACCACTAATTCTACTACTTTGCTTATTAGCTCTTAATGGCTGTTCTGATGATACTGAAACTAGTGATTACACTGGTGAGCAGCAATCTTATGCCATGGTGCAGGCTTCGGACTTTCCGATTAACGGAACCGTTACTTTCTTAGAAAGGAGAGATAACACCACCGAAATACAAATAAAACTGACAGGCACCGAGGGTGATATTTCTCACCCTACTCACCTGCATTATGGTGATTTTAGTACTCCAGATGCAGAGATGGCCGCACAACTGACTCCTGTATTTGGAAAAACCGGAGAAAGCATTACCATAATTGAAGCTCTTATTGATGAAACACCTATCACCTATGATGAACTCATCAATTTCGAAGGACATATAAAAGTGCACCTGGATGGAGGGCCTAATAAAAGCACCATTTTGGCAGCAGGTGATATTGGCAGCGCATCAAAAAGTAGCAATTCGGGTCGGAGAAGTATTGCGGTTTGCAAATCTGAATAGCATCAAAACCGATCACCTTTCATAACAGCCATTTGCGCTAAGGCAATTGAATTGAAGCATAATTAGAAGTAGCTTGTGACAAATACCTCTAATTATGAATACAAAGTACCTGATGATGGCCAGCTCCCTATTGCTGGGAGCTATTGGCGTTTTGCTCACATTTCTTCCACATGAAATTTCCGCGGCAATTAAATCCGTTGATACTGATCCCATTATTTTACAAATTGTAGGAGCACTGTATTTTGGTTTTGCCATGCTCAACTGGACAGCAAAAGACAATCTGATTGGAGGGATTTATGGGCGGCCAATAACTATTGGCAATATGACCCATTTCATAGTAGCTGGCTTGGCTTTAGTCAAATTTGCCTTTAGAAATGCTTCACCTTTAATGTGGGTTATTGCCATCTTATATGCATTTTTTGCTTTATCTTTTGGTTATATTTTCATGAATCATCCAAAAAGTAAAAAATAGTATGGAGCACAAGATAAAATCAATCCGAACATTTATTGGAGCCAAAGATTTCAATGAGTCAAGACAATTTTACTGTGATCTTAATTTTGAAGAAGTCATCATCTCTCATGATATGTCTGTATTTAAAAATGAAAACTTTGCGTTCTACCTTCAGAAAGCATATGTCAAAGACTGGGTTGATAATTCCATGATTTTCTTAGAAGTTGAGGATGTGGAATACTATCTTGAAGAAATAAAGAAGCTCGATCTGGTCAGTAAATATAGGCGGGTTAGGCTATCTGAAATAGTGCATAATCCCTGGGGTAAGGAGTTTTTTCTTCATGACCCGTCAGGCATATTATGGCATATTGGCTCCTTCAACTAATAAAGACTCAATTATGAAAAACTTTACACTGCTCTTTCTAATTCTTCTAATCTTTTCATCATGTATTCCTCAGGAAGAAGAACAGTCATCAAAACCAGAGTTTATTGAGACCGAAGAATTTGCTGATCGCGGCTTGCCATTTTCTGAAGCAGTAAAAGTTGGCAATATTTTGTTTCTCTCAGGACAGATTGGCGACCAAGCAGAAACAGGTGAGCTTGTTAAAGGTGGCATAAAAGCCGAAACTCGTCAGACGATGCTCAACATAAAAGGTGTGTTGGAGCGTAACGGGTCTTCCATGGAAAATATTTTTAAGTGTACCTGTATGCTCGCTGATATCAACGAATGGGCTGACATGAGTGCGGAGTACATCAAGTTCTTCCCTAAGAACAAACCTGCCCGCAGTGCTTTTGCGGCTACAGGTTTAGCCATGGGCGCCC
>NZ_SMLV01000005.1 GCF_009711525.1 Fulvivirga lutimaris
ACCAAGTTTCTTAAGCGAACTTTTAGAGGAGTTTGAGTTTTTTGGGATAACGCAGAATATCTTAACTAAATTTCCCTGTCTAGTCCATTCCAAGTACTGATCAACGATTTTTTTTGAAACACCATCGTATTTGTCAATATCAATTGAAATAAAGTATGCTATTTTCAAGGCTTCTTGCTTAGTTGTTTTTCATAAAAATAGTGAGCAATTTTTTT
>NZ_SMLV01000070.1 GCF_009711525.1 Fulvivirga lutimaris
ATATTATTTAATGGCTTATTCATTTTTACTTTTATTACTTTTTCTAGGTGTCACGGTTTATTTGCTCAATAGAAGACCTAAACGAAGTTCTTATCAGAATAAATTGCTGCCCACTCCCAAAAAATGGAAAGCCATTCTAAATCAAAGGGTTCACTTTTATAAGAATCTATCTGAAGAAAAGAAACTGCAATTTGAGGCCGATATACAACGGTTCTTGCAACACATCAAAATAACGGGGGTACATACTGAAGTTACACTAGAGGATAGGCTCTTGGTAGCAAGCAGTGCAGTCATCCCTTTATTTGGTTTTCCAGCTTGGAGTTATAAAAACCTGGATGAAGTATTGCTGTATCCGTCTGCATTTGACAGGAATTTTAATTTTGATAATAATGCCGAGTACATCACCGGGATGGTTGGCAGCGGTGCAATGGAAGGCAAAGTTATTTTTTCTAAACCATCACTTCACTTGGGCTTCGATATTACAAATGATAAAAAGAATGTAGGCATTCATGAGTTTGCGCACCTTTTTGATAAAGAAGATGGCGTAATAGATGGTATTCCACCTTCATTGAATGATAAGCCATATTCTATACCTTGGATTGATTTAGCTAGAAAGCAAACTAGTAAAATATTAGCAAACAGCTCTGATATTAATCCTTATGGGGCAACTAATATGCAAGAGTTTTTTGCTGTGGCGAGTGAGTATTTCTTTGAAAGACCGCATCTGCTTAAGGAGAAACATTCGGAGTTATATGATGCCCTATCGGGCATTTTTAATCAGGATCTGACCGCAGTGATTGATAAGTCTTCCTTTAAAAAGGAATCTGAAATAGGTAGGAATGACCTTTGCCCATGCGGCAGCGGGTTAAAGTACAAACGATGCTGTCTAAATTAAAAAGGCAATCACCTGATTAATAGGATGATTGCCTTCTTTTTAAACTTAATTTCTTTTAAAGCTTATTCAAACCCATTTAAAGTTTGGTATGTAACTAAGAAAGTACACTTTAATCTTTCTTAAAAGGTCAAATGAATTTGGAAGCCATAACCTCAAAAGCCTCTTG
>NZ_SMLV01000075.1 GCF_009711525.1 Fulvivirga lutimaris
CCCTTATACCTTATATCTAGGCAAAGTCAGTTATGGCTTGTATTTATATCATAAAGTGATCCCTCTTACACTCATTCTAATTTTAAATAAATTAGATATCCGACTTGCTAACATCGCTTCTTACTACTTTATCAATCTCATTATCCTAATGTTAGTAACAGCATTTTCCTGGAAGTTTATTGAGTCATATTTTCTTAAATTGAAAATAAAGTTTTCCTATTCATAGCATTTGATCACGCTATCAATCATTTTTTCAACACTGAATTTCTCGTTAACTGTTTTACACGCATTATTTACCATAACCTTAACAGAAGCTGGATTTTCATGAAGCTGGATAAGTTCATGAGCCATTTGATCAATGTCAAAAGGCTCTATTAATATTCCATTGTGCTTATGCTCAATAATTTCATTACAAGCTGAGACATTAAATGCAATTACTGGCGTCTTCTTTTGGAACGCTTCTAAAATGACCAATCCAAACCCTTCTGAAATTGAAGGAACTAATAAAACATCTGATTCCAGTAATAAATGATTGACATCTCTCCTAAATCCTAAGAATCTTACACTATTCAAAATGCCAAGATCTAAGGCGTAGTCTTTTAGTTCATCTTCATCTGGCCCATCTCCGATAATAACAAGACCCGCAGTAGGAATACTGTTTTTTATGATTTGAAAGGCTTGAAAAGCATACTTATGGCCCTTATAGCCCGTGAGTCTCCCGACAATAGCAATTTGATACTCAAAGTATTTTTGTGAGGTTGCACTTAGCACATCATTATCTAGATGTTCATAAAGGCCATGATATATGGTTTTTATTCTATTCTCATCTGAAATACCTCCATCCACAAATAACCTCCTGATACCTTCTGACACGGCTATCGAACGGTCTACAAATTTTTCGGATATCCAACAAAGTAAATAATATACATTCCATTTTAGTGCCTTTGGATCAAACCCGTGATTTTCCGTAAACTTTTCTTCATACCCATGCTTGGTTGATATCCATTTAAACTTTGAGTATAAAAGCACTTTCTCACAAGCAACTAAAAAATCTGCATGGATCAAATGACTATGGACAACTTTGTATTTATACTTAAGTAAATGACGAGCAAGATTCCATATTATCCATATATTAT
>NZ_SMLV01000046.1 GCF_009711525.1 Fulvivirga lutimaris
GCCTTCATTTTATTACTGGCGGACAGGCAGGCAATAACCCGCTTTCTCTTTGTTTCGGACAGGCAAGCGCGAAGACAACTGCCAACCACTAGGCAGTTAATATAACAACATTAGTATATTTCATATTATCCGTACAGCGGAAAATTTAGTATATATGAGACTCCCCAATAAGGCAAAGTGTATCTATCAAATTTTCATAATAGACGTATTTTAACATTCTAAAAAATAATAATTAGACACATGCTGTAAGAATAATGGTAGCTAGTATACTAGTAATGAAAAACTGTTAGATGACTCTTTCAATAACAAATTTTCGCAAATCTTACGAAAGTCAACAAATTCTAGGCATCCCGAATCTAAAGTTGAATCATGGCATTTATTGGATTAAGGGTGGAAATGGATCAGGTAAATCTACTTTGTTTAAAACAATATGTGGAATTTCTCCTTTTGACGGGAAAATTTCATTGGATGGATTTAGTTGCAAGAGAGATCCAAAATTGTACCGGCAACTTGTCAGTTATAGCGAAGCAGAACCTTTATATCCCGATTTTCTCACCCAGAAAGACCTGATTCTTTTTTACGCTAAAACGAGAAAAGCAAATCAAATCCAAGTTGATGCATTGATAAATCAATTGGATACTAATTCTTTTCTAAATCAACCGATAAAAACATTCTCATCAGGAATGCTAAAAAAAGTAGGCTTG
>NZ_SMLV01000019.1 GCF_009711525.1 Fulvivirga lutimaris
GGTTAAGTATACCACATTTCCTCAGTTTGTTAGAGCACTTGAAAATTCAAGAGAGAGAATGAATATCATGAAAATACCTCACTTTGTTCCGCAAGTAAAATTTTTAAAAACAATTAACAGTAGGCTAGAGATGGATTTCATTGGACGTTTTGAAGAGATTAATGCTGACTTCAAGATAGTAAAGGAGGCACTTGGTGTTAACGTGGACTTACCTCATAAGAATAAATCAGACCATAAAGACTATTTAGAATATTATGATCCAGAATTATTTAAGATTGTAAATGAAGTGTATAAGGA
>NZ_SMLV01000044.1 GCF_009711525.1 Fulvivirga lutimaris
ATCATAAAACATTTTATCCAGAGCTTTCTTTGTTCGTGGGTGTAGAGGAAAAACAACAGAATAAGTTTGGGCTAACTCATCTAGTGTTTCTATTATTTCTTTTATTTTGATTGCATTATCGGTATTCTCAGCTCTATGGATGGTAGCCAGTATATAATTATTTTTTCCTAAAGCTAGTTTATTTAGAATGTCACTGTTTTGATCGGCTAAAGAAGAGTAGAAAAGAGCTGCATCATACATTACATCTCCTACATTAATTACTTTATTTGAGGAGACACCTTCTTTTTTCAGGTTGTCTACCGCTGCTTGTGTTGGTGTAAAAAGCACATCAGCAATATGGTCAGTAAGAACTCTGTTTTGTTCTTCCGGCATTTTCTTATTAAAGGACCTAAGCCCTGCTTCAACGTGTATTACAGGTATATGTAGTTTTGATGCTGCTAAAGCGCCAGCCAAGGTAGAATTGGTATCACCATACACAAGTAAATAGTCAGGACTCTCATTCAGCAATACCTTTTCAATTTCTATTAGCATTAGCCCGGTTTGCTCACCGTGTGAACCACCTCCAATTCCCAAATTATAATTTGGCTTTGGAATATTTAATTCTTCAAAAAAAATATCTGACATGTTTGGATCATAATGTTGCCCTGTATGTACTATTACCTCCGTAATTCTT
>NZ_SMLV01000081.1 GCF_009711525.1 Fulvivirga lutimaris
TATTCGTCTGATAAAGCGTCTACTGGATTTAGTGTAGCACCTTGAAATGATTTGTAACCTGTGGCTATCACAGTCATCAATAAAGAGAGAGCAAAGGCCAATATGAAGGTTAAGAATGTAATGTCTATGCGGCTATCAAAACCTTGTAGCCATTTGTCCATAAAATACCATGACAATGGGGCTGCTATCGCAAATGCTATCACCACTAGCTTGGCAAAGTCGGTAAATACAGTAGCTAAAATTTGCCTTACACTTGCTCCTAAAACCTTTCTTACTCCTATCTCTTTTGTTCTTGTATTTACCATGTAAGACATTAAACCGAGCAGACCTATACCCCCAATTATAATAGCAATTGATGCAAAAAGAGAGAAAGTTTTTGATGCTCTTCGCTCGCTGTCGTAATACTTTGCTATGCTATCATCAAGGAAATTGTAAGAGAAAATATTCTCTGGAAAATGAGTCTCCCAAACAGATTGAACTGCAGCCATAGTCTCAGACCAGTTGGCGCTGTTATTTTCAAGCTTAACTCCTGTCAAATAACTATTATCAGCATTCCAAAGTACTACCGGCTGTTGTGCATAATGAAGAGACATGGTCTTAAAATTCTTAACCACACCAATGATATTACCAGGCTTGCCCCATACCGCAATTTCCTGACCCAGGGCCTCTTCATAAGTTTCAAAGCCTAAAACTGCCATGGCTTCTTCATTAATCAAATATCTCTTAATAGAGTCCATTTTTATATTTTGACCTGCCAGTAATTCAACACCATAAGTGTCAAGGTAGCTATCATCAATGAGCTTTATCTGAACATCTTTATCAAGTAATTCATCCCCTCCAGTGTAATGAGCAACACCTCCCCATGTATTTCCAGAAGTAGTACCTGTGTTAGAATAAGTGACTTCTTTAACTCCAGGCACATCGAGCAATTGCTGCTTCAAAGAGCTTCTATTCATATTTGGAACATATGGTATACTAAACTCAACTATTGCCTCAGTGTCTACTCCAATCGGTTGGCTTATAAAGTGATCAACCTGTTGAGAAACCACAATTACTGCTACAATTAGCATCTGGCTAATCAGTAACTGCACAACTACCAATGAACTTCTAAGTGAAAGGCCATTTTTATAACTGCTTCCAATGCTGTTTTTCAAAGCCTTTATTGGCTGAAGACCAGAGGTAACCACAGATGGGTACAACCCTGACAGTATAGTAACAGATATAAAAATCACACCTATAACAATAAAGAA
>NZ_SMLV01000267.1 GCF_009711525.1 Fulvivirga lutimaris
AAAATTATAATTAGTGGAAAAAACACTTACTGATGAGCAGCTGATGGAAGCGGTAAGAGGCGGAGAACTAAATAAGGCTTCTCAGCTATTTGATCGCTACCATAAGCACCTGTACAATTTTTTTGTGAAGATAACCATGGATAAAGACCTTGGTCATGACCTCACACAGAATGTTTTTATGAGGATGATACATTATAAGCATACATATCAAACCGGAGCTGTTTTTAAGTCCTGGATTTTCAGGATAGCCCGAAATATATATGCTGACCATTATAGAAAAAACAGGATGATGTTTAGCGATGATAATCTTGAAATAATGGATCGGAAAATGACTGCTATTGATGATCAGATGGTGGAAGATGAAAGGCAGAAATTATTGTATATCGCACTTTATAAGCTGAAACCAGAGCAGAAGGAAATATTAATGCTGAGCAAATTTCAGAAGCTGAAGTATGAAGAAATAGCAAGCATTTATGAGACTTCAGTTGGTGCTATAAAGACCAAGGTTCATCGCGCATTAGGCAAGTTGAAAGAAAACTATTTAGAGCTCGAAAAAATATAATCATGGAGGAAAGTAAGATGACTGAGTTAATTAACGATTATATAGATGGCTACCTATCCGGTGAATTGAAAGTGTATGTGGAAAAGCATATAGAAGAAGACAAAGAATGGAAAGCAACTTATGAAAAGTATGCTGAGCTGAATGAGCTGATGAATAATGACAAAGAGTTAGAAGCTCCTGCATCATTAAGAAAAGATTTTCAACAGTTTCTTGATCATGAAATTGAAAATCAAACTAAGGTGGTACCTATGAATGTAGGATTAAATAATAAAAGACGGTATCAGATAGCTGCTGCTGTGGCCATACTTGCTGTAGGTTATATTCTTGGCATTTCGATGAACAAAGGAAATACAGATGAAATAGATCAACTGAGAAATGAAATGGCTGCTACTAAGGCACTTGTATTAAATTCTCTTGATGACCAATCAGCAAGCTCAAGGTTGGGTGCAGTAAATGCCAGTTATTCTATGGAAGCTATGGATGATGACATTGTCCAGGCCTTTGTGAAAACCTTAAATACAGATGAAAATATTAATGTGAGGTTGGCGGCACTTGAGGCATTGAGCAGATATGCAGATAAAGAAAATGTTCGCAAGGCATTGATCGAGTCCTTAAGTACTCAGGATAAGCCGGCAGTTCAGATAGTGTTAATCAATTTATTGGTACAACTAAAAGAAAAAAGAGCGATTGAGCCGCTTAAAAAGCTCACAGAAGATGAAGAAAACATGGAAGCCGTAAGAGATGAGGCTAATTATGGAATCTTCAAATTATCATAGAAACTCGAGTTTATAACAATAGCCTTCCGGGGCAATCTCAAAATCAAAAGAACAACAAAAAATTAAACGTTAAAAAGATGAAAAAATTAAAATTTATAGGTCTGACGTGTTTGGCAATAACATTAGGACTTGGGCAGATAAACGCCCAGAATTCGAATGAGTATAAGCTGGATATGAGCTCAGGCAAACTGATAGTAAAAGAACTTGATGAAGTTGAATTTGTAGCAAGCTCAAACGGTTCTGTAGTAATTACAAACCGTGATAACGATCGAGAAAAGTCTGAGCGCGCCAAAGGCCTAAGATTGATAAATGGTCTGGGGCTTGAGGACAATACCGGCATTGGATTAAATGTTGAAAAGACTTCTGGTGGTGCAACTGTAAGCCAAATATCCAGAAATGGATCGGGAGAGTATATCATTAAGGTGCCAAAAGGAGTTACCATCGTTTTTGAAAATGGGTCAGTTTATAGCAAGGGCGTGTCATTTAAGAACATTACGAGCGAAATTGAAGTGACAACTACACATTGTGATGTAAGACTGGATAATGTAACTGGACCAATGACTGTAAGTACGGTGCATGGTGATATTGATGGAGCCTTTAGCGCAGTGAGTCAGGCGAACCCGATTTCTATAGTTTCAGCTCATGGAGATATTGATTTAGGGATACCTTCTGGCACGAAGGCTAACTTCACGATAAGTACCAATTGGGGAGAAATTTATTCAGACCTGGATATAGAAATTGAGAAAAATGCAGAAAGCATGAAGCGCTACAACCAGAACAAAGTCAATGGTAAGATGAGTGGTGGTGGTGTGAGCATGAATATATCTTCTACACACGGTAGCATCTACCTGAGAAAAAAATAAAGTCAAGGTCCTTCAGGTCTGAAGGGACCATTTGAACACTAACTTATTGAATTATGAAATACATAATCAGCCTAATGATATTGGCTGGGGTGGGAAACTTTGCCCTTTGCCAAACCAAAATTGACAAGACAATAGCTACCAAAAATGGGCAGAACGTGTCATTGGATTTCACCTGGCCAGAACTTATTCAGGTAAGCAGCTGGGACAAAAATGAGATTAAGATTGAGGCTATGGTCAGCATTAATCAAGGTCAGGATGATGAAGCTTTTAAACTTAAAGTGGATGAAGCTAGCGGATCTATCAGGGTAAAATCAGATATTGAAAACTTTGACAATTTGCCTCATAAGATAATGATAAAGGCGGGCGGTCAGGAATATTTCTTTAACACTGATGATAGAAACAGTCCGGAGGTGGTCAAGTTTTTAGATGAGAAAGGATCCAATGGCTATGAGTTTATGAATCACGGGGTTATTATGGATATCAAGCTTGTAGTCTATGTGCCTTCAAATATCAACTTAGACATTTATAGTAAATATGGAATGGTTGAAGTTAATGAGTATAATGGTAAGCTTTCCGTGCATTCTAAGTTTGGCGGTGTGGATATCAAGGTGCCTTCTGCTAAAAACACCATTAAGGCGGGCACAAAATTTGGAAGAAAATATACTGATCTGGATCAAAAATTTGCCACGCTTGAATACGGTGACCATCCAGGTAAATGGGATTGGGTATCATGCGATATTAATGGAGGAGGGGCCCTTCAGGAATTGAAATCAGAATTTGGAAATATCTATATAAGAAAACCCTAAGCAATAAATTTTCTTATTGGTGAAGAGGTCAACCGTTATGGTTGGCCTTTTCTTTTTTGTCATTCCTGCTTTTAGCGAAATCTCTATGTTGTAGCTGACAACTTTTTTTCTCAACCTATGCAACCTTTTGTTCGTAAATGCCATCTTAGAAGCAAACGGTCAAAATCATGAATAAATTTTACACAACATTAATTGCCATAATTTGCTTTTCGACAGCATCAATGGCACAGACACTGGAGCTACCGCTCAACAGCTTCGAAAAGATTATCATCAACCCTTATATAGATGTAACTCTTGTTAAAGGAGATAAGGAAGCAATTGAATTTACTTATGATGGTATATCATCAGACAAACTTGGTGCTGAGGTGCGAGGCAATACGTTGCACGTATTCCTGGAAGACGCAGAGATTAACCTCAGGCTTTTTAAAAGAGACTTTGATTTGCCGAGAAGGTATAACTGGGCTAAAGTAAAGGCAAAAATCACTTATGTTTCGCTTAAGAAAATCGACTTGCGTGGCGAGGAGAATTTAGTTTGTGAAGGTGAGCTATCATCCAGAAATCTGAAATTAATAGCTTACGGAGAGAATGACATTGAGCTGAAAAACGTAAACACTGGCAGTTTTAAAGTGGCATTATATGGCGAAAACAAATTTGCTATTAACTCAGGGAGCACCTATAACCAGATATACAACACTTATGGTGAGAATGAGATCAATGCTGAAAATTTTGAAAGCAGCGCAGTTAAATCTAAAAGCTTTGGTGAAAATATCATTAATATCAATGCCACTGAATTTCTAGAAGTGGTTCATTTTGGTGAAGGGAGAATTAACTATGTGGGTAATCCGGTGATAGAAAGAAAATGGCTTATTGGAGAGACCCAGATGCGAAGAATAAAGTAAATAATTGAGATAATAGAAAGTAGACCCTGATCCTGGCCTAGCCGGGATCAGGGTCTTTTGTTTTAAGTTAAATCGGGTAAAAAGCCATATCTAGTTTTATATTTACAACTTTCAGTTAGCATTATTACCAAATGAGCATGACCAAAGTCGAAATTAGAACTGTGAACGTCACCCGTTATGTGACACCTCTTCGTGAGGGAGGATCTATGCCGGCTATTGTTGAAGCCGATGACGGGTTTTTGTACGTCATTAAATTTCGTGGTGCAGGGCAGGGTACCAATGCGTTAATCGCTGACCTCATTGGAGGTGAACTGGCCCGTGTACTCGGACTGCAAGTGCCCGAATTGGTTTTTATGAATTTAGCCGAAGGATTTGGTCGCAGCGAGGGTGATGAAGAGATTCAGGATCTGTTAAAGTTCAGTGTTGGGCTCAACCTTGGCGTCCATTATTTATCAGGAGCCATTACTTATGATGCCACTGTAACTACATTGGACCCATTATTGGCTTCAAAGATACTTTGGCTTGATTGTTTACTCATAAATATTGACCGCACCCATCGCAATACCAATATGCTAATGTGGAAGAAAGAGTTATGGATGATTGACCCTGGAGCCTCCCTTTATTTTCATCACAATTGGAGTAATTGGCGTGAGCATATTAAAACACCTTTTGCATTGGTGCAGAACCATGTGTTATTGAAGCAGGCTACAAAGTTGGAAGAAGCCGATGAGTTTGCCAAAAAAATACTGACCAGAGAAGTAATAGAGGATATTGTATCCTTGATTCCCGATGATTTTTTAAGTGATGACAGCCTTTTTGAGACTAAAGAAGAATATCGAAATGCCTATGCTATATTTTTGATTGAGCGTATGCAGCACGCTGAAATATTTATAAAAGAAGCCCAAAATGCACGACAAAAACTTATTTGACTATGCGGTCATTCGTGTTGTGCCCAGGGTAGAGCGCGAAGAATTCATTAATGTAGGTGTGATACTCTATTGTAAGGCAGAACGATTTTTGGAAGCTAAGTATCAATTGGATACTCAACGACTACTGGCATTTTCACCTGAGTTGGACTTGGATTGTGTGAAAGAAAACCTTAAAGCCATAGAGCAAATTTGTATGGGTAAAAAGGAGGGTGGCGCTATCGCAGAACTTGATCTTGCTTCTCGCTTCAGGTGGATGACATCTACCAGAAGTACAATCATACAAATGTCAAAAGTACACCCTGGATATACAGCCAATGCATCCGAAACTCTGGCGAAATTGTACCACGGGTTGGTGCTGCAGTAAAAGGAAAATGTCTCACTAAGAGGTCAGGACTCAATCTGGTTCTGAGGTTTGTTTTTAGAGAAGGTTCAAGTTAGTTTCGCTGTTTTAACAAAAACCTATACAATAAGAAAAATGCGAAAACTGGTTTACTCACTTCTGTTATTAATTTTTTGTGCTTCACTATCCTTCGCTCAGGATGATACTACCCAATATGATCAGGAATCTGCAATAGCTGAATTGGGAAGAATTCAGAGTTTGATACAAACAAAACAATTGGACAGTTTAGAGCCTGCATTATTGGAGTATTTATATAACAATCGTGCACAGTTTCCTAAAGTGTCTGATGATGCTACTTTAGAAGAAAGGGCCGGGCTGATTTTACCTGTGTATACGCAAATCACTCAATTTATAAAATGGAGCATTCCTAATTCTACAGTAGCTATTACTTCAGATCAGGCCAAACTCATGGCCATTTTGGGCTACCAATCTGTTAACCTTTTACAGGTCGCCAATCAATTTATTGAAACATTGTCTAAAGATGATCCTTCTTATGAAGTCCGCATGGGAGGTTATAATCAAGCTGTTGGCGGTGTGCAGACTTTTTTAAAGGGTTATGTTGTGAGTACATTCATTGAGAACCAAAATCAGGAAATGGACTTATTACTTGTAGATAATATCAAAGAGTTTGGGCCGGCATTGATTGAGAAAATTCCTGAAGAAAAACGAAGTGAAACTATTGCCTCAATAAAAGATGACTATTCTGAAAAGGTTAGTGATAGATTGAAAAAGGATTTTAAAAAGCTCCTCAAACTTTTGGGGAAAGAGGAATAAGGCATTTTTGTCGTCTATTATTATTAAAAATGACCAAACACCGCCATTTTATTATCCATAAACCTTACGGCTATCTTTCTCAATTTGTACACAATGAGAGAAGGAGAAGAAATAGAAAACTTTTGGGAGAGCTGCATGATTTTCCGGAAGGCACTATGTCAATAGGCAGATTGGATCAGGATTCAGAAGGATTGTTATTATTGACTACAGATGGTAAGGTTAGTCATCAGGTGCTGAGCAAGAAGGTAGAAAAGGAATATTATATTCAGGTGGATGGCATAATTACCGATAAAGCCATTGAAGAGTTAAAGAAAGGAGTCGATATTGCTTTGCAAGGGGAAACCTATGAGACATTACCGTGCAAAGCGTTTCGTTTAGATTCCGAACCAGGTTTTCCACCACGGACACAAAAAATACGCGATGCGCGCCATGGCCCAACAAGCTGGATGGCCGTGACAGTGAATGAAGGCAAGTTCAGGCAAGTACGAAAAATGAGTGCTGCTGTAGGCTTTCCCACTTTACGTTTAGTGCGTGTCCGTATTGGTAATATTCATCTTAATGACATGAAATCTGGCGATGTTGTGGAGGTCGAAGGTTTTGGATTGTCAGAAGATCTTTAATCTTTCGTCATTTCGACTGAGACACGAGGGAGAAATCTCCTAATTGGGTAGTAAATTCTCTCAGTATTGCTGTTATTCATAAAATTGTCGTCTTTGAATCAAAGCGGAGAAATGATTAGCTTAACTAAATATTAGTTCAGTTTTATCATAATGGAAATGTCAGCCGAATACACAATTGACGGAGTAAAGTTCAGTTCAAAGAATGGATTTTATGACTATGTGGAGAAGCACTTTACTCAAGGATTAAATTACAAAATAGGTAGAAACCTTGATGCCCTTGCTGATGTGCTTGGTGGAGGGTTTGGAATGCATGATTGTGATGAGCACATTATCATAAAATGGAAAAATTTAGAGAAGAGTAGAAAAAGACTGGACCCAGATTTCCTGAATAAGGTACTTGAAATTCTTGAAGAACTTGAGCAAGTTAATTTCTATAAATTTGATTATAAGGAATGAACCAAAATCACCTCAAACAGTTTTATTAAAACTATGGCAGAAACAACTCATTGGACAGGATCAGAAAAATACCTTTGCGATCCTGCATTGGCACAGGCATTTCATATGGCACGTATGCTCGGCATGCCGCTTTTGATAGAAGGGGAGCCTGGTACAGGCAAAACTGACTTGCCCATCCATTATGCAAAAGACAGAGGCCTTGATTTGGAAGTGTATCCTGTAGGTTCTAAAAGTAATGTGGAGCAGTTTGTGGCGAGGTTCGATCATGTGAAATACCTCCGCGATTCTCAAATAGAAATTTTGAATGCCCAACGGGAGGAAAAAGGTTTGGAAACCAAACTTTCCACTGGCGGTAGAAACCCTGAAGCTTTAGGCGATTATGTAGTCAAAGGTCCAGCAGCTGTAGCTTTCAGTAAGCCCAATTCTGTGTTGCTGATTGACGAGATTGACAAGGCACCGAGAGAGTTCCCGAATGATTTGCTATATGCCTTAAGCCACCGAAAGTTTATCATGCCGGAATCTGGCGAAGTGATAGAAATATCTGAAGAAGAAATGCCGGCCATTGTCATAACTTCAAACCGTGAGCAGGAGCTGCCAACGGCATTTAAAGGCCGATGTATTTATCATTACATTGACTTCCCTGACAAGGAAGTGATGAGCCAGATTATTGAAAAACACCATCCTAAATTAGATGAGCGGGTGGTGCGTGTAGCGCTTGACGTTTTTTACCATCTGCGCAGGTTAGGTTTAGAAAGAGCACCAACGACCAGAGAAATCCTCAATTGGTTAAAATACATGGGTGATATTGCTCCCAAGGAGGCAGTGAAGAAAATTGAAGGCCTCGAGGGAATTGGCGCCTTGATAAAAACACAACCCGATATGGAACGTGTAAATAGAATGATAGGTGCGGATGATACTTTTGGCGGATCCCGATTAAACTGATATGCTTAGCTCTCTACCAGAACGATTTAGAGCACATGGCTTAAAGGCCGATGTGCGCACCCTGCTGCTGCTGCGCAAAGCAATGCAGAAAGGGTTGATCAAAACACTGGGAGATATTTATAATGTATTGAAGGGAATAATCGTAAAAGAACCAGCAGATATTGGTCCGTTTACCAAGGCCTATTATGAGTACTTTCTTTATGTGCCTATCAAACCCGGACAAACACTGGAAGATGCTATTCTGCGCTCAGAGACTTTTGAGAAATGGAAAACACAATTCCTGGATGAGGCCGATCGTGATTTAACAGATGAGCAGCTGGTGACTACTTTTTTAGATCAGGTGCATTTGACGAGCTATGATATCAAAGAAGTAATCAACGGCAAGGAGATATGGGATAAGGATAATCCTGATCAGGAAGATACAGATCCAATAGACCCAAACCATGAACCAACGGAGCGTGTGTTGGATAAAATGGCAGATTATTCTGATTTGACTTTGGAGGAATTGCTGGAGCGAATGGAGAAAGTGCGTGAGCAGCAGCGAACGCAGCATGGCGGAGGCAGTCACTGGATCGGTACCGGAGGCATTTCACCTTATGGACATGGCGGAGCTGCAAAAAATGGTATTCGTGTTGGAGGGCAAGGTGGAGGCAAAATGGCCAGAAAGGTAATGGGTGATAAAAACTATTTCCCGATTGACCGCGATGCTTTATTAAATGACAACAATATTGATGCTGCATTGGCTTCCATCAAGGGCGTAATTGAGGAAAGTGCCACTGAAAAGTTAGATGTGCCTCAAACCATCAAATCTGGCCTTAAAAGAGGAGGATTATTTATACCTGAGCTTACTAATGAGAAGAATGAGGAGCTAAAGGTTATCGTGTTGATTGACAATGGCGGATATTCGATGGCACCTTATGTACGCAGTGTGCAAAGCTTGTTCAGAAAAATGAGAACCCGATTTGCTCATGATTTAGAGGTGTATTATTTCCACAATACTATTTATGATCGGGTTTATGTTGATGAGCGCAGGACTAAATCTATCACCGTTGATAAGCTATTAATGCACAGTAAAACCTACCGTGTTTTCTTTATTGGAGATGCAGCCATGGCACCTTATGAGCTCAACTCCTTCAGCATTAATTCTATAAAATCCATTATTCAAAAATTTAAAAAGAGCGTCTGGCTCAACCCTGAGCCGTTGAGATACTGGCCACATACCTACACCATTCAGGTGATGAAGGAGCTGGTGCCGATGTTCCCATTAACACCGGCAGGTATTGAACGTGCCGTAAGGGCTATGAATACCAAAGGTGTGGAGGGATAGTTC
>NZ_SMLV01000159.1 GCF_009711525.1 Fulvivirga lutimaris
CTAATTGTCTTCTTTTTGCTAATCCTCAAACTGGTATTATACCAAAGGATTATTTTCTTTCTTAAATTCTTATTCAAAAATTTCCATAAAAGTTGAGGGAGAACTAAAGCCTTAAGTAGCGGATATAACCATTTATACCTGGCCTTGTCACCACCGACATGATATTTCTTATTTATGTTTGCGGGGTAAATTACGGATATATTTAAAAAATCATATATCTTTTTCAACGCCAGCTCGGGTTCAGATTCCAATTGATCAGAAGGTAATATAAGAAGTTGATCTCTATTAAAATTTCGTAAAAGCAATTCTGTAATTCTCCCATACTCCCCCTGGGTAAGCAAGCTAAACTCTCCAGACATATTCGATTTTCTGCATTTCTCAATATTAGCTTCCTCTAACTGATCAATTATCAAGTCCGAGAAATTTCGGTGCTCCCGACCTAATCTGTAAAGCATTCTATAATGAGAAAATGCCCTATAAACAGGATTTCTCACTAAATAAATTATCTTCAATTCAGGATTATGATTATTTAATAAGTCACCAATCGCAGGGTCTCTTGAATATCTTGGGGCAAATTTCCCTATCAATTGATCCTCGGTTGCATTCAGGAAATTTTCTTCATAAAAGGTATCCCAAGACTTTTCTTCATTCAAATCAAAGAAAAACACTTCCTTTCTTGAAGGAAGATAAACATCATCATGTTCAGTGAGATAATAAAACAAACTGGTGGTGCCTGCTTTGGTTGCACCAATACAAATAAAATCAAGTTTCCGACTCATTGTTGATTGCTAAAAATACTTACCATATCGTCCTTTCAAAAAATGAGTAAACGCCAAAGAACAAAATTTTAAATTCTCAATTCCATAGCTCCACCCGAATTTAAAGCCAATAATCGACTTACTAAATAACTTGAGCAACAAATACAGAAAACCAAAGTACATTTTATGACGATAACTAATAAAAAGTAGGTTTCTATAGGAGTAATAATTTCTATGCATATTATCCGTCTTAAAAGAAGTTTGTTTTTTAAGGTTGAGTCTTCCTTTCTCCTTTCTTTTTTTATAATATTCCTTTTTGGGACAATATAATTTAAATCCTCTTTCTTTAAGTTTGAGATCAAAATCCAACTCTTCAAAACCAAAAAACAGCTTTTCTTCTGGGTAAATTTGATATTCTCGAACCGCCTGCCCTTTCACAATCTTGGTCATCCCCCCTGCAATATTATCAACTTCAATAATTCCATCTCCCTCCAGAGCAACGTCAGGCACACGCACTATTTCAGCCTTGCAAGTCTTAAAATACTGACCTACCAGACCTATACAGCCTGTATCTTTTGGATAATCATAGCTTAAAAGGCGCTCAAACACGTGATTATTACTCGGAGGATTATCATCATCTCCCCAGTAAACCCAATCATAACCCTTTTCGGATAACATCCTTAATCCAATAGTTGCGGCACCGGCTGGCCCGGAGTTATTTCCTACTTTATGATATTTAATAGAACTATCATCTAAACTAGCCACCAGTTCTTCAGTTTCAGAATTATCACTATTATCAACAATAAGTATCTCCGATGGGGCTAATGTTTGGAGTTTAATTTTGGCAATAGTATTGTGAAGAATATTTGACCTATTATAAGTCATTATAAAAGCTCCGAATTTCATATGCTTTTTATAAGGCATTTTATTGAATAAAAAACATTTTTAAGTACTTTTAAAAATTGGCCTCTCAATAAATATTGGGCACTTAAGTAATAGTAATTCCAAGCTGAATTCTTGTACATTAGGCCTCTTAGATTGGGCGGTAAAATTTCCAGATAAGTACTATTTACCTTTAAATTTCTCATAGCTAGAGAAAACTTATCCTTTTTATAGTTCTGCTCAATACCACCAGCATGAATTCTATATACGGCACCAACAAAGTCCATCACCTTAATTTTTCCAGTCTGTGCTGATAAGAATATAAGTGCTCTATCTGCCCCATAGATACTCGAAAACCAATCAGGTATTTCAAAATTATTCCTAAAGACAAGTGAATTTGTTGGTATCCTTACATTTTTTGCTGCTATATCCTTGAAATAGTAAGTGTCCCTCAACCTTTTACCTGTTATGCTGTCTTCAAGATTAGTTCCATCAGTTACCCGCACTTTATGGCCAACCATGCTGTAATCTTGATTCTCTTCAAGAAAATCCAATTGTTTTTGAAGCTTCAAAGGGTCTATCCAAAAATCATCACCATCTAATAAAGATATGTACCTTCCTTTTGCTTGAAATAGAGAATACATAAAATTAAATCGACCCGTTGGGTGGCCTTCTATCTTAATATTATTCTCCCTTTTGTGAAAAAAAAGTCTAATTAAATGTGGGTATTTCCTAGCGTATTCTTGACAGATTTCTCTAGTTCCATCTGACGATTCATCGTCTCCTATTAATATTTCAAAAGTATATTCTGTTTCTTGTTTAAGAACAGAGGCTATACATTGACCTATGTAATCTTTATGTTGATAGGTTACAATACAAATTGAAACGGTGGGTGAGTTAGGTGTATTTGACGTAAACTCATCTACAGGTTGTATTTGATGTTTCTTCTTAAATTCATTAAAATCCATTTAACCCAATTTCAATTGTTATTTAAGAAGCTAAAATCATATCCGATTTTTTCATACATCGTTAAAAGTTGATTAAAATCGAAAAAGTATTCAAATGCCTCCTTTTGCCACATGCTAAACTGATCATAACGTTTTGCTGGAGATAACTTTTTATTATCATGTTTATGTTTGTTAATTACTCCTTCATTGAAAACAGCCCTAATATAATCTTGACTAGCCTCAAAGTCATCACCACACAACTGACTTATAAACTCTGAAAAGGATTTTTCACTTTTTGTTAAATCCTCCATTTTAAAGGTCTTTTTCAGATTCAAGTTATGGATTCCGTCTAATTTGGAATAGGCGTCCATGTCAAGTTTCAAACTCGAAAGTACTGCGCAAGCCCCTAAAAAGGCCAAGTTATTATACTCTCCAAGATTTAAATCGTACTTCCTAGCCAGTTGATAACAAAATTCCTTTCCATCACGCAAAACTTTACCTGTTGTCCAATAAAGTTCATTGATATCATATAGGAATAAATCTAGAAACTGGCCGTAACCACTCCAAACTAAATCAACAGGATGCCTCACAACATTAACAACATTGTAATTACGAGCACTAGGACCAAATCTTTCTATTATTATCGGCAAATCCCTTAGCCTTAAGACATGTACCGAGCCATAGTATTCTGTATTTCCCTTTTCAATAATCTCATCATACAAATCATCTAATGACCTCTCTTGTCTATTTACATAGCCACTGTGCAAATCCTTTATTTTTAACTTAAGGTTCTTATTACTTTGTAGATCTTTGTCATCCGCTAAAGCATTTCTGGCACTATGCGTGCAG
>NZ_SMLV01000090.1 GCF_009711525.1 Fulvivirga lutimaris
ATGGTACCACCCATATTTGTTACTTTTTTTTGATCTTCCATTAAATCAATCACCGGATCTTTAGCTGTACTATCTATCTCAGTTGATGAGGCTTTTGGTAACGTTAGTACATTTCGAGCGAATTCAATTACAGCGCATTGCATTCCGAGACAAATTCCAAAGAAGGGAACATTGTTCTCGCGAACGTACTTTACTGCCTCAATTTTGCCCTGGACCCCTCTTTCACCAAAACCGGGAGCCACTAAAATACCATGATATTCACCTAAAATATTTTCGCAGTTGTCAGCATTTACTGTTTCTGAAGATATCCAATGGAGGTTTACTTTGCACTCATTTGCAGCACCTGCATGTACAAACGACTCAACAATTGATTTATAAGCATCAGGCAATTCAACATACTTGCCTACCAATCCGATATCTACTTCATCAGTAGGATTTTTTAGCTTACCTAAAAAGCCTTTCCACTGATCTAAATTAGGTTCTTCTTTATGATTAATCTTCAGCTTGGCCAAAACTCGCTCAGCAAGTTTTTCTTTACGCATAAGTATTGGCACATCATATATTGTTTCAGCATCAAGTGCCTCAATTACCGAGTTGATATGAACATTACAGAATAACGCCAGTTTCTTTCTGATATCTTGTGGTAAATGTCTTTCAGACCTGCAAACCAATATGTCTGGCTGAATACCAGCTTCTAATAATTGCTTGACAGAATGTTGTGTAGGTTTCGTTTTAAGCTCTTTTGCAGCGCTTAAGTATGGAATGAGAGTAAGGTGGATTACCAGAAAATTGTTGGTTCCAACGTCCCATTTTACCTGACGAACAGCCTCAATAAATGGTAATGACTCTATATCACCAACACAGCCACCAATCTCAGTGATTACAAAGTCAAATTCTCCGCTTTCACCTAGCTGATAGATATTTCTTTTGATTTCATCAGTTATATGCGGCACCACCTGAACAGTTTTACCGAGATATTCGCCCTTACGCTCTTTTGTTATTACATTATTATAAATACGCCCCGTTGTCACATTATTAGCTTGTGAAGTCGGTGAGTTAAGAAAGCGCTCGTAATGTCCAAGGTCAAGATCAGTTTCAGCTCCATCATCTGTTACAAAGCACTCACCGTGTTCGTATGGGTTCAGCGTACCCGGATCGATATTGATGTAAGGATCGAACTTTTGGATAGTAACCTTAAAACCTCTGGCTTGCAAAAGTTTGCCTAAAGAAGCTGATATAATTCCTTTTCCTAATGAAGACGTCACACCACCTGTGACGAAGATATATTTTGCAGTGGCCATAAGTTGATTTAGATATGAATTTTGCTGTTAAACTTATGGGGTGCAAAGGTATTGGAATAACTTGACAATATTAAACATGAGCCATTTTTAATTC
>NZ_SMLV01000025.1 GCF_009711525.1 Fulvivirga lutimaris
AAAGACTCTGCATCGGTAGCTAAGGAAGCCAAAGACCTTTTAAAAAGTGAATTTGCCAGCCAGACAGGTTTAGAGGCTCCTGATATTACTATTGATTCTACCACAGTAGATCAGGTAAAGGAGAAAGCCACCCAAAGGGTAGAAGAGGAGATAGAGAACAGTGATTATTTTAAAGAATTGGGTAACCCTGAAAATGGCGGAGTGGGAGATGTCCAGGAAGCCATGGAGCAATTGAAGCAGCAAAACGCAAAAAGTGAGCTAAAGAAAAAAATGACCTCACAGGCCAGGGACTATTTGACCCAAAACTCAGAGAAGATACAGCAAGTACAATCCAGAATGAGTGAGCTTAAGAAGAAATACAGCATGGTGCC
>NZ_SMLV01000101.1 GCF_009711525.1 Fulvivirga lutimaris
TGCCTCTTTGGTTTGCTTATAAAGCTGTTCTGTACTTAATATTTCTCCTCTCAAATTGACAATAAACAACCTACCTTCTCGGGAAACAATATGAATTTTGGTATTAGTGTCATCGGTTCCCATTTCAACAAACACTTGTGATTCAAATCTACCGTCTAGCTTGACTGGAAATCCTTTATTCAATTCGCCTCTCCTGGTGTAAATAGACAAATCTCCATTTTGAAATAGAGCTATCATATAGTCTCTACCCCGAACCCTAAGGTGAAAAGGCCTTTGAGATAGCTTGCCCTCTCCTACTAGTGGATTCCAACCTTCTAACAGTTTACCTTCTTTATTTGTAAGATAAATATTGCCTCTATCATCATTTAACATGAATCTGTAATTTTTAGAATTATCATAATCCACAAGTGTTAAATCTTGAATGGTAAAATCAAATGCTTTAGGGTACTGCTCGACTGTATTTCCGAGCCTATCTATCACATACACCTTATTGTTTGTGGCAAAAAGGTATTGCAGCTTTTTGTTTTTGTAATAATCTATTTGATAGATTTCAGAAACTATTCTTTCCGAAATAGGAATAGACCATAGTTTTTTACCTTCAGAAGAAATGAGATTTAAGTTATAGAGTGAGTCCTGCTGAAGGACTTCCAAAAGGTTATTATTATGATTTCTTACAGCAAATGGCTTTGTAATTATTGGGCTGATGAAAGTTAATTGCTGTCTGGTTTTAAATAATGAATTCTTTACTTCAACGGTATTATCTTCCCATTGAAGAGCCATACTTGTATAGTAATTTTGATCAACTCTACTAAATTGTATTGAGCTGCGTTTTAGCGCTTTTAACTTAGATTTATTTTTATCAATATATTCAATCCAGTTTCCTTTCAGTCCACTCTGTATAGTTGACAAGATTCGAGGTAGATTAAAATAGTAACTTACATTAGACTCTTCAAGACCAGACTCTTTAAACTCATTATACCCTACTGATCTACCAAGGGTATTCTCATTTTCAATATCATATAGCAGGTCTTTGAGTGATGTTATTGTATTACTAATTACAATTTTATCATCTAAGGCCATATAGTAAGTGGTACCAAAGCCTTCAAATTGAGGCCCAAAAATCATCATAGGAAATTCCTCAACCTTTATTTCCCTAATCTGATAGTCTCCATACTCCTCTGAATACACAGAGTCTCCAAGAGCTATTGATTCCCTCTCAGAAAACTCATTCAATTGATTTAAAGCTTCATTGATGTCCTTTGTTGAAATATAAAGAATCTTCTTAGAGAGAGGGTCATTATCAAAGCTAGCGAGACATACACCATCCTTAACCCATGAGTAAATTTTATCAACTTCTAAACCGTATGATTTAACAAAATCACTCCTTTTCAATATAAACTTCTCATAGCCCACCTTCCAGAAATCAATAAGGCTACTATGCCATTGAACCGGATCACTGGTCAGAAACTTACTTACAATACTTGCTTCAGAAGGTATAAAATAATCAAAGTTGTCCGGTACTGGAATCTGATTTTCAAAGGTGCTCAAAAATTTACCCTTGGGGGAAAGAGTAAATCCATTTAGAAAAATATTCTTATCTGAAAAAGTAACATCCAAAAAGGCACTAGCCGCTAAGTTCTTAATAAACTCGGATTTTTCACTACCGAAAACACCTATCAAGTC
>NZ_SMLV01000280.1 GCF_009711525.1 Fulvivirga lutimaris
TCTTTACATGCTTCATTTAAATTCATTGTTGCAAATATAAGTAAAATGTATTTTGGGTGAATCTATAAGAACCCCATTAAAATTGCCTATTGACCAATTTTTTTCCAATTCTCATCAGCCTTTTTGTGCAATTCATTTTCTTTTTCATTCCATAGTTCCAGCGTATTGGTCCCCCAGAAATTGTAGAATAAATAAAGCTTACCATCTATAATTTTAAATGTTTCAGGATCAACCTTCACTTTTTCGCCAGAGTCACCAATAGCATAAGCACACCAACCACCGTATTGGGGTTCATATGAAGCAGGAGCTTTATCAAACTTGGATTTATTAGCCTTAGAAGCAAAATAATAGGTTATTCCTTTAAATTTTGAACTAATATCTGAGTTCCCTTCTAATGGTTGCCCTTCAAAATAACTTACCGGATCATATCCATCAATGGCTAAAGCCTTTTTTACATTATAGTTTTTTAGCCTTGTTGATTCATCTTGAGCAAGTAAATTATGAGCCGCGCAAAGTGTGAGAAATATTAATACTGCCTTCATGATCAAAGATTTAGGTTTAAAGCATCTAACTGCATGATGGCAAATAGGTTGCGCGTATTTTACGTTTTGTCGGCCGCCATACAATATTTGGCAACACACTATTTACGTAAAATATCCCAGATAAGGTTTGGCTCAAACCCTTTTTGATGGAGATAGGAAACTATTTTTTGATTTGCTACAAACTCATTCTCAATACTAAGAGAGTTTCGTTTTTTGTCTATTAGGTGCTCAATGGTATCAAGATAATCACCTTCCGAAATTTCAAGCAAGCCTTTTTTAATACAATATTCTGAAATACGATGCTGCTTTAACCCTTGTAGAATTTTTAGCCTACCCCATTTTTTCATCCTGAATTTACCACCAGCATAAGCCTTAGCAAACCGCTCCTCATTAATAAAATTTTCAGTGATTAGTTCACTAATTACTTCTTCTACATCATTGTAATGAAGCCCGTAAGAGTAGAGTTTATCTCTAACCTCTTGCTGTGATCGTTCCTGATATGCACAATAATCAGCTGCCTTTAACTTAGCTTCCTTTCGCGAGAATACTTTTTTAGGCTTCTGATAATCGTCTTCAAACATGGGTTATTTTACCAGCCCTTTTCTCTTTAAAATGCTTTCGACAAATTTCCTTTCATTGTCAGAGTTGAAAATCCTAAAAGGCAGGTGTATTAATTGTGCTTTGTTTACAGTTAACAGGATATAGTCTTTGCCAATATGGCCTCTTTTTATCTGATCCCATTTGATAGGCATTCCTTGCTTGGCGTTAAGCTTAATAAGAATCTGCTGGCTGGTAATTTCATAAGCCAATTTCTCAAAAAGCATTTTTGTTTGTTCTAGTTGTGTTACTCCCGCAAATTGTATTAACCAAAATAATATATATAACACAGCACCGATACCTGCACCAATGAACCACCAGATGTTATCAATCCATAAATAACCTAAGCAGATAGCAAGTACTATAAGAGAAACCCACCATTGTTGTTTTAATACATTTTTTAAGGCCAGTTTGATGTAAGTCCCACTTTCCAACTTATATTTCTTTGTCTTTACATTCATTGCTTTCTTGTAATTTGTGTTCTGTTCTTAAAGAACTGCAAACTTAACCCATTATGGTTTATTAATATTTAGAGCTTAATAAAATTTACAGTTTAGTTGAATTTAAAATGCCTTTAGACTCATGTCTTTGCTTTTGACAGAATGCGTCAGTGCTCCCACGGATATGAAATCAATACCACATTCTGCCACCTCACGAATATTCTTTTCAGTTATACCACCACTTGCTTCTGTTTTGTACTGACCTTTTATCATGGCTACTGCTTCTTTCATTACTGATGGCATCATATTGTCAAGCATAATAACATCAATGCCCCCTGCATCTATAACTTGTCTTACTTCATCAAGATTTCGTGTCTCCACTTCAATTTTCAACTCCTTATTATTCTTTTTAAGATAAGTCTTAGTGGCTTTAATGGCTTTAGCAATGCTTCCGGCATAGTCAATGTGGTTATCTTTTAACATAACCATGTCATACAAACCAAACCTGTGATTTGTACCACCACCAATGGAAACTGCCCATTTTTCAGCAATTCTAAAATTAGGTGTTGTCTTACGAGTATCTAAAAGTTGAGCTTTGCTACCGCTAATCAGGGTCATTAAATAATCAGTGTAAGTTGCAATCCCACTCATTCTTTGCATGCAATTAAGTACTAACCTTTCGCTGGTTAGAATTGATCTAGCAGACCCATATACTTTAAAGGCCACATCTCCTTTTTGCATGGTATCTCCATCTTTCATGAAGGTTTCAATCTTTAAATTAGGGTCATATGTGGAGAAGATATTTTTTGCCATATCTACTCCAGCTAGTATGCCTTCATCTTTAATTAGAAGCTGAGCTTTACTTTCCTGATTTTCAGGGATGCATGCTAAAGCAGAGTGGTCACCATCGCCAACATCTTCTTTAATCGCTGCTTTAATAAACTGATCCAGCGCTTTTTTTGTAAGGTATTCTAAAGCCATTGAACAAAAATAAAAAAAGCACTGATTTTTTAACCAGTGCTTTATATGTAAGTGTCTATTTATTACTCTTTTATGAAACTAATCTCGTGAATAAGATATCGACCATCAGTCTGTTTAATTCTCATCCAAACACGATATGTTTCATTATTAGTCAAATATTGACCAATAGCATAAGGAAGTCCGCCTTTAGACGATCCTTGGTGAACAATAGTGAAACTACTTGGAGGATTGTTCTTAAAGAAATCTCTAAGTGCAAACTCCGCCTGTGTTTTACTGTAACTTTCAACGTTCCCGTCTATCGTTACATCAACATTGTTGTTCAAGAATTTTGTCAATTCTTTAGAACTCCCTGTTTTAATGGCATTTTTTACATCGTCAATAATCTCTCCTTGGCCAAACACGATAGTGTTAGCAGTAAATAGAATCATTAGTGTCCAGATGTATTTTGAAATCGGATTCATATTATAAATTAATTATCCTTTCTGCGTCCAAAATTATGCCAATTTATAATTTGAAAATTGAAATTACCATTTAATTAGTTGCTTTACAATTTCGTCTAAATAATTTACCTGCCAGATTGTCTCTCAAGCTCACGGCCGAAGAATATGGCATTTAAAAACACTTTATTAGTGCCATACCAGAAGGCTCTGAAATTTAAGTCATCTGTAAAGCCAATAACTCGACCTCGACCATAGACATTCATACCCACGCCAGATGTATTTTTAAGCTTTTCAAGGTTTTCCTCCGAGATATATCCACTTAATAAAGGGTTAGACGTGTAAACCATTGGGTTCGAAAAACCGCCAGTTGATTTTTCCAGAAAGTCTTCTGAATTTCTGAAAACGGGAAGTTTATTACTTTCATAACCGTAAAACAATGGATTTGTAAGATCAATTGTTGTTTCAAATATTGCTCCACCAATTTCCTGAGCTCCAAAAAACTCATCTATGTCCTTGTAAGGTTTGTTCTTTAGAGAATCTAGTTTATCAGTTTTTGCAAATTTGAACTTGCCCACACCTATTTTATTTAGATATTTCAAAGCATTTTGTGCTGCTACAATAGAGCCACCTTCTCTAACCCAATTTTTCAATTTTTCAGCTCCTGATGTTGATATAGAACTATAAGAACCATCAGCCATAATGAGTGTATTGTACTTATCAAGATCAGCTCTATCAAAAATGTCTGTAGGCATAAGCGTTACATTAATATCAAATCTTTGATCGAACAGATGCCAAATCTCTCCAGCATCATAGCTGCTAGTTCCATCACCAACCAAAAGAATTATATTTGGCTTCTCAACATTAATAAATGATGGGCTTCCTAAGCTCACACCCTGATAATCAAGCCCAGTTTTCAAAGCATATACATCAACTCCGTTTTCAGCTGCCAGAGTTTTTAGATACTCTGAAATCATAGCAGCTGGTTTGTTCTGCATTTCAACAGGAATTAGGATCGTACCCCTCGAAAACTTTCTACCCACGTTATTAAACTCCTCAGAAGCTACCTTTGCCTTAAAGCCATTTTTCAGAAGCAGGTTAAGCATTTTTGGCGCATAGTAACCGTGCCATTCAAATGCATAGGCATATTTTGAAGGCTCTCCAATTAAATTTCCTTTTGGTTTTGCCGAAGGGCTAAACTTATCCCCCAACTGTCCTGAGCTGTATGATTTGGCACTTAGTGTTTGATAATTTACATTAAAAGCCAGCGGCAGTGTCCACGCAGAAACATCATAAAACAGACTGTCTTGAAAAGTGGTAGTCTTATCAAATATGGCACGAATCAATTTGTGCTTTGGCTGCTCCATAGGAACAATAAAGGTTTCATCAGCGCTGTAAGACTTACCGTTGATTGTGGTGTTATTCTTGGCTTGATAAATCTCTATTTTATGACGATCAATAAGTTCTGCTAAGTGATAGTTTTTATACTTGTCTTCGGAAGCAAAAACAACTGCCTTGTTCGAGGATGATTTTGATTCGTTTAAAGCATTGACATAAAAGTCTTTCTGTAGTTGAAGAAACTCTGCTCTTAATTCATTAAGTCCTTTTAAAGAAGATAATGTAGCTGTAAACTGATTTCTAATTGAAAAAGGGAATTTCAGAACTCCATTCACAGTCTCTCTGGCATGACCTCTGGAGCTAGCCTGTTCAAATAGGATTCCAACCGCACCATTTATATCAGGATAAGTAGAGCCCTTGCCATAGTAAAAGTCATCATAGCTCTCATGTGTATAATACATCGAGCCTATTTCATCCAGAGCTTTAGCATGATATTCGCCCAGCTTTCTTGTTAATGCATAATTATTTTTCGGGGTTAGAGGGTTATTTCTTGATGGGATCCCAGGCTGAAAGAAAAATGAATTATTGCTACCCATTTCGTGATGGTCAGTTAATAAGTTTGGTTTCCACTCCTGGAAAACTTTTACCCTGGCTTGAGATTCTGGAAGTTGAGCCACCAGCCAATCTCTGTTTAGATCAAACCAATAATGATTAGTTCTTCCTCGTGGCCATGGCTCATTGAGCTCCATATTGTTTGGATCAACATTGTTTTGATAGCTCTTGTTTGCATTTACATAACTGGCGAATCTATTCAGCCCATCAGGATTGAAACTTGGGTCTAAAATGATTACCGTTTCTTTAAGTATTTTTTCAATGTAATCTCCCTGTGCAGCAGCCAAGTAGTAAACAGCTAGCAACGATGCGTTTGATCCACTTGGTTCATTACCATGAATGCTGTACCCCATGTAGGTTACTGCTGGCATACTGTTGATATCAACAGCTCCTGACTGAGTTGGATCGCTTAATTTCTGATGCTCAGCCTTGATTTTTTCTAAATTTTGGTGATTATCAGGAGAGGATATAATTAAATTGAGAAGCGGTCGATTCTCAAAGGTCTCGCCAATTTGCTGAATAGTAATTCTGTCCGAAGCTTCGGCCACAGCATACATATAATTAACCAGCCTATCATGACTTATATGCCATTCTCCAACCTCATGACCAATAACATCTTTCGGAGCTGGGATGTTACTGTTATATGTGGTATTGGCCGGTAAATAATAAGTAATATCTACCTGTCCATATGTGGTGGAAAAGCTTAAAATGCTAATGAAAAGGGTAAAGTATCTGATCATATTCTTGAAGATGTTTAAGTCTGACTTCTAATTAAACAAAAAAGGTTGAGACTGTTATTTAAAGGGGTTTATTTCTTAACAATAAAGTAATGCTAAAAGACTTTAAATAAGAAGGTGAAAGTATTTATTTTGCGGTGTTTTTCTATCCTTCCTTACATAGGTATTAAAAACAAATTGTTTTAATTTTAACAAACAAAGAGTGAATTAATCTAACTAAATTAATTATGAAACAAATTTTACTGAAAAGTTTATTGTCCATGACTTTCGGTCTCATGATTTCACTTTCTGCTTTTGCTCAGGAAAGAACGATCAGCGGTACCGTAATTGATGGTGATTCTGGTGAGCCTTTAATTGGGGCTAATGTATTAGTTGCTGGTACTACCAATGGTACCATCACTGATTTTGATGGAAATTTTAAATTGAATGCTCCTTCTGAGGCTTTTACATTAAAGATTTCATTTATTGGATTTGAAGATGTGGTTCGAGAGGTTGGAAATTCTGATACTAACCTTGGAGAAATTACAATGGTTTCAGCTGCTGTGGGGTTGGATGAAATTATGGTGATAGCTTCTGTTGCTGTGGATAGAAAAACTCCAGTAGCGTTATCAACTGTAAAAGCAGTACAAATTGAGTCTAAAATAGGAAGTCAGGAATTTCCTGAAATATTAAAATCTACTCCAGGTGTATTCGCTACTAAATCTGGGGGTGGATTTGGAGACGGTAGAATCAATATAAGAGGATTTAATGATGAGAATGTTGCTGTAATGATCAACGGTATTCCAGTTAATGACATGGAAAACGGTAATGTTTACTGGTCAAACTGGGCTGGACTCGCAGATGCAGCTACAAGTGTTCAGGTTCAAAGAGGATTAGGTGCTTCTAAAGTTGCTGTTCCTTCAATTGGTGGTACTATCAACATTTTGTCAAAAGCTTCAGATCGTAAAAAAGGAGCTTCTCTCTATGTAGGTACTGGAAATGATGCATATTCTAAGGTAGGTTTCTCTATCTCTTCAGGCTTAACCGATAATGGCTGGGCATTTACTGCTTCAGGTGCTAAAATCCAACAAGACGGATACGTAGATGGAACTGAAGCTTTAGGTTTTTCTTACTTCCTAAATATAGCTAAACAAATAAATGATGCTCATGAAGTAACATTTACAGCTGTTGGTGCTAAACAAAGACATGGTCAGCGTCAGAATCAAAGATCTCTTGCTGAATTCGAAGAAAGTGACAGAGGAATAAAATACAATGGTGACTGGGGATATAAAAATGGTCAGGTGGTGAATGTTGAGGATAACTTCTACCACAAACCTCAAATGTCATTAAATCATTACTGGACAATCAGTCCTAAAACAGATGTCTCTACTGCTTTATACTTCTCTACTGGAACTGGTGGTGGTGGAGGAACTGGTGGTGACTGGGGTCCTGCATTTGACAGAGTTGGAGGTGAATATGGAACGCTTAATATTGACGCATTAGTTGATTTAAATGAAGCCAACCAATCAGGTGAGGCTTTAGCCTGGCAGCGTGCTTCAAGAAATGACCATATCTGGTACGGGGCACTTTCTACTTTAAGTCATGAGTTAAGTGATAATTTGACACTAATGGCTGGTTTAGATTTGAGATCATACACAGGATCACATTTTTATGAAGTGACTGACCTATTAGGAGGTGACTACATTGTAAATAATGATGATGACAACAATCCTAACAGAATATTAAGAGTAGGAGATAAGTACAACTATAATTATGATGGAAAAGTAGGTTGGACAGGTGCATTTGCTCAAGTAGAGTATGACATGGACAAACTTTCTACTTTCTTGTCACTTTCTCTATCTAATACTTCTTACAAGCAAATTGAATACTTCAATAATATCCATTCTGGAGATGGTGTCGAAACAGATGCTATTAACTTTTTTGGATACCAAGTAAAAGGTGGTGCGACTTATCGTCTTGATAGAAATCATAATGTATATGCAAACATTGGATATTTCTCAAAAGCACCTTTTTATAGAAATGTTTTTACAAGCAGAACTTCAAATAACTCAAACCCAGATGCGATTAATGAGGAGATATTTAGTGCTGAGATAGGCTATGGATTAAGAAAGGACAGACTGACTGCGAATGTTAATGTTTACCGTACACAGTGGGACAACAGAGCATTTACAACTGCCAGAACTTCTCCAAGCGGCAATCAAATATTTGCCAACATCTCTGGAATTAATGCTTTGCATCAGGGAATAGAATTGGATGGTATTTTCAAAGTTAATAATAACTTAAGTTTAACTGGTATGCTATCTCTTGGTGACTGGAGATGGGTAAATAATGTTGAGAACGTTACAGTTGAAGATGAAAATAATAATCCTATAGGTGATCCTATTAATGTTTTTATTGAAGATTTGAGAGTAGGTAATTCAGCTCAAACTACAGCTGCTTTAGGTTTTAACTACACCTTACTTGAAGGTTTTTCAGTAGGTTTTGACTATAACTACTATGACAACCTTTATGCTCAATATGATCCACTCGGAAGAACTTCTATCGAGCAAAATGTTGATGCTTGGCAAGTTCCAGCATATGGATTGGTTGATTTGAATGTTACTTACAAATTCGAAATCTCTGGATTCAAAGCTTCGTTATATGGTAATGTATATAACCTTGCTGATACGCAGTATGTTGCAGATGCCAATGATGGTGCGAATAATGATGCTCAGACTGCAAGAGTTTATTATGGATTTGGCAGAACCTGGAATCTTGGTTTAAAAGTTCAATTCTAATTTTAAAAAATCACAAAGATGAAAAATATTAAAGTATATATGATAATGCTTGCTGCAGTAGCAATGTTATCAACAGCATGTGATCCTTTAGAGGACGATATTGATGAGATTAAGCAACAAAGAGTTGACGTAAAGGATCTTGTATACACACTTACAGATGATGATTATGATATTTCTGACGAGGTGTGTGAATGCTCTGGATTTGGAAACTTCAGTAGTGAAGATGATGTGAAGGAAGGTATTCCTGTTATACTAAATACTGTATTTCCTGCTTTAGGTAAAGGGTCTACAGCCGCAGTTACTTATGATTTCTACAATGGCAGTTCTCCTGATTTAAGAAGAGATTATTTTCAGTATACTGTGTCAGATGCTGAGTATGAAGAATTAGGATATAACTTTGGAAATTTTGATGATCTTTCTAATGACCTTCCTAAGTACGCTCAATTCAAAAATCCTGATGCTGGAGATGGACGATATATGGATGTAACTCATGATTACTATAATGGTAGTTTCACGGAGACTGATGTTGTATCAAGAGTTGTTTACACAGTAGCTTACGGATGGCAATATGCATTTATCTTGCCTGATGAAGCGTATGGAGATTTCTTTAATGAGAGTGGAATTGATTTTAGTACAGCAAGTGAAGGCAGAGAGAGAATACCTGTTTACTTAAATGAGAACAGATCTTTATTTGTTGAGGAAGGTGAGACTTTAGTTGTGCAATATAATTTTGATGACAGATTTACAGATGGTGGTTCTGGTTTGCCAAACGTACCGGACGTAGGGTTGTTTATATTTAGTAATGGAGAGTGGCTACTTTATAATGATTACTTCCAAACAACTGCTGAAACTTTAAGCTTTGGTCATGATGGAACTACCTGGGTGCCTGATAATACTATCAAGTATACATTCACTGCTGCTGATTTTGCAGTAGCTGGTGACGAGGCAAATGGATTAGGAAATGCCGCGGCAAGGGACAACTTAAGAACTTTTGGAAACTTTGGAACTCAGTGGTCAAGAGAAGAAGTTATTGAAGCCATTGCTTTCGTTCTTAAACTGAACTTTGGGGATGCTGAAGTTGGGCAGAAATATTTGGTGACTTACAATACTTATCCTGCTGGTGATCTAGAAGCTTTATTTATTCTAGATGCAAGTGGAGAATATGTTGAAGTGACTGAGTAAGAATTAGAAATTAAATATGTAGAAAGGGAGCTATAAATAGCTCCCTTTTTTATTGCTCCTGTATTTCATTGAAATAATCGATAATAGTAATTTGATCAGCTAAGAAATTCATGTTTAGCTGATTTAAAACAATGTACTGACTTACCTGCTCCATTTTGCCCTTCATTTTGGGAAGGATGTCCTGCTCAAAGAGCTCCAGAGGTTGAATAGTATCATTGTCTATATAATACAGCTTGGGCTCAATAATGTGTCCCATATTCATGGTTATCAATGTTTGGTGAGTATCAATATGATTTTTTTCCACCAGGATATCCTTTTTGTATAAAAGTATTTTTCCGTTCAGTAGAAGCTCATAAAAGCCTAGTTCACCATTTTTATTCTTTAAAGAAAAGTAATAGTGGTTAAGTTTTTGTTCATCATCATAGTACTGGAAATAAAGGGTTTGGTTAGCATTTAGTGTTGTTCCGTCATTAAAATGTATCGATTCTGAGCCTTGATGATATTTAAATTTCCCTTTTTTTGTGGTTTTGTTATCAAGAATAGCCACCCCAAAATATTTAGTATTATCGTTATTAAACTTTTGGGCAAATGTTAGGCTTGGGAAAACTAAAAAGGCCAATATTATAATGGAAAATAAACGCATAGCAGTTTGATAACAGTTAAATCAAATATATCGT
>NZ_SMLV01000042.1 GCF_009711525.1 Fulvivirga lutimaris
TACAAAATATTTTGTAACGGCTCTTTTATTAGGAGATAATTACTAAGCTTTTTTTATTGAATTGATGTATTCGCTTGAATATTTCTGAGGAAGGGTCTCGTACCATTTCATCAGAGTTTTAGGCCCTAAATGATCATAGATTAAACTAAATTGTTTCTTCATCTTTTCTTCATGCTCTGACATTAAACGAGTTGGGTTTGCTTCTAACGCCAAAGCAAATGCCTCCTTTTCATACCTTGGAGTAGGTTGATGATGAATAAGCTTCTTGAAATTAGTTAAGCAAAAGTCGTAATATTGACGGGTGTGCAGAATGAAAGTATGCCACATCTCATCAATAATTTGTAGCGGCTTATCTATAAAGACGCTGTCTTCGGACTTTGATGCCAGGTAGAGCCATTTCTTGGTCTCTTCAAAAATCTCTTTTGCTTCATCGTAGTTTACATCATATCGATCCATAAAACCATATATAATGTTTTCTTCATTTTCGCACTCTAATGATTCATTATCAATAGTGTCTAATTCTTGTTCAAGTAAAGCCATAACTATAATATTGGAATAGTGATAGATTAAATCTTAATGGTGTGCTTTTACTTTCATAAAAGATTGTTTGTTAATCAATCTTTTACAG
>NZ_SMLV01000060.1 GCF_009711525.1 Fulvivirga lutimaris
GACAAAATATAATAATATTGATGTTATTGGCTCAATAACATCTCCATTGTCGCCATCAGAATTACTTTATGAGAAAGATTTCAAAACTTTAATTGATGGTTTAAGTGATCATTATGATTATATTTTCCTCGAAAGTGCCGCATTGAATGAATATTCTGACACAAAAGAGCTGCTCAATTATGTGGATCAGGTAATCCCAGTATTTTCGGCTCAAAATGACATTAAGCAGAACGATAAGGAGTCTATCGAATATTTCAAAAATTTGAATGGCAAGTTGTTTGGTGCTGTCTTAAATAGGATGAATCTAAAAGATATGGAAATATAATTCCTGCCTTTTCTCTATGGGTTTGGATAGGAAATTTATTTTTAAAGCGGGAAGCTATTCTTCATTAGAGTTAATTACCAATCAGGGGTTAGGTGTTGTCACTTTCTTTATACTGGTAAGGATTCTCACAAAAGAAGATTTTGGACAGTGGGCCTTATTCTTATCTTCTATTACCATGATAGAAATGGGACGAGTAGGGTTTGTTAAAAATGCTTTAATAAAGCATATGGGTCTTGAACCTAATAATCAAAAATACCGTTCAACTTCTCTTTTAATAGGGCTGTTAGTTTTTGTCTTATCAACGCTATTAGTGCAGTTACCATTAGCTTATTTTGTAGGTCCAATTTTGTGGAATGCACCTATTTTAAAAGATCTATTTCTAATTAATATTCCAGCATCATTCTTTTTAATCTTTTATAGCCACTACAAAAATATACAACAGGCTAAATTTAATTTTAAAGACAGTTGGTTGTGTGCATTATCAAGGCGTCTTCCAATGTTGATTGCCATTTTGTGTCTTGTTGGATTGGGTTTAAAGCCTAACTTAATAGATCTGGCATATTTACAATTAGGTTCAGTTTTTATTGCCACTATATTTTCATATTATCTAGTAAGAAAGC
>NZ_SMLV01000401.1:0-28260 GCF_009711525.1 Fulvivirga lutimaris
TAATAATATTGATTGCAATCGATTTCATAAAAATACCAAAATACAACAGAATGCAGAGATTTTGTATTACCCTTTTATGTGTTTT
This sequence comes from Fulvivirga lutimaris, assembly GCF_009711525.1. Lineage (GTDB taxonomy): Bacteria > Bacteroidota > Bacteroidia > Cytophagales > Cyclobacteriaceae > Fulvivirga > Fulvivirga lutimaris. Next base: position 86 of record NZ_SMLV01000401.1, read on the forward strand.
AAATACATACTTTGCGCAGGCGGAAGATGGCTATAAACTTTGGTTGAGATATGAGCCTGTCTTAAACCAGCAATTATCTTCACAATATAAGGAAATAACTAAAGCCATCTACTTTGGGGATGGCGACCCTACATTAGATGTAGCCAAAGCTGAAGTTCAAAATGGTCTACCCAAGTTACTAAGTATACCAGTTAGTATTTCAAAGGACATTAATAAGGCATCTTTAGTAATATGTACAATTGATAAATTACCAGCATCCATTAAAAATCAGCTAACTAGTAATCTTGAAGATCAACCTAATGGAAGTTACATTATAAAGACTATCGGAAAACAACTGGTAGTGGTTGCCCCAAAATCTATTGGCGTTTTGTACGGAACCTTTCACCTATTAAGGTTAATGCAATCAGATGAGTCGATTAATAACTTAAACATAATCGAATCACCAAAGATTGATCTAAGGCTTCTTAACCATTGGGATAATTTGGACAGAACTGTTGAGCGCGGATATGCAGGTTTTTCATTGTGGAATTGGCACAAGCTACCAGAGGTTATCGACCAAAGGTACATTGACTATGCTAGGGCTAATGCCTCTATAGGAATTAATGGTACTGTTTTGACCAATGTAAATGCTAATGCACTAGTACTTACAGCACCGTATATCAAAAAAACAAAAGCAATAGCGGATGCCTTCAGACCCTATGGTCTAAAAGTATACCTGACTGCCCGTTTTTCAGCCCCAATGGAAATTGGTGGTCTTGATACTGCTGACCCACTAAATAAAGATGTAGCAGCCTGGTGGGAAGAAAAAGCGAAAGAGATTTATAAAGAGATTCCGGATTTTGGTGGCTTTTTAGTAAAAGCCAACTCAGAAGGACAGCCCGGGCCACAGAACTTTGGAAGAACCCATGCCGATGGTGCGAATATGCTAGCCAAAGCCTTAAAACCATTTAATGGCGTGGTTATTTGGCGCGCTTTTGTGTACTCAGAACATGACCCTGCAGATAGAGCAAAGCAGGCATATAGCGAATTTGTTCCATTCGATGGTCAGTTTGCCGAAAATGTATTGATCCAGGTTAAAAACGGTGCAATTGATTTTCAACCGCGCGAACCATTTCACCCCATGTTTGGTGCTATGCCTCAGACACCATTAATGATGGAGTTTCAAATCACGCAAGAGTATCTTGGGTTTAGTACTCATTTGGTATTTCTACCCAAATTGTTTGAAGAAACACTACAGGCTGATACTCATAGAAAAGGACCGAATTCTACAGTAGCCAAAGTTATCGATGGATCATTACACAGCAAACGAATATCAGGTATTGCAGGTGTTTCTAATATTGGTACAAATATAAACTGGACGGGGCATCCATTTGCACAAGCCAACTGGTACGGCTTTGGCAGGTTGGCTTGGGACCCTAATATGGGTTCCAAAGAAATTGCTAAAGAGTGGTTGAAGGCTACCTTTTCAAGTGATCCAGACTTCGTAAATCCAATGTCCGAGCTCTTAATCTCATCAAGAGAAACAGTAGTAAAATACATGACTCCTCTTGGCCTCCACCACATCATGGATGCAAATCATCATTACGGCCCTGGGCCTTGGATCAAGAATATGCCACGCCCAGACTGGACTTCTGTTTATTACCACAAAGCTGACAAGGAAGGCATCGGCTTTAATAGAAGTTCAACAGGCAGTAATGCCACTGCTCAATATGCTCCTGAATTGGCTAAAGTTTTTAATGACCCGAAAGCCACTCCCTCAGAATTACTTCTATGGTTTCATCATCTTCCCTGGTCATATAAGCTTGAGAATGACCGAACACTGTGGGACAATATTGGAATTACCTATCAGGAAGGAGTTAACGAAGTAAGAGAAATGACCACAACATGGGAGCAAATGAGCCCATTTGTAGATCATGAAAGACATCAATTAGTAAAAAGTTTGTTAAGCATTCAGTTGAACGAGGCCATTTGGTGGAAGAATGCCTGTATGTCTTATTTCAAACAATTTTCGGAACTCCCTTTCCCAGCAGAAATGGAGAAACCGGACAAATCATTAGAATATTATATGTCACTAAAATTCCCATTTGCACCGGGCATTAAACCTAAATGGGATTAACAACGCGTTTTATGAAAAATCAAAAAGTAGCTCTAGTTACCGGAGGAAATTCAGGGTTGGGATTAGCCACTGCCAAAAAGTTTTGTAACGAAGGAATTATAACGTATATCATAGGAAGGTCGAAGGAAAAACTTGAAAAAGCAGCTTGTGAACTTGGCGAAAATGCAAGAATTGTTCAGTACGATCTGACGAACCTGGAAGGAATACCTGAGGTTATAAATAGCATAGTAAAAGAAAGTGGACAGATTGATATACTGGTAAACAATGCCGGAATCAATATGAAGAAACCGTTTCTTGAAGTTACTGATGAAGAATTTGCCAACATTATCAACCTGAATATCAACAGCGTTTTTTCTGTGAGTCGAGAGGTAATCAGTCATATGAAAGCGCATAAACAGGGCTCCGTTGTAAACATTAGCTCAATGGCTGCGCATTATGGGCTTCCTAAAGTTATCGCTTACGCGGCTAGTAAAACAGCTATAGAGGGGATGACCCGAGCTATGGCCGTAGAGTTGGCCGAAATTGGAGTGAGAGTAAACTGTGTTGCTCCGGGTTTTATAGAAACTCCAATGTCATCAAAAGCGCTTAATGGAGACAAAGACAGAGCCAATCGGGTAATGTCACGAACACCAATGGGCGTATTGGGCCAACCGGAAGATGTAGCTGAGGCTGTTTATTACTTATCATCAGAAGCAGCAAAGTTTGTAACAGGATCAGTACTGGCAGTTGACGGTGGAAATAGTGTAGGATTTTAATCTGTTTTATGAAGCTAAAGAAAACGATGCGATGGTTTGGGCCTCATGATACTGTAACACTGCAGCATCTGAAAAGCGCTAATCTTGATGGTATTGTAACTGCCTTGCACCAAATTCCTGTTGGGGATATCTGGACCGTAGCCGCCATTCAAGAAAGAAAAAAATTACTTGAGGAAGCAGGACTTCCATGGCTTGTGGTGGAAAGTCTGCCCGTACATGAAGAAATAAAGCAGCATCGAGGTGATTTTAAAAGGCATATAGAGCATTATAAGATCAGTATCGAGAATTTAGCCGCCTGCGGCATAAAAATTATCACTTATAATTTTATGCCCATACTTGACTGGATAAGGACAGATCATTTTCACACTAATGACAACGACACTAAGACCCTTGTATATAATCACAGTGCCTTTATATATTTTGATATAGAGGTATTAAAAAGACCTGGCGCAAAAAGTGAATATACAGAAAAGGAATTAAGTGATGCTTTGGCTTATGGCAAGGCTCTTTCTGATGAGGAAAGACAGCAGTTGAGCAGGTATATTCTAACCGCCCTTCCCGGCTCTAAAGATGACTTCACTCCACAACTTTTACTCGATCTGCTCGAAGATTATAAGCACGTTGGTAGTACAGAGTTGAGGAACAACTTGATTTACTTTTTAAAAGAAGTTATTCCAGTGGCTGAAAGGGCAGGAGTTTATATGACAATACACCCTGATGACCCTCCTTTTCCTCTTATGGGATTACCTAGAATAATGAGTACAGAGCAAGATGCCAATCAAATATTCACAGCAGTGCCTTCTGGCTCAAATGGATTGTGCTATTGTACTGGTTCCTTTGGTGCCAACGCCAGTAATGACTTACTGAAGATTCTGGACAGGTATAATGACAGAATTCACTTCGTGCACTTAAGAAATGTGACTCGATCAGGGTCAAAAGAATTTAGAGAGTCAGGGCATCTGGAAGGCAATGTACCTATGAAAGAGGTTATTGCTAAGCTCCTGAAAATTAATGAAGCGAGAAATATTTTATTGCCCATGAGGCCTGATCATGGTTTGCTTTATCCTGAAGATAATCAAACCAATTATTACCCTGGCTATTCGTTCACAGGAAGACTCAAAGGGCTTGAACAGCTCAGACAGCTTGAAGAAGAATTGATAGAATCAAATGAATAATATCTCAAAAAATAGCGTTGAATTATCTGTTCAGGGTTTACAAATCTCTTCAGCCACTTCTTATACAACTATAGTTTCGTTAGATAGAAAGAAAGAAGAATTAACTGCAGAAGAAGGGAAAGTAGCTATCAACGTTGCTGGAAAAAGTATTTTAACGATGCTGATATAGGCAAATTAATTCTTCCAATACCTGCTTGCCCATGCAATCCACGTGCTCCAGTTTGGGCCATTACTATGAGCGCCAGCATGTTGACGAAAGGCTATTTCCCCATCAATAAGTGGTGTGCCTAAAAACGGATACTCATCTGCAGCTAAACTTCTTTTTCCCAATAATTCATAGACCGGGCCGGCATGAACTCCTGCTAAAAAACTGCCTTTGGCATCTATCCAAGACCCCTCCACAAAAGGAGAGCCAGCACTGATAAACACCGGCCTTGGTGCACATAGGGCAATCAATTCATGGGCATCTATCGGCAAATCATCAACCGTTTTGGTGCTTGCATATCTAATAAAGTTTCCCGAAAACCAGTGATACTCTGCAGATGAAGCAAGATTTTCTACTTGTTCTCCCAAATTTCTTCTAAGAATTTTGGCCCCTCCCGCTCCAGACGAACCAATAAAACCTAAAGAAAAACGCGGCTCAAAAGCCATCGCTACTAATGCAGCCTTCCCATAACGTGATAGTCCCTCAATTGCCACTCTGTCAATATCTACATCCTGGTCCGTTTCAAAGTAATCTATCACCCTACTGGCTCCCCATGCCCAGGCACGTAAAGCACCCCAATCATCTGGCTTGCGATACTCTCCTTTATTTACCAATCCGATTATTCCCTGACGTAATCCAGCGCCATTATCAAGCTGAACGCTTGTCGGGTTTAAAATAGCGTAGCCCCAACCTCTTGAGATCAGTTGTTGTTTCCAATCAGGTTCGTTAGGAGAAAGCAACGAAATGGATTGCTCGGGACGAGGTCCGAATGGCCAGCGTATAAACCCAAAATGTACTACTGTTGGTACTGACTTGCTCACATGAGCTGGTGTTGCAAGCAACAATTCTATTTCCACTTTAATATTCGGATATCCAGAATTATCGACAATGCCTGAAAGTCTCTTTTCTTTGATTGGGAAGTTGCCAATGGTAGTATCCTTTACACTCGTCACTTTCCATGTGACAGCAGGAATATTTTGAGGCAAACGCCCATACATTTCACTTTCAAAAAGCTCAACAAGCTCAGGCCTGCGTTTTTCCGACCATTCTTCTGAAGACTCAACTTTACCACCATTGCTCAACGTCAAAGGATCCGGCAGGGTATACGCTCTCACATTATCTTCATCTGTATTTGCAGCATTGGGATCATTAGGATTTCCAGATGGGCCAGGTCTGTTCGATATTGAAATGCCCAACTGATCTTTCATCTGTTGGTGATCCTGTTTCGATACATTATAAATGCTGTCACGCCCAGCTTGCGAAAATTGAGCATGACCAACCAACGATGTTGCAGACAGCAAACAAATAATTAAAAATCTATTCATCATTAATCCTTTTTATGTGCCTTTGCATGTTGGCTGGCCTCCAGTAGTGTAGTCACCCAGAAATCTTTTTCGTTGGTTTTTAGATAATCAAGAAATGCCTCGTGCTTATCCAGATCGATGGTGCTTGGATGGCCTCCCCCTACTCCATGAAATAAAATCACTAACAAAGCATTTTCCTTTTTGGCCTTTTCAGCCCATTCAATCATCTGGTCGGCATTGCTATTATCCACCACATAACAATTTAGGTTAGTAAAATCCATCTCATCAATACTGTTGATATCAGCATGCACACCACGTAAAGCAACAAAGTCATCCTTTATAGCTTCAATAAAAGAGCCTTCGGAAGTCTCCTTGTCGCCACAGGTGTAAGCAAAAGTCCTTTGTCGCTTCCCATCCAGAGCCTGTAAAAAAGTGTTGGTCATGTCAACTTCTCTTACCAGCTGAGCTGTATTATAATTACTCAGATCATTTTCGGGAGTGACCCAATCTCTACTGCCATCCTTATTATCGCATGGATGGTACAAGGTATGATTACCCAATTCATGACCATTTTGAGAAGCTCTTTTCCAATCAGAGATACGATTTTTGCTACCATCCGCATTGGCTGTTAGGTAGAAACTACCTATGAAACCTTTTGCCTCCAGCGCTGGTATGGCATTGTCCAGATGAACTTCCAGTGCGTCATCATACGTGAGTACCACCGCTGCCTGTTTACCAAACCAAAGTTTATCAGATACCGGAAGTTTTGCCTCAAAAGGTGCAGCTGGCAAACCTTCTTTATTGTAAAAATTTACCGGGCTCGGATTATCTGCCCAGGCATATCGTACATAAACAGGCTGCTGAATTTTATCACTCACAAGGACTACTCTATCACCTTCAATGGCAGCATCTGCCCAAACAAATTTTCTATCGGCACCTGCCATTGCAAACCAGCGTAATGTTTCTCCATCATTGGATTTTAAACCACTACCTACATGATCAAAAGATAAGTATACTTTATCAGCTTCAATCTTTGCTGATTTATAGATCGGCCCTGAATAAACAATATTATTTTCTCCATAAGCCAATTTTTGGGCATGCAAAGCCAGCCGATCTCCTACAGGTTTTTTGTTGCCAGGATGTATGTCATTCCACTCTCCCAAATCAATAGCCACAGCCATTCCTGTGTTTTGAATCTTAGATGCTTCCAATTGTGCCTTACGCAACTCAGCCCAGCTACTTTCAGAAGGCAAATAATCTGTTTCCATGAAGTTAGGTAGTTGTACAAAAAGGAATGGAAGATCATCATTATCCCATTTAGTTCGCCAATCCTTAATTTGTGCTTTTTGTAGCGCCTCATAGGAGTAGGGTCTCCCTGCATTACTTTCGCCCTGATACCAAACAAAGCCCTTTATCTTATAATTGGTAGCCGGGGCAATCATACCATTGTAAAAACTAGCTGGTTGATGTCGCATAGAAATACCTTCTATTTGGCGCTTAACGTCCGGAAAAGCTGCTCCTACCTTATATTGCCAATAGCCTTTGAGGTCAATGGTATCCTTTTCTGTGGCTAAGTAATAAGGTTTATCAGGCACAAAGCCGCCTTTTCCGCTATAATTGGTAAGCCTAATAGTAAATGTGTTTTTACCTGGTTTGAGTACATCCGAAGGAACATCATACCTTCTTTGTGGATACTGATAGGTAGTATTTCCAACCTTTTCACCATTGATGTAAAATTCATCTGCATCAACAATACGTCCCAATTTTACCTTGGCGACAACACCTGTCATAGATGCTGGTACCTCAATTTCTTTACGAAACCAAACGACTCCATTTAGATCATCAATACCCTGATCTTCCCAATAGCCAGGAATGTTCATGCGACCCCAATGAGAAGGTTGATAATCGGATTCGTACCATTTCATTTCTTCAACCATTCCTTGATCGGCTGGCATTTGTTTGGCAGTTTCCTTCCCCACTTCAGCCGCTTTTCTATTCACCTCCTGCACATATGCTGTATCCTTATTTTGAGCAATGGTTTCAAGGCTTTCTGGGAAGTCGTTCAAGCCCTTCTCGCTGATCCAGGCTTCTATCGGAGACCCTCCAACAGTCGATTTAATGATACCAATAGGTACTTTGTACTTTTCATACAGGTTTTTAGCAAAGAAATATGCCACCACCGAAAATTCCAGAATATTCTCTGAGGTAGCCGTCCTCCATGTAATGTCAGTAAAGTCATTTTGAGGCCCAGCAAATACCGGATTCATGGGCACATTAAATTGCCTTATTTCAGTATTATTGGCCTCTTTGATTTCCTTAGCAAAACGCTCCTGATGACGCCCTAAATAATGCTCCATATTCGACTGCCCAGAGCACAGCCAAACATCACCGATCAAAATATTATCGAGCTCAATTCTATTCTTACCCTCAATGGTCATGGAGTAAGGCCCTCCTGCCTTTTGTTTGTTTAGCATCAAACTCCAATTTCCCTCTTTATCCGCCTTGGTCGAGTAGTTTTTCCTTATGAATTTTATTGAGATCTCTTCACCAGGCGAAGCCCAGCCCCAGATTTTTAATTCGGTATCGCGCTGTAATACCATGCCATCGCTTACTAGTTGGGGCAGTTTAATTTGAGAATAGCTTAAAGTACTTGTTAGTGCAAAAGCTAGTATATAAATACTACTTCTTAATTTTTTGATCATAATTTTAGCTATACTAGAATGGTACCGGTCACTTAATTATACTAACCCAATGTTGTTAGATCAAATTATCGATTAATAGTTTACGCAATCGGTTGTGTATATACTAACTTAAAATTAAATTGCAGGAATAGAAAGTATTGATTGTACTTTTTAAAATGAACCAAATCATAGGTCTAAGGCAAAAATAATTGAATCAGGACAATGCAATCGATTTAAGAAATTCCCAAAACATATTCTTCCAACAATCCATATGAATACATTGAAACCCATTATTAAAACCATAGGCATCATCGCTTTTTTTTATGTAATCAGTTCAACCGAAATCTATGCTCAGAGCGATAGTCCAATTAAAATTACCATCGACTCTGAAAAGCATGGCCCTGTGATTAACAGGCATATCTTTGGTCAGTTTGCAGAGCACTTGGGAAAAGGCATTTATGAAGGCGTTTGGGTAGGGCCTGAGTCAAGTATTCCTAACACCCGGGGCATGCGAAACGATGTAGTGGACGCATTAAAAGAACTCAAGGTTCCAAATGTGCGATGGCCAGGTGGCTGCTTCGCTGATGAATATCACTGGCGAGATGGTATTGGCACACCAGAGCAAAGGCAAACCCGAATCAATACCAATTGGGGAGGGCGTGAAGAGCCCAATACCTTCGGCACTCACGAATATTTTGATTTCCTAAATCAAATAGGTGCTGATGCGTTTATTTCCGCTAATGTGGGATCGGGAACCGTAAAAGAATCTGCAGATTGGCTGGAGTACCTTACGGCTGACAAATCAACCCTTGCTAATGAACGTGCAAAGAATGGTCACCCCGAGCCATACGAAGTGGCTTTTTGGGGAATAGGTAATGAAGTGTGGGGCTGTGGAGGCCCCTTCACAGCTGAAGAGTACCTTACTGAACTGAAAAAGTTCGCCAATTTCAGCACAAACTATAATAGTGAAGTAAACACACAGTTGGTTGCTGTAGGACCAGATGCGACTGGTTTTGGCGAATATACTGAAGTGATAATGAAGGCATGGTCCACAAAAAGCTGGGCATGGGATATCCATGCACTCTCACTACATCGCTATACTCGCAATGGCTGGCCTCCTAACCTCATAGCCACTGATTTTGACGAACAGCAATATGCTAAGGTCATTGAAGAAACACTGGGTATGGATGAGTTCATCACTACGAGTGAAGTTATTATGGACAAGTATGATCCAGAGAAGAAGATATCCATTTTAGTAGACGAGTGGGGCACCTGGTATGCACCCACTGAGGGGTCACCAGAAGGTTATCTCGAGCAACAAAATTCTCAGCGTGACGCTATTGTTGCTGCGCTAAACTTCAACATATTCGCTCGTCACGCAGACCGGGTTAGAGGAGCCAATATTGCCCAGATGGTTAATGTATTACAAGCAATGATCCTTACTGATAATGAGAAAATGTTACTGACCCCTACTTACCATGCCTTTAGGCTTTACGTACCCTTCCAGGATGCAGAGCACCTGAAAATTGACTACGAGGCCGGTACTTACAAGCAAGACAACGTGACTTTACCACGCATAGATGCTATAGCAGCCAAGGGAAAAGACGGGAAGATTCTACTGGCGGTGACCAATGTGGACCCTTCACGCAAAGCCACTATTGACTTGCAGTTAGCAGATCAAAAAATAACTAATGCCACAGGTGAAACATTATATACATCAGAAATTGATGCAATCAATACTTTCGATAGACCTGAACATGTTTCCCCTAAGAAACTCGATCTGAAAGTTTCAAAAGGAAAAATTAAGCTTACACTAGAACCACAATCCGTTACGGTTATATCAATAGATACAAAATAATTTAACTCATGAATATTTTTAATAAAATCGCTCTGACAGCTGGTATTCTGGCTATAGCCGGAACAATGTCTGCTCAGGATTGCAATAAAAAAGTAGATGATCCTCGAGGTAAAATGAAGCCCTTAGGTAAAGGAGCATGGGAAACAGGCCAATACCGAAACCTGTTTTTGGAGGCAGGCTATTCACAAGCTGAAATTGATGCTAAACTTAAAAAGGGCTATTATGATGTTTTTGAGGGACCTGACCGCGTGTATTTCGAGATAGGTGATTCTTTGGCCTATGTATCGGACATTAAGAATAAGGATGCCCGAACAGAAGGGCTTTCTTATGGACTTATGGTGGCTGTTCAATTCAACAAAAAAGAAGTTTTTGACCGTCTCTGGCGCTGGACAACAAAATATATGCAGCACCACGGTGGTGCCAGAGATGCTTATTTTGCCTGGAGCGTTAATCCTGAAAACGGGACTCAAAACTCGGAAGGCTCTGCTTCAGATGGGGAGTTGTATTTTGTAACTGCGCTGCTTTTCGCGTCCAATCAATGGGGTGATGATACAGGAATAAATTATTATGGAGAAGCACGCAGAATTCTTGATGCGATGTGGAGCAAAGATGGAACCGAAGGAGTCAGAAATGTTATAAATGTAGAACACAAGCAAATTAATTTTGTGCCTCACGATGGTGGATATGACTGGACAGATCCTTCTTATCACCTACCCGCTTTTTTCGAAATCTGGGCAGAATATGCTAAAGATGGACATGAAGATTTTTATCGCGCCTGCGCTGACACAGCACGCGTTTTTCTGCACAGGGCTACACATCCTAAGACCGGCCTGACTCCTGATTATTCTGAGTTTAATGGTGCTCCACATAGCCGAGGTCGGATGGGTGATGCCTTTAGGTACGATTCATGGCGGGTACCTATGAACATCGCCATGGATTACAGTTGGTATGCCAAGGATATTAAATGGCAACAGGGGTATGCTAACCGCATTCAAAACTTCCTATATTGCCAGGGTTTGGAGACTTATCCAGACCAATATAACATAGACGGCACAACACCAGAGTGGATACTACCTGCGGGTGGCTTTCAAAAATTGAGACATTCCCTGGGGTTGGTCTCAACTGCAGGGGCGGCTTCCCTGATGGCTACTCACCACAAAGGCTGGAAGTTTGTTGACGAGGTTTGGAATGCCAAATTGGAACCTTACGAAGACGGTTATTTTGATCCTTATTTTGACGGGTTGCTTTACTTATTTAGTTTGATGCATTTGAGTGGAAATTACCGTATTATCACTCCTGAAGGAGAGTAAAACAAATGAAAAAACCTGGCCTATTCCCAGCTGAAAATTCATATTGACTCGCTGCATTCAGTTCAATAGATTATTTGATCTGACGGCAATTTTTCAAACTACACAGCCGCGATAGTACCTGATTATTTGATTGTAGATTGAGGAGGGCCTAAGTAACTTTCCGCATCTACACCTTTTTTCTTTAATACAATCTTTTGCAAAACAAGCCCCGGATCCACCATGTAATACCTTACAGTATGTGCACCTGCTGATAAACACTTTTCTACAACGGTTTGCTTCATGATATTGTCTGTTACAGCATTGTTCCACCAGTCCGGATAGGTCCAGTCTGCGTCTATGGCATTTTCATGTAAATTTATAATTAGTTTTTCTCCATCGTCAATAGAAACCGCATAAAGCAAGCCCTCATCTTTTTGAAAATTTAGGGTAGGAGAAAACCGTGTTTCAAGACTAAATGTACCCGAATCCAGCAAGAATATTTGATATTCAAGGAAAGGGCTATTTGCTCCCGGAGTTTGCTTTGGAGCCGTAACGGGTGTTGAGGTCACTGCAGAACCTGTCTGCCCTAAATTGGGTATGACTTCCCAAGAAATATTCTTTGTTCCCTTTTTGTGCTGATAGTTAGCAGCATCAATGCTTACAATGCCATTGTTTTCTATAAATCCGTTAACCTTCTTTGAGATATTTGAGCGAAGTGGCACTTTGATTGTATAATCACGACTCGATGGACTGGAAATAACTATTTCACCTTCCTGTTCGCCTTCAGGCACCTTATCCCAGACAACACTTACATAAACCCTCTCTTCATATTGAACAGTCCCGTTTTCAGATGAGAGCTTTATCCAATCGTTTTTGGCTTCCAGCTTATAGGTAAGGTCAGCAGCCCCTTGATTGAAAATCTCAATATAATATCGCTGATCATTAATTGGGTCGAAGGGTGAAAAACTTTGACTAAACAAGCCACCTCGATTCCGAAAAGATGTGCTCACACCACTTTCCAGCGCATAACCCAGCCCTGCGGAAGATGGAACCTGGATATATGATACTTCCGGCATTTTATTGACTACGGGATCTTTCCAACTCGCATGACCCATATGGGTTTGCTTCATGATGTGATTCCACTTACCATTTGCAAATTCATTATGTAGCTTTAACAACTCATCATCTTTAAAAAAAAGGTCCTTAGTCTTATCTGCATAATAGTTAGTTGAGGCCCTGTTTTGCGTACGATACAATTTGTTTTTTGCCGCAGCCACATACATTTCATTCATGTTGGCACATGCCTCAACAGGGTATAAAACCAATTGATAATATGCGTCCTGCGCCTCTTTTAACAATTTCTCCTTTATACTTTTGGCTTTTTCCAGAAGGGAATTGTACTCTTCAACTACCCTTTCTGCCTCATCGAAATTAGTCAGACTGTAGGTATCAGTTGCCAACAATTCCGGCTTTCTACGTGCATTATATTTAGTATAGAGTGCCAGAATCTCTCCAATCTCTTTTGCATACATCTCTCCAAATTGGGTGCTTGCCCACTGGGTATAATAATCTGGAAGGTTTTTGGCAGTAATCTCTTCTGGATTCCAGGCATAATCCAGGAAAAAATTAATAGGAAGGTCCATAGGTTTTAAGTCGCCTACATTCACGAGCCAGATTTCCTTTACACCATATTCATAAGTGAGCCGCATTTGCTCCCAGGTCCTTTCTATTTGCACAGTATTAAGCCATTTATAACTTCTGGGACCTCCCACAAAATCAAAATGGTAGTACATACCATAGCCTCCTTTACGTGGTTTTGCATCTACTTCAGGAAGCACACGTACCTGTCCCCAATTGTCATCGCAGAGTAGTAAAGTAACGTCATCCGGAACACGCATCCCTTGATCATAATAGTCCTGCACTTCTTTATAAAGTGCCCAAACCTGAGGTGTTTCTTCAGCAGGTTTACCTGTAACCTCTTCAATGATTTCTCTTTGATCTTCAACAATTTTCTCAAGCAGTTCAATATTTGTTCCTTCACTCATCGCTTCATCTCCGTCTCCGCGCATGGCTAGCGTTACCACCTTTTCCTGACCCTGAGTTCGCTCCATACCTTTCTTCCAGAATTCGCGAAGTTCTTCAGCATTGGTTTCATAATTCCAAGCACCTTTACCATAACGGTTCCATTCCACATGAGCCCGCATCAACGGTTCGTGATGAGATGTACCCAACACAATCCCCATTTCATGAGCTAAGGGAGCACTTACTGAGTCATCATCCCATAGGGATTTTCCCCACATAGCAGGCCATAAGTAGTTTCCTTTCATACGCAAAATCAACTCAAACACCTTCTCATAGAATTGATGGTTAAAGTCCCCAAACTTTTCTCTTGCCCAACCAGCTAACGCGGGATCTTCATCGTTAATGAAGATGCCTCTGTATTTTACCTTTGGTTCACCTGCAGTATGTTTCCCTGACTTCACATAGATATGCTGCCGTGATTTCACTGGAGCATCTGCCCACCAATACCAGGGTGATACCCCCATTTGCCTGGAAAGCTCCAACATACCATAAATAGTACCTCTCTTATCGCTGCCTGCTATTACAAGACCATTCTCAACGCCCTTCATTGGTGATTTTACAGGGATAATTAAAAATTGCTCCCATTTTCCGTTCAGATCAGCAATATTGATTTTACCACTTTGTACCAGCTCATTTATAAGCTCACTTTTGCCCATGGTTCCGACTATAATCAGGTTATCAGTTTTGACATGATCATCAACTAATAGACTTGCTTCTTTTCCAGACACACTGCTTAGATCTTTTTGAAATAGCTTTGCAATTTTTAGTATTCCAGAGTAATCGGATCGGCTAATCAAAATATTGGCCGGCTCACTATTTACCACAAGCGGAAATGCGTCTTTTTTATTTTCAGTTGTTAGAAAAGAAGACTCCTGAAATGGTTCATTAGTTTGGACAGTTCTTACCTCTTCAAAAGTGCTATTGGACTGACTCGTTGCAGGAATAGCAAACAGCATAACCAACAAAAACACTAACATAAAATGATTGATATAAAGAAAATACAAGTTGCGCATGCCGGCAATTATTTAAATTTTAATAAGTCTATCTATTACCCGCAGTATCTAATACGGCATAGAAAGCTTTTTTGGGTTTTAAATTTCTGTCAAAAAGTAAGGTGTAATCTGTCCGACCTCTGATTGGGAAATTATTTTTCTACGCCAGGCCATCGTGCAGCCCTAGAATGTTACTCTGCTGATTTTAGCAAAATGAAAGTTTAATTGACACCACTACATTTACAATCATCTTAATATTAACCGTGTTTTGAATGCCCAATATAGAGATAATATTCAGTTTAAGAAATCGATTGTTAAAAATTGCTATTTTTGTGATGAATTATTTATAATGATTCAAATTATTGCCATTAATGAGGTATTATAGAGGTATTTATTAAAACAATTGATTGTGTAAAATAAATCTATAAAAGGTTTGAAATCACATATGATTCATCAACAAAATCTAAAGAATATGACCAAAACTTATCAACTACTAACACTGCTGGTTGGAGTCGTGATGACCCAATCTTGCCAAACCAAAAATCAGGAAGATTCTACTGACAGCAATGCTCAAATTGAACAGGTTGATTCATCAAAATCAGAACTTCAACCATTAATCACAGAATTATACACCGCAGACCCATCTGCGCATGTATTTAATGATGTCCTATATATATATCCATCTCATGATTTTGAGTCAGGAATCCCTGAGGACGATTTGGGAAGTCATTTTGACATGAAAGACTATCATGTATTTTCTATGGACAATGTAGGAGGTGCTATTAAAGACCATGGAGAGGTATTATCGGTAGAAGATGTGGCTTGGGCAGACAAACAGATGTGGGCGCCTGATGCGGCTAAAAAGGGAGATAAGTATTACCTGTACTTTCCTGCCAAGGACCCAGAGGGCATTTTCAAAATTGGTGTAGCTACAAGCGACTACCCTTACGGGCCATTTACAGCTGAGAAAGAACCAATCAAAGGCAGCTTTAGTATTGATCCAGCCGTGTTTGAAGATTCTGATAACAGCTACTACATGTATTTTGGTGGTATTTGGGGCGGTCAGCTTCAACGATGGAGTAATGGAGAATACACCGGTCAGGATACTTACCCTGCAGATTCTTTACCCGCAGTTAGTCCAAAAGTGGCTAAACTATCTGAGGACATGCTGAGCTTCGAAGAAGAGCCTAAAGATATTGTTATTCTTGGAGAGGATGGAGAACCAATTACTGTAGGAGAAAATGAAAAAAGATTTTTTGAAGCAGCATGGGTGCATAAATATAATGACCGCTACTACTTCTCTTATTCAACCGGAGACACTCACAATATAGCTTATGCCATAGGAGAATCGCCTTATGGCCCTTTTACCTATCAGGGAGTAATATTAAAGCCTGTATTAGGCTGGACCAACCATCATTCTATTGTTGAGCATAATGGCAAATGGTGGTTATTCTTTCATGACAGCTCGCTTTCAGGAGGAAAAACTCACTTGAGAAGTGTAAAAGTTACAGAGTTGAAATATAATAGTGACGGGACTATCCAAACTATTGATGCACTAGTGGAGCCTTTGTAAGGCTCCTTTTTTAATAAACGGTATCGTTTCCTGTATAGGTAAACGAATCATATCGAGCAACATTGGATGACACTTCCCCATTAGAGGAAGTGTACATTCCAAATGTAACTCCCACAAAACCTCCTGCTACTTTAGTGCTCAAGTAATGGCCATCTGCCTCCTGCAGCAAGATCCAATCTGTGTCTCCCTGACGATAATAAAACTTATAGACATCAACATCAGCCTCAATTTTCAGCTCCAAATTATCAGAATCATTAATAGGTTTTGAAGCAAGTATTTCTGAGCCTGCTTCGGTTCCCTTTTCAAGACGTATAACCGATTTGTCATCAACAACTGATTTATTTAAGTAATAATAATTATGACCATTTTGGAAAGCCACCAAACCCGCTTGCTCATTACTTGATTTCGGCTGAAACTGGAATTTTGTTTCTACTTCACATTTCAGATGTTGCTGTCTGTGCCCTATAAAACTTGGGTTAGACAGTCCCTTGATGGTTTCTGCGCGTAAGTCTAATTCTAAAAATCCACCATTGATTGAATACCATTTTTCCTTAACCGTTCTTAAAAAAAGCCAATGTAGGGCTAAAGAATCATTATCAAATGTTTCTGTGAAACAGAAATTCCCATTCAAAGGAAATAGAGTAGAATCAACATCGACACCTGTTGGCAATGGGTAAGCATAAGCTATTCCTTCCCCTCCTAAATCAAAAACAGGCCAGTCATTCTCCCATTTTACTGGTGTTATAAAAGTCTCTCTTCCAGTATTGTAATAATCGTCTCCATAGGCTCTACAGGCCAAAAAAACTCCATACCAGTCACCATTTGGATGCTGGACAATATCGGCATGACCAGCAGAGGTTATTGGGTTTTTACGGTCTGGATCAAGGTGCCTTTGTGTTAAAATTGGGTTTTTATTGTAAGGAACAAAGTCATCATTAATATTCTTAGTTCGATAAATTACCTCAGAGTGATTGATAGCAGTACCTCCCTCGGCTGTCATTAAATAGTAATACCCGTTTAACTTGTAAATACGTGGGCCCTCTGCCCAAACAGGGTTTTCAGAAATGTCAACACCTCCATTTACCAAAATTCTATTATCACTAATCACTTTTAAGTTCTCCTTATCAAACTCTACCATACGAATAGTGCGATGACCATTATACAAAGGCTCATTATCAGGAGCTTCGCTATTATAGATCAAATAAGTCTTGTCTTCATCAAAAAATAATCCCGGGTCAATTCCAGATACTTCTGGAAGCCAAACAGGGTTAGACCATGGGCCTGCAGGGTCTGTGGCTGTAACAACAAAATTTCCCTTACCATCAACTACCGTGCAGGTGACATAGTAAATGCCATTGTCATAGCTGATGTCAGGCGCAAATATGGCTCTTGAAACTCCAAAACCTTCCAAATCTAGCTGCTCAGGCCTATCGAGTACATTTCCAATCTGCCTCCAATTAACCAGATCTGTACTATGAAAAACAGGAATACCAGGGTAATAGGCAAAGGTTGAATTGACAAGGTAATAATTACCCTTATCATCTGAAGTAATACTAGGGTCCGGATACCAACCTGCCAGGATCGGGTTATTATAGGTAGAAACCTTCATTGTTACATCTTTCTCCTTTTCAGGAGTTGACGAACAACCGGAAACTATTATTACAATACAGAGCAGTCTTTTTAACATTTTAATAGCATTTTTGGAATTGTTGCTCAATCTACACAATCGATTGTTTAAATTAAATTATGTATGAGGTAATTTGGAACAAATTTCAATCTTTAGTCAGTTGTGAAATACTCAAACCAACTCCAAATGATAGCCTTTGCTCATTAATTCATGATACTTCTCCTGATTGAATTCGTAAAGAAAAGCCCCTTTTTTAGAACTGGATTTATCCTTCTCGTCTAGCCTTTGAAGCAATTCTGTTGAGAGCATCTTTTTTCTAAAATTTCTATCATCCAGGGCTTTGCCATATATAGCCTCATATAAGTTAAGCAGTTGAGGAAGCGTAAATTTTTGTGGTAGCAACTCAAAACCAAGAGGAGTATTTTTAGCCTTCGACAACAGATAATCACGTCCAAAATCTATCATCTCGCCATGATCTAACACCATTTTTGGTAGGTCTCCCACTGAAAACCATTGAGCACCATGCTTATTTACAATGTCTTTGTGAATGTCATCCAGTTTAATAAGACTCCAATACAATATGGATATCACTCTTCCAGCCGGATCTCTGTTTGTATTTCCATAAACTCTTATTTGCTCTAGAAATACGTCATTAAGCCCTGTATACTTTTCCAAAACTCTTTTGGCTGCATCATCAATATCCTCCTCTTCATTGATAAACTCACCAATGAGCGACCATTGACCTGCAAAAGGGTCTACCTGTCGCATAAAACTGAGGACGTTGATAGATTTTGATTCTATATCATAACCCAGCACCAGACAATCAACAGCCACCCAGCTTTTTCTATTTTCATCATAGGCCATATTCAAAAATACAAAATAAACGTTATTATTACGTTTATAAATATTTATATTCGTCAGACTGTAATTACAATAGATGCAAAGACTCATTAACAAA
The DNA here is from genome assembly GCF_009711525.1 of Fulvivirga lutimaris. Lineage (GTDB taxonomy): Bacteria > Bacteroidota > Bacteroidia > Cytophagales > Cyclobacteriaceae > Fulvivirga > Fulvivirga lutimaris. The sequence continues at coordinate 18,701 of NZ_SMLV01000401.1, forward strand.
GTTGTAGAAGTATTTAATGCTCAATTTGGGAAAGAGCAATTAGTAGTTTCTGCTCCAGGCCGAATAAATATCATTGGTGAACATACTGATTATAACCTCGGTTATGTCTTTCCTGCTGCCATTGGTGAGGCTATTTACTTTGCGCTAGGGCCATCAAATAATCCTACCAAATGCACTTGCCATTCAATAGATGAAAACGAATCATTTTCATTTGACCTTAATGACATTGAAGCTATTCCCTCTCCTACATGGAAAAACTATATACTGGGTGTGGTGGCAGAGCTACAAAATACAGGTAAGACTATTCAAGGATTTAACCTCGCGTTTTCTGGTAACATCCCGGTTGGTTCAGGTATGTCTTCTTCAGCAGCCCTTGAATGTGGCCTATGCTTCGGGCTAAATGAGTTATATAATCTCGGTTTAAGTAGAAAGGAAATGGCACTCATCAGCCAGGCCGCGGAGCACAATTATGCCGGAGTGAAATGTGGCATAATGGACCAGTTCTCAAGCTTAATGGGTAAAAAAGATCAGGCTTTTATACTTGACTGTCGCAATCTGGAATTAACTTATGTAAAAGTCGATTTACAGAACTACTCACTGGTACTTTGCAATTCTAATGTAAGTCATTCTTTAGTTACTTCCGCCTATAATGAGCGAAGACAACAGTGTGAGGATGGTGTTGCCCAGGTTAAAACTAAATATCCTAATGTCCAATCTTTGAGAGATATCAATATGGATATGCTCAATGAGCTTCAACCTATTTTAAATGATACAGTATACAAACGCTGCAAATTTATTGTAGAAGAAAACCAGAGGGTTCTGGATATGGGTAAAGCTTTCGAAAATAGAGATTTGGAGGATATAGGAAGACTCCTTAATGAGGCGCATTATGGATTAAGGTACGAGTTTGAAATAACTTGTGAGCAAACCGATTTTCTGGCTGATCAATTTGTAGATAATAAATTCACCCCTGGTGCACGACAAATGGGTGGTGGTTTTGGTGGTTGTATTATAGCTGTGGTTGAAACTGAAAAATTAAATGACGTAATTAAGGAAGTTTCTTCGGCCTATGCCATGAAATATAAAGAAGCGACTTTTTTACCCATAGAAATATCAAATGGTTGCCATTTAGTAAATAATTGAAATGTTGAACCTGTCACTTTAAATAATGCCTAAAAAAACTGAAATATGAAATTCGCATTTCTGGACTACTTTGTATTTATAAGCTATGCTATTGTAATCGTTGGTGTTGGCCTGTGGGTATCTCGAAAGAAAAAGGGTGAGGAAAGAAGTACAGAAGATTACTTCCTGGCAGGAAAGTCATTGCCATGGTGGGCCATTGGCGCTTCGCTTATTGCAGCAAACATATCGGCAGAGCAGTTCATAGGTATGTCAGGCTCTGGATTTGCAATTGGGCTGGCTATAGCCTCCTACGAATGGATGGCAGCCATCACTTTATTGATAGTAGGCAAATATTTCTTACCCATATTTATCAAAAAGGGACTATATACCATACCTGAATTTATTGAAAAAAGATTTAGCACAGAGCTAAAAACCATCCTTGCCATATTTTGGATTGCGCTTTTCATATTTGTCAACCTCACTTCGGTGCTATATCTCGGTGCAAAGGCATTAGACACTATTTTAGGAACCGGAGATGGAAGTTTACTAATCATTAGCATTATATGTTTAGCGGTATTTGCTGCAGGATATTCTTTATGGGGTGGACTATCCGCTGTAGCATGGACTGATGTAGTTCAAGTGGTATTACTAATTGCCGGAGGATTGGTCACCACCTTCATTGCTCTTGATGCCGTTGCTCCAGATGGAGGGATTATTAATGGGCTCAAACACATCTATGCCGTTGTCCCAGAGAAGTTTTCAATGATCCTCTCAAAAGGAGAAATAATAAAACCCGATGGTGGTGATGCCTGGTTTGACTTACCGGGTTTGTCTGTAGTTATTGGTGGCCTCTGGGTGGCAAACTTATATTACTGGGGGTTTAACCAATACATTATCCAGCGCACACTAGCAGCCAAAAGTCTGGCAGAATCTCAAAAAGGAATCGCCTTTGCTGCCTTTCTGAAATTAATCATTCCATTTATTGTAGTTGTACCAGGCATTGTGGCCTATGTACTCAATGCACCTGGAGGGGATTTGGAAATTGGGAATATGGCCCCGGGTTTTATAGCTGAGGACGGATCAATCGCTAATGACAATGCTGCACCATGGCTGATAAATACCATGGTGCCTGCCGGATTAAAAGGGCTGGTTGTTGCAGCTCTTGCCGCGGCTATAGTATCATCACTAGCCTCCATGCTAAACTCGACTTCTACAATCTTTACCATGGATATCTTTAAGCCTTATATCAAGCCTGATGCCAGCCAAAAACAAATGGTAACTACTGGTAGAGTTACAGGGGTTATTGCACTCATCATAGCACTGATTATTGCACCACAGCTCGGAAATCTAAGTCAGGCATTTCAGTTTATTCAGGAATATACCGGGGTGGTTAGTCCGGGTATATTAGCTGTATTTCTGGCTGGTCTGTTCTGGAAAAAAGCTACTAATAAAGGGGCCATTATTGGGGTACTTCTTTCAATTCCTATTGCCATGTATTTTAAAATAGGTCCTAATGGCTGGTCTGATGCTGCCATCTTTGTGAGTCTTCCATTCATGAATCAAATGATGATTACATGCATTCTTACTTTCATAGTAATTGTACTGGTTAGCCAAATTCAAAGTAATGGCAAAGCGGATGATAAAGCGATAGAATTAACACCGGGTCTATTCAACACACCAAAAGCATTTAATATCAGTGCCTTTGTTATCATGATCATCTGCTCATTTCTTTATGCATTCTTCTGGTAAACTTGAAAATGACTATGTTTTCCATTGACAATCATTCACACAGACGCTACAATCTACTGACCGGAGAATGGGTGCAGGTTTCTCCTCATCGGGCTAAAAGACCATGGCAGGGCCAAAAGGAGACAACTGATTTAGCTGAGGCAAAGAGCTATGATAAAACATGCTATTTATGCCCGGGGAACCAGCGTGCCAATGGTGAAACCAATCCTGATTATGAAAGTGTTTTCACCTTTGAAAATGACTTTGCCGCAATACAACCTGAAGTTCCTTCTGCAGTAGAAAATTCAGGTTTTTTTAGATATAAAAGTGAAAGAGGTATCTGTAAAGTAATATGCTTTAGTCCCAGACATGATCTCACCATTCCAGAAATGAAAATTTCAGAAATTGAAAAGGTGGTAAAGCTGTGGATTGAGGAATGCGAGGAATTAGGGAAGAAATCATTTATTAACCACGTACAAATATTTGAAAATAAAGGCAGTATTATGGGCTGCTCCAATCCACACCCTCATGGACAGATCTGGGCGCAGGAAAGTATTCCTGATGAGCCTGCTAAGAAAAGCTCCAATCAAGCGGATTACTTTTTAAAGCATAAGTCAACATTGCTTGGCGACTACTTAAAAGCTGAGGATCAGGAAGAAACCCGAGTACTGTACCAAAATGATCAGTTTACTATTGTTGTGCCTTTTTGGGCGATATGGCCTTTCGAAGCAATGATAATCTCTAACAGGCCAATGCAACGGATTACAGAAATGAACCAGGAAGAGCAAAAAGCATTTGCCTGTGCCTATAAGTGGCTCACCATCCGCTACGACAACCTATTTGAAACATCATTTCCCTATTCGGCTGGTATTCATCAGGCGCCTTATGATGGAAAGGACCACCCGCATTGGCATTGGCATATGACATTTTATCCACCTCTACTCAGGTCTGCCACGGTCAAAAAATTTATGGTGGGCTATGAAATGTTAGCTAATCCGCAACGCGATATAACTCCAGAACAAGCCGCTACAAGATTAAAAGAACTTTCAGGTATTCATTATAAAATGTCTACCACCAAATAAAATTACTATGCACAAATCCAACACACTGCAAAACTCTCTATTCTTTGTTCTCATTTTAATTTCTTTGTTAAGCTGTGGAAATCAGCCTGATTCTATGTCAGTTTCTGAAACAGAACTGAACGAAAACTGGAGGTTTAAAAGCTCAAATGATACAGAGTGGAATCAAGCCACAGTTCCTGGAACTGTTCATACAGACCTTATTAATCTGGGAAAGATAGAAGATCCCTTCTACAGGTTGAATGAGCATAATCTGCAATGGATTGATAAAGAAGATTGGGAATATGAAACAAGCTTTAATGTTTCTGAAGTCCTTCTCTCTGAACAGAAGGTAGAATTAGATTTTTCTGGCCTGGACACTTACAGCAACATCTATCTAAACGATTCTCTGATCCTCGAAACAGATAATATGTTCAGAAATTATAGTGTGGAGGTGAAGGAACTGCTAAAAGCTGGAGAAAATAAACTTAGAGTGCTGCTAGTATCACCAATAAAAAAAGGAATAGAAAAGTACGATGCTACACCCTTTCAAATACCGGTTTCAGACAATGACCTGGCTAAAATTGGAAAGGTTGAAGGTGAAAAGAAGGTAAGTGTTTTCACGAGAAAAGCAGGTTATCATTTTGGCTGGGACTGGGGCCCCAGGTTAGTTACCTCCGGCATATGGCGGCCAATTTCTTTAAGAAGCTGGAGCAACCATAAAATTGAGGATTTATTTATCCAGCAAAATTCAATAGATGAGAAAGCAAGTCTTACTGCCTTTATAGAAGTAATGTCTAACCAGGATGATGAAGGTGCGCAAGTAGAAATAGAGGTCAATGGAACGCCCATCAAAACGGTAGAAGTAAAACTTACCAAAGGCATTAACACACTAAATGTTCCATTTGAGATAGCAAATCCAGAATTATGGTGGCCAAATGGTATGGGAGAGCAAGTTTTGTACGATGTGGTAACCAATATAACTTCCAATTCATATACGGATGCAAAATCTCATAAAATAGGCCTGAGAACTATAGAACTGGTTAGAGAAGCTGATTCTATTGGGGCCTCTTTTTATTTTAAAGTAAATGGCCATCCAGTTTTTATGAAAGGTGCAAATTATATCCCCCAGGATGTATTTCTCACCAGAGCCAAGGAACCTCAATATAAGCACATATTAACTTCAGCAAAAGAAGCCAATATGAACATGATTCGCGTTTGGGGAGGTGGTATTTACGAGAATAAAGAATTCTATCAGCTATGCGATGAAATGGGACTTTTGGTGTGGCAGGATTTTATGTTCGCCTGCGCCATGTTTCCTGGTGATGATGCCTTTCTCGAAAATGTGAGGCAAGAAGCGATTGATAATGTTAAAAGATTGAGAAATCATACCTCAATTGCATTATGGTGTGGAAATAATGAAAACCTATCAGCATGGGAAAATTGGGGATGGAAAGAAAATGTGACCAAGGAGCAATCAAAAGCTGTAGCTGACACCATTTGGAAAGCCTATGACGATGTCTTCCATAAGATACTTCCCGAAGTAGTTGCTGCCTATGACAATAATCGATCTTATTGGCCATCATCTCCTGGAAGCGATTTTGGTGAAAAAGAATCGCATGAAAAAGGTGATGCTCATTATTGGATGGTTTGGTGGGGTAAGGAGCCTTTTGACAATTATAATAAAGCTATTCCCCGCTTTATGTCAGAATATGGTTTTCAATCATTTCCTTCATTTGAAAGTGTACAAAAATATACTACCCCGGAGGATCATGATATTTATTCAGATGTCATGAAATCTCACCAAAGATCCAGCATTGGTAACAATACCATTGAAGAGTATATGCTCCGGCACTACAAAAAGCCCAAAGATTTTAAGAACTTCCTTTATGTTAGCCAGTTGTTGCAAAGCCATGGCATAAAGGTTGGCATTGAAGCTCACAGGCGAAATAGAGATCGATGCATGGGCAGCTTGTACTGGCAGATCAATGACTGCTGGCCGGTAGCCTCATGGTCAAGTATAGATTATTATGGGCAATGGAAAGCCTTACATTACACTGCTAAAAAATCCTTCGAGAACTTCTTGATCAGTTTTGACGAGAAGGATGATAACATTAATGTATTTGTAATTTCTGATTCATTAAAGACCATAAATGCTCAGCTAAAAGTAAGCCTTATCGATTTTAACGGAAATGTACTAGGGAGCTGGGATAAGTCAATTGATGTGATTGAAAATAGCTCTAATAAACAACTAATACTTCCTAAAAGTGAGCTTGCTAATGATATTTCATCAAGTGTATTGCTCACTGCCACTTTGATGTCAGAGGGTAAAGTTCTTACCCATAACATTCGCTATCTATCCCCTTATAAGGACCTTGATTTTCCTGAGCCAGAACTCAACTATTCCGTTTCGGAAAATCAAGATGAATTTATAGTCCACCTGAGTACAAAAAAGTTGGCCAAGGATGTATTTCTATCTTCAGGGTCGGCAAGTAATTATTCAGACAACTATTTTGATATGCTCCCTAATACCCAGAAAACAGTTAGCATTAGCAAAGATGACATGGATTTTGAATCCTTCAAAAAGAAGTTGAAAGTAGTAACGCTGGTTGACACTTATGATAATTAAAATTTAAATGGTGAAGGCTAAGTACATTCATTTACTTTTTCTGATAATATGCATCGCTTGCAGCGAACATAAAGAGGATTATAGGTCTTATGTTGATTTGCAAGGAGAATGGCAGTTTGCTTTAGATACTGCAAATATTGGAAATGAGCAGCAGTGGTATTTATCTGATCTAAACGATATTGTAAAACTTCCCGGCACCACTGATTCTAACAAAAAAGGAATTCTCAATCAAGATACAACGACAATGCACCTTAACAGGGTGTATAAATATGAAGGCGCGGCATGGTATAGAAAGAAAATTGTCATTCCTGAAAATTTCGATAATAAGCATATTCAATTGTTCTTAGAGAGAACCAAATCATCACAAATATGGATTGACAGCACCTTGATTGGATCATCTCAACTGCTCCAATCTCCACAAATGTTTGATGTGCCAGATTATTTAAGTCCAGGAGAACACCATATCACTATTAAAGTGAATAATGACTTAAAACTAACCCCGTTTGGCAATGTCCACATCTACTCTGATGATACTCAAACCAACTGGAACGGCATTATTGGTAAGTTATATTTAGAAGCAGCGTCAAAAACCTATATTTCAAATCTGCAGGTGTACCCAGATGTTGAAAAGAACAAAATTGAAGTTGATTTAGAAATTGAAAATCCTGCAGGCATTGAGCGTTTTGATGTTCAGCTAAACATAAGAAAGACTGTTAATGGCAATACAAGTCAAATAGCAATTAGCAATTCAACAATTAATTATCAACCTAAAATTAGGTTAGAATATACATTTGATAGAGATCCAGACTTATGGGACGAATATGAGCAACCTATATATCACTTAACTGCAAGTATATCAGCAGCTGACAACAAAGACGCTAAGACGGTTGATTTCGGAATGCGCAAATTTTCTATTGAAGGCACTCAGTTTTCAATCAATGGACGCAAAACATTTTTAAGGGGAAAACATGAGGCAGCTGTTTTTCCTATCAGCGGCCATACTCCAATGAATGTTGAAGATTGGGTAAGGGTATATAAAATAGCCAAATCATATGGTATCAATCATTATCGTTTTCATTCCTACTGCCCACCTGAAGCAGCGTTCACTGCTGCAGACCAAGAAGGTATTTATTTACAGGCAGAATTACCTTTCTGGGGTGGTTTAGAATCTGACACAACTGCGCAAATGCAGCTAGACGAAGGTTATGCATTATTAAAAGCTTATGCCAATCACCCTTCATTTGTTATGTTTTCACCAGGCAATGAAATATGGAGCGGCCATGATAATGTTGATAAAAATATGATAGCCTTAAAGGACTATGATAGCCGGCCTTTATATACCATGGGATCAAACAATAATATAGGGTATATGCCTCCAAGTGATTACTCTGATTTTTTCGTTGGTGTGCGTACACCTTCAGAAGGCGACACTATTCTCACTCATACAAGACTTACTCATGCCTATGCCGATTCTGATGAGGGAGGTATATTAAATACTTGTCTACCTACTACTGAAAGGAACTTTGATTATGCGGTGCACCAATTTAATATGCCTTTGGTCAGTCATGAGATTGGGCAATATCAGATCTTTCCTGACTATAAGGAGATTGATAAATACACAGGGGTTTTAAGCGCAAGGAATCTTGAAGTTTTCAAAAAACGCCTTGAAAAAGCAGGCATGGGAAACATGGATAGTATTTTTCAAAAGGCATCTGGTGCATGGTCTGCGCTTTGCTACAAGGCTGAAATGGAAGCCGCACTACGCACTAAAGGCATGGCCGGATTCCAATTGCTGGACCTACAGGACTTTCCCGGACAAGGCACAGCATTGGTAGGTATTTTAGACGCCTTTATGGATAGCAAAAATGTGATTAGCCCTACTGCATGGAAACAATCTTGTAATGATATTACCGTGCTTCTTGAGTTTCCTAAATACTGTTGGACTAATGACGAAAAGTTTAATGCCAAAATAGTGGTGGCTAATTATTCAAATCAAAACTTCAACACCGGAATTATCTGGAGCATCAAAAAGCAAGATGGAACAATCATCGATGAAGGCTCAAACACTAACGGAGAAATTGTCAATGGCGGATTATCTGATCAAGGAGAAATAAATCTGTCTTTATCTTCTTTTGTCAAACCAGAAAAGCTCACTATTAATATTGAAATACCGGACACTGAATACAGTAACTCCTACCCTATTTGGGTTTATCCTGCACATGCAGAAGTTGAGATTCCAAAAAGCATCATTGTTTCTGAAAAGTTAACCAGTCAGGTGCTGGATGAACTGCAAGGTGGTGCCAAAGTGCTGCTATTTCCTCAAACTGAAGATGTGAAACAAAATAGTTTTGCAGGGCAATTCCCTCCAGAATTCTGGAACTATGGCATGTTCAAAGGAATTAGTGAATGGCTCAAAAAACCAGTTTCACCTGGCACATTAGGTTTACTGACAAACCCAGCGCACCCACTTTTTAATTCCTTTCCAACAGATTGTCATACCAACTGGCAATGGTTTTCTATTGTAAAAGCAAGTAACTCATTGATATTGGATCAGACAAGCAAAGCTTACAGACCAATTGTTCAAGTTATTGACAACCTTGAAAGAAATCATAAGCTGGGTTTAATATTTGAATTTAAAGTGGGTGCTGGTAGTGTGTTGATTTGCATGTCACAACTCGATAAGCTATCTGATAAACCAGAAGCCAAACAGCTTTATCAATCAATACTAAATTATATGAATTCGACCGATTTCAAACCGCAAGAGACCTTTAGTGCCGATGACTTGCAGAGCCTGCTCAGTGGAAATAACATTTAAAAAAATAAGCAAACTATACCGTATCATGAAAAGAATTATAACCACCTTGTCAATCTCTCTCCTAATTATTGGGCAGATGCTCGCTCAAAATCTCGAGCTTAGCTCTCCAGATAAACGCATACAAATTAAGGTCAACTGTGCTGATGGTATCTCTTGGTCAGCCACGCTTGATGGCAAGGTTATTATAGAGAAAGTCACAGTGGGGATG